>WYBK01000246.1 GCA_011525905.1 Acidobacteriota bacterium
GCTACCACGTCTCCTTCCAGTCGACCTGAAGCTACGGATTCGGATGCGCGAGCCGGTGATGGCTCGCGGATGGCGAATCCCGTACGCGCTACCAGGTCCCCTGCAGGTCCGAACCTAGTCGGCGGGATTCGGATTCACTGGCCCTCGACGGGTCGGGAATGGCGAGTCCCGCGCGCGCGGCGCGTCGGGCGCACCCTTGCTCGCGGCGCGCTCCTGCGACACCATGGACGGCGTCGATGTTCCACGCGGTGCTCTTCCTGGCCGGGCTCGTCGCCCTGGTGACGGGCGCCTCGTCGCTGGTGCGCGGCGCCTCGAAGCTCGCGCTCCGGCTCGGGCTCTCGCCGCTGGTGGTGGGCCTGACCGTGGTCGCCTACGGCACCAGCGCGCCCGAGCTCGCCGTGTCGGCGGGCGCCGTCTACGACGGCCGCACCGCGCTCGCGGTCGGCAACGTGGTCGGCAGCAACCTCTTCAACGTGCTGTTCATCCTCGGCCTGGCGGCGCTCATCACCCCGCTGCGCGTCCATCTCCAAGTCGTCCGGCAGGAGGCGCCGATCATGATCGGCGCCTCGGCGCTGCTCGCCGTGCTCTGCCTCGACGCGGAGGTGGGCCGGCTCGACTCCGCGCTGCTGCTCGCGCTGCTGGTGGCCTACACCGTCTTCCTCGTCCGCCAGGCGCGCGCCGCCAACGGCTCCGGCGCCGAGGAGTTCGCCCGCGAGATTCGGCCCGCCGGCGCGGCCGCGTGGGACGCCCGCCTCCCCGCGCAGATCCTCCTGATCCTCGCGGGGCTCGGCCTGCTGGTCGCCGGCTCGGAGGCGCTCGTCGCCGCGGCGATCGCCTTCGCCCGCGCCTCGGGTCTCAGCGAGGTGGTGATCGGCCTGACCATCGTCGCCGCGGGGACCTCGCTGCCCGAGGTCGCGACCTCGATCGCCGCCAGCCTGAAGGGGGAGCGCGACATCGCGGTGGGCAACGTGGTCGGCAGCAGCATCTTCAACATCCTGGGCGTGCTCGGCGTCGCCGGCCTGGCCGCGATCCTGGGCGGCGCTCCCGGACTGCCGGTGCCGCCGGAGGTCTCCCGCTTCGACCTCTGGGCCATGCTCGCGGCGGCGGTCGCCTGCCTGCCGGTCTTCCTCACCGGGCGCGAGATCGCGCGCTGGGAGGGCGCCCTCTTCCTCGCCTACTACCTCGCCTACACCGCCTATCTCGTGATGGCGGCCCAGCGGCACGAGGGCGCGCCGGCCTTCGCCGACGCCATGCTCGGCGTCGTGCTGCCGCTGACCCTCGTCACTCTCGGCGTCAGTTTCCTGCGGCGACCGGCCTGAGCGGGGTGGCGGCGCGCCCATCCGGGGCGACCGCTGCCGCGTAAGCAGGGAAGGAAACCGGCCGCGCCGGCCGGGGAGTCGTCCACCCCAGGAGAGCTCACCGATGCTTTGCCCGCCGCGACTCGCGTCGGCGTCGTCGCTCGTCCTCGCCTCGCTCGTTCTGGGCCCGGCGGCGCCGGCGGCGGCCGAAACCACCTTTCGCTTCGACCTCGAGGCGGGCGTTGCCCGGCAGACGCGCAACACCTTCGCCGTGCCCGGCGACGAGGGCACGCGGCTCGACCTCCGCGATGTCGCCGAGACCTTCGCGGCCCGTGCCACCCTGACCTGGGACTTCGGCGCGCGCTGGTCGGCGCGCCTCGTCGCCGCCCCGCTCTCGACCGAGACAGAGCTCGTCGCCGCGACGCCCGTCGACTTCGACGGCACGCGCTTCCCGGCCGGCGCCACGCTGATCCAGAGCTACCGATTCGACTCCTACCGGCTGTCGCTGCTGCGCCGGTTCGATCCCGAGGGCCCGTGGTCGCTGCGCGCTGGCTTCACCGCCAAGGTGCGCGACGCCTCGATCCGACTGGCGGGCTCCGGCAGGTCGGCCGAGCGCGACGACCTCGGCCTGGTGCCGCTGCTCTACGGCGGCGCGCGCTGGGAGGGACGCGGGCCGCTCGCCTTCGACGCGGAGCTCGACGCGCTCGCCGGGCCGCAGGGGCGCGCGATCGACCTCGCGCTGCGCCTCGAGTGGCACGCCAGCGAACGGCTGCGCCCCTACCTCGCCTACCGGCTGCTCGACGGCGGCGCCGACAACGACGAGGTGCTGAGTTTCGCCACCTTCCACTACGCGCTGGCCGGAGCCAGCTACCGCTTCTGAGCGGCCGCCGGGGGGCGGCGACGAGAGCGCTTTCGGCGGGTTCCTCGACGACCCGATGGCGGTCCAAAAGGTGCCAGCCACCTGGCAAGTTGCTGTCAGACAAGGCATTGCGAATCGGCTGGCACCTGCTGCCGAACCTGCCTGGGCGCTGCTTGGCGCGGGGCGCGGGAGCGGTGGGAGGGAGCGCCTCGCCTGGCGGTCAGGGCCTGCGCCCGCCGGCCAGCGCGGTCCAATCGGTGAGCAGCGTGATCGGCGAGACGTCGCGCTCGCCGAGCGGCTCGCGCACCAGGAAGCGCTCGCCGTCTGGGGCGACGGCGTAGGTCCAGCCGAGGAACTCGACGATCTGGAAGAGCGGCTCGGGCGGGCCGGTGGCGAAGGTCGCGGAGCCGCTCTCGACCGGGACGGCGGTCAGCGTGTTGTCCGGCGTCTTGAAGAAGAGCTCGCCGCCCCGCGGGTGCCAGCGCGGCTGGACGCCGCCGGCGCGCGAGACCTGGACCGGCGCCCCGGGACCGGGGAAGGGGGCGACGTAGATCTCGTACTGCCCCGACTGATCGGAGCTCCAAGCGAGCCAGCGCCCGTCCGGCGAGAGCTGCGCCGCCGAGTCGTCGCCCAGTGAGGCGATCAGCGTGCGGTCTTCGCTCCCATCGGCTAGTGAGTGGATCAGGATGTCGAAGACGCCGAGCTCCGTCTCGTCCCCCCGCTCGTAGAGGAGCCCTTTCCCGTCGGCGGTGAGGACCCCCGGCAGGAGGTACCGGCCATCCTCGCGGAGCAGCTCGCGTTCCTCCCCGGTGCCGAGGTCGCGCCGGACGATGCGCGCGGTGCCGCCGGTGCCCTCCCGCGAGCCGAAGAGGAGCGCGGTGGAGTCCGGGGCGAAGAGCGGCGCATAGTCGTCGGCGCCCGGCCGCGCCAGGCGCGTCTCGGTGCCCCGGGAGAGGTCGTAGAGCCAAACGTCGGCCTCGGTGGTCCCCGCCTCGATGCGCGAGACCGCCGCGAAGCGGCCGTCGAGCGAGAGCGCGAGGCCCCCCAACCCGGAGAGGATGCCGGGAGCGCCGAGCTCCCCGAGGCGCCGCCCGGAGCGGTCGCGCCAGACGAGCTGGGAGAGGTCGCTCTGCCGGCCGGCGAGAAAGGCGAGCAAGCCCGTGTCGCTCGCCGAGAAGACGCCGTAGCTGAAGCGCAGGTTCACCAGCAGGTCGCCCACCAGGGTGCGCGGCTCGCCGGCGAGCCTGCCCCGCTCGAGGTCGAGCGGTTGCGCGACCAGCGCGCCGTCGCGGGCGTAGAGCAGGCGGCCGCCGGCGACCTCGGCGTTGGTCGCGACCTCAAGGAGGCGCGCGAGCGGCTCGGTGGAGCCGAGCTTGCCGAGGATCACCGCGGCGCGACCTCCCTGCCCCCCGAAGGCGGACAGGCGCTCGAGGTAGACGAAGCGTTCGCCGTCCGGCAGGAAGGCAGGGAAGCGGTGCGTGCCGAGGCCGCCCCCTTCGCCGAGCCGGGTGGCGGGGCGCGCCTCCCCGCCCTGCTCCGGGAGGGTGTAGAGCGGCCCCACCTGGTGCGGCGCATAGAGGATCGTTCCGTTCGGGCTCCAGCTGCCGCCGCGCGCGTCGCGGGCGCGCGCCAGGCGGCGGACGGCGCCGCCGTCGGCCGGAGTCGTCCCGAGGAAGCTCCAGGTGAAGAAGCCGATCGTGCGGTCGTCCGGAGACCAGAAGGGGCGGTACCCCTCCTCGGTCCCGGGCAGTGCGCGCGCGGCGCCGGTCGCGAGCTCGACGACCCAAATGCGCATCGGCCCGGCGCCCTCGCGCGCGCCGACGGCGACGCGGGTGCCGTCGTGCGAGAGCGCGGGCATGCCGGCGCGCTCGCCGTCGAGCTCGATCGCGACGCCGGCGGGCAACGGCAGCGTCGCGCGGATGACTCGCGGCTCCGGCGGCGCAGCGGCCGGCCGGCCGAAGGAGAGCCAGGCCGCCACGGCGGTCGCGAGCGCGGCGAGCGCCCAGGCGACGAGCTCGCGGCGCCGCGTCCGCGCGGGAGCGACGGGCGCCGGCGCGACATCGTCCGCGACGCCCGCCGCGAGGTCGGCGAGCACGATCCGCGCGTCGGCGGCGTCGTGCAGGCGGTTCTTCGGGTTGCGCTCGAGCAGGCGGCGCAGCAGCCGCCGGAGCGCGGGGGGCGTCTCGGCCGGCAGCGCCGACCAATCGATCTCCTGGCGCAGCACCGCGGCGAGGAGGTCGGAGACCAGCTCCCCCTCGAAGAGGCGACGCCCCGTGAGCACCTCGAAGAGAATCACGCCCAACGCCCAGAGGTCGGCGCGCTTGTCGACCGGCAGCCCGCGCGCCTGCTCCGGCGCCATGTAGGCCGCGGTGCCGAGGATGACGCCGAGCTGCGTGCCCGCGGCGGACAGCGTCGGCGAGTGCATCAGCGTCGGCGAGCGCGCGAGCTCGGCGGTCGAGCTCGAAGTCGCGCCGACGGGATCCATCGCCTTCGCCAGACCGAAGTCGAGAACCTTGACCTTCCCTTCTATGGAAGCTTTGATGTTCTGCGGTTTGAGATCCCGGTGGATGATTCCCTTCTCGTGGGCTTGCTCCAGAGCCTCGGCGATCTGCCGGGCCAGAAGCAAAGCCTCGTCGAAAGGAAGAGGCCCCTGTTCCAGGCGTTCCGCCAGGGTCGGCCCCTCGACCAGCTCCATGACCAGGGCTCGGTTCTCTCCCGAAGTCTCGAGGCCGTAGATCTGGGCGATGTTCGGGTGGTTGAGCGAGGCGAGCAGCTTCGCCTCGCGTTCGAATCGCGCGGCCCGCTCCGGATCCGCGGTGAGCCCCTCGGGCAAGACTTTGAGCGCGACCTCCCTCCCCAAGTGAGAGTCTCTCGCTCGGTAGACGACACCCATGCCGCCCTCGCCCAGCTTGGCGGCGATCTCGTAGGGGCCGAGGCGGGCGCCGGGGGCGAGGCTCATCGCGGCGCGCCGTTCTCGATCACGTCGACCTTGCGGTCCTGGATCGCGAGGCGTCGCGCCGGCGGCACGAGCAGCGCGCCCACCTGGGCGAGGAAGTAGTCCCGGACGACGCGCCAGTCGCGCGCGCCCTCGCCGGGCAGCGCCGCCTCGCGGTCGGCGTCGTCGAAGTAGGTGAGCGCGCGCAGCAGCAGGCCGTCGTCGATCTCGCCCTGGTAGACCTTGCGGATCGCGCCGAGCAGCGCGGCGACGCCCAGCCGCTCCTGCTCGAGCAGCACGTAGAGATCGAAGAAGTCGCGCCGCAGGCCCCGATCGAGGATCGCGTGCAGCTTGGTCGCCAGCAGGCCGGTCAGATCGAGATGGCGATCCTCGACGAACGGCGCCAGCCGCTCGAGCACGAAGCACGACACCTTGATGCCGTTCCACGCGAGGTGCACGGTATCCGGCGCGCGCTCCTGCATCTCGACCTCGCCGGTGCGCTCGAGTCGCGCCACGAGATCCTCGAGATCGGCCGCGGATTCGACGCCGAAGTCGACGTCGCGGCTCGGCCGGAACGGCGCGAAGCAGCGCACCGCCTGGCCGCCGATGACGAACCAGTAGCGAGCCTCGTCGACCACGCGGACCAGCTCGCGCGGCAGCACCTGCTGCGGTGAGTAGGTCGCGCTCAGGCCCGCCTCCGCGCTTCCCGCGCGGCGAGCGCGGCGAGCAGCAGCCCGCGGCTGCGCGGGCGCCAGCCGCGGGCGCGGGAGGCCTGGTGGAGATCGAGCCAGGGCAGCCCCGCCGCGAAGCTCGCCGCCGCCACCGAGCCGTAGTTGAAGCAGTAGAAGGCGACCTGGTGACCCGGCACCGTCGCGTCGGGA
>WYBK01000247.1 GCA_011525905.1 Acidobacteriota bacterium
CCGCCGTCGAGCAGGTAGCGGATCAGCCAGAGCGCCTCGGCGTAGTGGATCGGCGCGCCGGGGCCGACGAAGGCCTCCCAATCGAGCGCGACCAGCCGCTCGAGCGGCGGCAACCGGTCCTCGAGCACCGCGCGGTCGGCCTCGTCGAGCGCCGCGAGCGCGCCACGCACCACCGTGCGGCCGGCGGCGTGCTCGACGTCGACCCGGCTCTGGCCGAACAGGAAGGCCGCGCCGTCGAAGGGGGTCTGCGCCAGGTCCTCCGCCAGCCCCTCGTCGAGCCAGGGGGGGAGCGCCGGCCCGAGGGCGCGCCGGTGGAGGAAGTGCGCCAGCTCGTGGACCACCGTCGACTCGATCTCCTGCGCCGAGCGGCCGGCGGCGTAGAGCGCGGCCAGCCCGCCGCTCGCGTGCCCCGACGCCTCGAGGCCGGCGAGGCGCTGCTCGCGCCGCTGCAGCGCCCGGTAGTCCTGTTCGCTGGCGAAGAGCGCCACGCTCTCGGCCGGCGCGCCGAGCGGCGCGACGCCGTAGCGCTCCCGGTAGGCGCCGTCGAGGGCGTTGCCGAGGGCGTCCCAGCGCGCGCGCGGCAACTCGAGACCGGGCGCGGCGAGCAGCGCGTAGGGCCCGATCGTCGCGCGCAGCGGCTCGCCGCCGATCTGCCGCCCGACCGCAGCGAGCTGCTCGGCCGAGGCCGCTCGGGCCGGCACCGGCAGGACGGGCGCGGGCGCCCGGCCGAGCGGCGGCGGACCGGCGTGCGACGGCTCCTGCGGCCTCGGCGGGTTCGGGGCCGGGCTGGCCGCGAAGTCGTTGGGCAGAGGCTCGGGAGGCGGCGGCGGCAGGAAGATCGTGACGATCTCGACCCCTTCGGGCGGCGGCGCCTCGGCGGCCGGAGGCGGCCGATAGGCGTCGCGGAAACGCGCGGCGAGCGGCCCGATCCCCGGCCAGCCGGCGGCGCGGTCGAGCCAGGGAGTGTCGGGGTGCCGGGTCAGCCAGGCGAAGCCGCCGAACAGAGCGACGAACGCCAGCAGGAGCGCGAAGCGCCGCAGCTCACGCATCGCGCCGCGGCCCTCCGGCCCGGCGCCCGGGCACCTCGTCCGGCGTCCGGAAGCTGGAAGTCGAGCCCGCCAGGGGCCCGAGCCCCGCCGCCCCCACGCCCCTTCGCCGAGCCCGCGAGGGGACGGGCCAAGCGACTGAAACGACGAGGCTTCGCTCCGGACCAACCTCCCGGCTTCCGGTGGCCGCCGGAGCCGGAGGCGTTGGCCGTGCTCTTGCTCTCGCAAGCGTCGCGATGGAGCCCCGCCGATGAGAAGAGCGACCTCCCGCCTCGCCGTTCTGCTGCCCCGCAGCCTCCCCTCGCGGCTGACGCTCGCCGTGGGCGCGCCGCTCCTGCTCGCCGCGCTCGCCGGCCTGGCGATCTACGGCGCGCTCCACTCCGCCCTGGCGGCGCAAGCCGAGATCGAGCGCATCGAGCGGGTCGTCGAGCGGCTCGGTTCGCATCTCCAGCTGGTCATCGACGCCCAGACCGGCCAGCGGGGCTTCGCGCTGGCGGGCGAGGAGTCGTTCCTCGCACCCTTCGAACAGGCCGTCGGCGCCTGGCCGCGCTCCGTTCGCGCGCTCGGCGAGCTGCTGGCCGGGCGGCCCGAGCAGCTCGAGCGGCTCGCCCGACTCGACGCGCTCTTCGAGCGGTGGTGCCGGGAGGCGGCCGACGTCGTTCTGGACGGGCGCCGGGCCGTGCCTCCGGCGCACGTCACCGCCGCCCAGGAAGCGCGCGAGCGGTTGCCGGCCTTCGCCGCCGCCCACTCTGGCTTCCGGCTGCGCGGCACGCCGTCGCGCGCCGAGGTCTCGGCCACGTTCGCCGCCTATCGGAGCTCGGTCGAGCGGGCGCACGCGAGCGCCCGCGATCCCCGGTTGCTCGAAGCCTGGGCCGAAGTTTCGCGCCTCGCCGAGCGCTATCAGGCGGCCTCCGTCGAGGGTCTCGCCGCGGCTGCGGACGCCGTGACCGACGCGCTCGCGCCGGCGACGGCTCGGGCTTCGGAGCTCTCGCTGGCGCGTCATCGCGAGGCGATTCTCCCCATCACCAGCGGCGCCGGCAACCGGCTGGTCGAGGAGATCCGCGCGATCCAGGCGGTGATGGTCGGCGCCGAGCGCGCCCGCCTCGACGAGGCCATCGCCCGGGTCGAGCGGCGGCGCCGCTCGGCGACGGCGATCGCCGCCGGCAGCCTGGTCGCCGCGATCGGCCTCGCCTTCGCCGGCGCCCTCGCCTTCGCGCGCAGCCTGGTGCGCCCGATCCGCGTCGTCGTGCGCGCCGCCGAGGCGCTCGAGCGGGGCGACCTGTCGGCCCGCGCCGTCGCCCAGACGAGCGACGAGCTCGGCCGCTTGGCCAATGCCTTCAACCGGATGGCCGAACGGCTGGATCGGCGCGACCGCCAGATCTCTCGACAGCACGAGCTATCGCAGCTCTTGCAGACCGCCGCCGACGCCGCCGAAGCCTTCGCGATCCTGGAGCGCTTCTCCCCGGCCCTGCTGCCCGGCGCTTCGGGAACCCTGCACACGATCAGCCCGTCTCGCGTCGAGCTCGACCTGCGGGTCTGTTTCGGCGAGCGGCCGGTCGGCGTCGACCTGCTGACCACGCCGGCCGACTGCTGGGCGCTGCGCCAGGGGCGCACTTACCTGGTGCCCGACGTCGGCCGCAAACTGGTCTGCGGCCACCTGGGGGGCCGCGACGGGCTGAAGGAGCCCTACGCCTGTCTGCCGCTGGTCACCCAGGGCGAGACGATCGGCCTGCTCCACGTCGCCTTCGGTGCCGCGGCGCTCGAGGAGCAGCCGCTCGAGGAGCGCCTCGAGGAGCTCGAGGGGATCGCCGGCGCGCTGGCGCTCGCCCTGGGCAATCTCGCGCTGCGCGAGCAGTTGCGCTCGCAGTCGGTGCGCGACGGGCTGACCGGGCTCTACAACCGCCGCTTCCTCGAAGAGACGCTGCCCCGCGAGCTCGAGAGGTGCCAGCGGCGCCGGCAGCCGCTCACCGTGGTGATGGCGGACCTCGACCACTTCAAGCGGCTCAACGACACCTGGGGGCACGAGGCGGGCGACCTGGCGATCCAGCGCTTCGCCGAGGCCGCGCGCCGCCACTTCCGCCAGGAGGACCTGCTCTGCCGCTACGGCGGCGAGGAGTTCTGCTTCGTGCTGCCCGAGTGCTCGATCGAGGACGCGCGGCGGCGCGCCGGCGAGCTGCTCGAGGCGCAGCGCTCGGCGATCCTCCGCTTCGGGCGCGACAGCATCGGGCCGGTGACCGCGTCGCTCGGCCTCGCCGCCTTCCCGGAGCACGGCGCGGATGCGACCGCTCTGGTGCGGCTGGCCGACGCCGCGCTCTACCGCGCGAAGCGCGCGGGCCGCGACCGGATGGTCGCCCACGACGACTCCGCCGCGGCCTGATCACCCGGGGCCGCGCGCCGCCGTCCGACGCTCTTCGAGCTCGTCGAGGGTCTCGGGCCAGTCGTCGTGCAGCAGCTGCGCGAGCGCGCGGTCGGAGAGCAGGCGCCCGCCGGTCTGGCAGCGGGCGCAGTAGTTGGCCTCGTTCTCGGCGTAGACGATGCGCTGCACCGGTGCGCCACAGCGCGGGCAGGGCTCGCCGAACCGGCCGTGCACGGCCATGCCGGGCCGAAAGGCGGTCACCCTCTCGGGAAACCCGCCCGCGGTCTCGGCGCGCAGCCGCTCCACCCAGCCGGCGAGCGTCGCGCGCGTCGCCTCGGCGAGCCGGCGCCAGGCCTCGTCGGCGAGCGTCGCGGTGCGCGCGAACGGGGAGAGCCCGGCCGTCCAGAGGATCTCGTCGGAGTAGGCGTTGCCGATTCCGGCGACCAGCCGCGGGTCGGTCAGCGCCCGCTTGAGCGTCCGGTTCTCGCGCGAGAGCGCCTGTCGGAGCTCCTCGTCGCTCGCCGCCAGCGGCTCGAGGCCGCCCGGGTCGTGGGCAGCCAACGCCGCTCGCCCGCGCACCAAGTGGATCGCCGCGCGCTTCTTCTTCGAGGCCTCGGTCAGCCAGAGCACCGCCTCGCCCACCTCGAAGGCCGCGAGCGCGATCCTCCCCGGCCCCTTCGCGCCTGCCGGCAGCCAGCGCAGGCGGCCGGCGATCATCAGGTGGACGACCGCGAAGCGCTCCCCTTCGAGCTCGAGCACCAGCCGCTTGCCGAGCCGGCCGATCGACAGGAAGCGACGCCGGGCGAGCTCCTCGGGGGGTGGCTCGACCGAACGCAGCACGAACGGCGAGAGGAGGCGCAGACGCTCCAGCCGCTGGCCCACCAGTCGCTCGGCGAGCGCGCTTCGGTAGAGCTCGAGGTCGGGCAGCTCAGGCATCGGGCGCCTCTGCCGGACGGGGCCCCGCCGCGAGCGCCGTGCCGAGCAGAGCGAGATTCAGGAAGGGGTAGAAGAGCAGCAGACCGGCGACCGGCGCGGCCGGCAGCCCGCCGCGCAGCACCCGCTCGAGCCCCGCACCGACCAGCGGCCCGTAGCCCGCCGAGAGCGCGAGCGCCCCGGCCAGGGCCCAGATCGCGCGGCGCGGCAACGCCGGCAGGGCGGCGAAGAGCAGCACCTCGGTGTGGTCCCAGACCTGCGGCACGCAGAGGAGGACGGCGGCGAGCGCGGCGGCGGCCAGCCGCTCCGGGTCGCGCCGCAGGCGTGCGGCCGCCAGCAGCAGGAGCGCCGCGCCGGCGCCGAGCAGGACGCGGGTCAGCGCGACCGCGGCCGGCTCGAGCGGCGCCAGCCAGGCGCGCGGATCGACCGCGAAGCGTGCGAGCCCCGCGGCGAGCGAGACCTTGTTGTAGTAGGGGGTCACCCCGCGCGCCGAGAGGCCGCCGAGCGAGGCCGCCCAGGCGTTCCAGGCGCCGAGCCCGACCCAGGGGAGCGAGAGCAGGGCGAGCAGGAGGGCGGCGAGGGCCGCCACGGCGAGCTGTCGTCGCCAGCGGGTAGCGAGCAGCGGAGCCGCGACGAGGGCGAGGAACGCCTTGAGGTGTCCGGCGAGCGCCCAAGCCGCGCCGGCGGCCAGCGTCCGTCCGCCGCGCGCGGCGGCGAAAGCCGCGGCGACGGCGACGAAGAGCCCGATCCCCCAGTTCTGGTAGATCAGCTGCGTCCAGGCGGTGTGCGACAGACAGAAGGCCGAGGCGAGCGCCAGCTCGAGCGCCGGTGCGCCGACGCGCCGGAGCACCAGCGCGAGCCCGAGGGCGAGCAGCAGCGTGCCGGCGAAGCGGTGCGCGGCCTGCGCCGCCGGAAAGGGCAGCGTCGCCACCGCGGCCGCGGGCAGCAGCAACAGGGGCGAGTACAGGAAGCCACCGATCCGGTGCGGCGTCTCGCCGTGGGCCGCCGCGTGCGCCGCGCCGAGCGCGCCGCGGTCGTACGCGGCGGCCGCGTGGCCGTCGAGGACCAACCGGCCAGCGGCGTAGTAGGTGCAGAAGTCCCCCGGCCGCTGACGCGGCGCGCGCGCGCTGACCAGCGCGGCGGCGAGCAGCGCGAGCAGCAGGGCACGCAGCCAGCGCTCGCGCGACGAGCCGCCGGCCAACGGCAGGGAGAGCGCGGGGCGAGCCACTGGTGCCGAGGCTAGCTCAGGTGGCGCGGCGGCGCTCAGCGCCGCTCCGACCAGCTCTGCAGCACGTGCAGGTACTCGGCCCGCTCGTAGGCGGTCGGATCGGGGCAGCGTTCGAGCGACAGGCACCCCGCGAGCTCGGCGAGCGAGTCGAGCTCGTGGCGCTCGAGCCAGAGGGCGATCTCGGCGCGCAGGTCGGCGAGGCGCCCGACGCCGCGGCGCAGCAGCTCCGAGACGACCTGCACCGCGTCGGCGCCGCAGGCGACCGCCTTGAGCACGTCGAGCGAGCCGTGGACGCCGCCGGTGGCCGCGAGCGAGCCCTCGAAGGCGCCGCGCAGCACGGCGATCCAGCGCAGCCGCAGCAGCAGCTCGTCGGAGCGCGAGAGCGTGAGATCGGGCACCGCCTCGAGCGCTTCGAGGTCGATGTCGGCCTGATAGAAGCGGTTGAACAGCACCAGACCCGCGGCGCCGGCCCGGTCGAGCTCGCGCGCCAGATGGGGGAGCGCCGTGTAGTGCGGCGAGAGCTTGACGGCGACCGGCACCAGCAGCGCGTCGGCGACCGCTCCGACCATCTCGACGAGCCCGGTCTCGATGTCGCGCGAGGTGGTCTCCGGATCGGTGACCATCCGGTAGGCGTTGAGCTCGACCGCGTCGGCGCCCGCCTGCTCGAGCAGCTGGGCGTAGTGCAGCCAGCCGCCGAGCGTGACGCCGTTCAGGGAGGCGACCACCGGCAAGCCGACCGCCGCCTTGACCCGGCCGAGGTGCTCCAGGTACTCCTCGGGAGCGAGCGCGAAGCGGGGCGGCGCGAGCGGCTCCTGCGCCGCCGCCGCCACCCGCCGGCCCCGTCGCGGAACGGCGAACCGGGACGGCGGCGGGGTGATCTGCTCCTCGAACAGCGAGCGCAGCACGATCGCCGCGGCGCCCGCGTCCTCGAGCCGCCGGACTCGATCGAGGTCGTCGGCGAGCGGCGAGGCGCCGACCACGAACGGCGAGTCGAGATCGAAGCCGAGATAGCGCGTCGACAGATCCACCACGATTACCCTAGCGCGCCTGCGCGCGGTGTGGGAGGCCCGAGGGTCGCGAACCCGGACCGCCCGGTCCCGGTCTCCGGCGTATCATCGCCGCCGCACAGGGCGAGACGGAACGAGGCGATGGAAGCGACCGAGAGCGCGGGGCCCCCGAGCGACGCCAGCTCGCTGGTCGGCACGCTCGTCGACCACTACCGGGTCGAGTCGCTGCTCGGCCAGGGCGGGATGGGAGCCGTCTTCCGAGCTTTCGACACCCGGCTCGAGCGCTGGGTCGCGCTCAAGACGGTCGCGGCAGAGGTGGGGCCGGAAGACGAGGTCTACGCGCGCTTCGCGCGCGAGGCGCGGCTCCTGTCGGCGGTCGACCATCCCAACGTGGCGCGCGTCTACGCGGTCGGCGAGCAGCGCGGGCGTCCCTATTACGTCATGGAGTACGTCGAGGGGCGGTCGTTGGCGGAGCTGCTCGACGATGTCGGCCGCCTCGCGGGGCAGCATGGCCTCGACTACCTGATCCAAGCCGCCCGCGGCCTCGCGGCGGCCGCCGCGCGGGGCGTGGTGCACCGCGACGTCAAGCCCTCGAATCTCATGCTCGGGGCGGACGGCCAGCTGCGGATCGTCGACTTCGGGCTGGCCCGCCGGCTGGTCGACGCGACCTCGCTGACTGCGAGCGATCGCGTCCTCGGCACGCCCCGCTACATGTCGCCCGAGCAGACGCTCGCCCTCGAGGTCGACCATCGCTCGGACATCTACTCCCTGGGGGCGACCTTCTACCACCTGTTCGCCGGTGCCCCGCCGTTCGATGCCGAGACTCCCCTCGGCCAGGCGATCCAGCACCTCCAGGCGCCGCTGCCGCCGCTGCGCGAGCGCAACCCGCGCGTCCCGGCTGCGGTGGCCGCGATCCTCGAGCGCATGCTCGAGAAGGAGCCGGAGCGGCGCTACGCCAGCTATGGCGAGCTGCTCGACGACCTCGAGAGAGCGCGCGCGGGGACAGCGCCGCGGCCGGCACCGCCCCCGGGAGCGCCGCTGCCCGGCTTTCGCCGGGCGTTCGACGTGCTCACCGCCGGGACGGAGGCAGCGCCCGGCCAGCGGGCGACGACGCCCCTCGCTCCCCGCTCCGGGGCGCGCGCGCCGACCGGCTCTTCGCCGAGCCTGCCGGCCTCGCCCTCCGGCTGGCTCCTGCTGGCCGGCTCGGTGCTGGTGGCCGCGGCGGCGATCTATCTCGCGGTCGGCCGGCCGGCCGCGCAGAGCGCGGCGCACCCCGAGCAGCCGGCAAGCGAGAGCGCGGCCCCCGAGCCGACGGCACGGGGCCCGGCCAAACCGGTGGCGATGCGGCCTCGGGCGCCCGAGAGGAGCGCCGCGCGTCCGCTCCGATGGCCGCTCCCCCCGGCGGCCGAGCGCTTCGCTCGGCTGGCCGAGGCGACCGCCACGCGGGCCACGCTGCAGCGGCTGGCGATGGCGATCGCCGC
>WYBK01000248.1 GCA_011525905.1 Acidobacteriota bacterium
AAGGCCGCCTCCGGCCGGGTTTACGCCTTCTCGATCCTCTGCAACCAGGTACGCAGCACCTCGGCGGCGATGGCCGCCCAGGACCGCATCGTTCGCGCCCTGATCGACCGGGGCTGACCGCGCGCCGAGCCCGCGCGCCGACCGCATTCCGACAAGGAGCCCATTCGTCGTGAGCACGACCAGCGCCCCCGCCGTCGACTATCGCCAGCTGATGAAGCGCGTCGAGCAGGTGGTGCGCGAGATCGAGGCCTCGGGTGACACCGGCGCGGCGATCCACACGCTTGCCTGCGCGGTGATCGGTCGCTTCCGCGACGCGCTCGGGATCCACGGCGGCCGGCTCTACCGCTGGCGCGAGGGCGCCTACGAGCTGGTCGCGACCTTCCCCGAGGCGCTGCCGATCCAGGGAATCCGCGTGCCGCCGAGCTACGCCCCGATCGAGATCGCGCTGGCCGAGGGGATCGTGCACATGGGGCCGGGCGATCCGCGGCTCGATCGCGAGCTCGAGCGCAAGCTGGGTGTCGAGGGCTTCGCGGCGATCGAGGTGGGGGAGGAGGAGTTCCTGCTCGCCTTCGACGTCGCACCCGGCGCGCACCACGACGACGTCCTCTTCTCGCTCGGGGTGCTGCGCCACGCGATCAACCAGAAGCTGCGGCAGGAGCGGATGACCGAGGTGTTCAACGAGGCGCGCAAGATCCAGGCTTCGATCCTGCCGCGGCGCATGCCGGTCTACGGCGACTTCGACTTCTACGGGCACACGCAGCCGATGGAGTCGGTCGGCGGCGACTTCTACGACCTGATTCCGATCACCGACAAGATCCTCGGCCTGGCGATCGCCGACGTTTCCGGCCACGGGCTGCCGGCGGCGCTCCAGGTGCGTGACATCTACATGGGGCTGCGCATGGGACTGGCGCGCGACTTCAAGATCGTGCGCACGGTCGAGCGGCTGAATCAGATCATCCACCGCTCGACGCTGACCAGCCGCTTCGTCTCGATGTTCTACGGCGAGCTCGAGCTGTCGGGCGTCTTCATCTACGTCAACGCCGGCCACCCGCCGCCCTTCCACCTCGCGGCCTCGGGCGAGGTGCGCTTCCTTTCCGAGGGGGGCGCCGTGCTCGGCCCGGTCGCCGACGCCACATACGAGCGCGGCTTCGTGCGCGTCGGGCCGGGCGACCTGATCGTGATGTACACCGACGGCCTGATCGAGGCGACGCCGCCGGGCGCTGCCGCCGGCGACCCGGACGCCGAGTACGGCGTCGACCGCCTGGTCGCGCTCGCCCGCGACCTGCGCGGCCGCCCCGCCAAGGAGATCGCCGAGGCGATCCTCGCCGACGTCGAGGCCTACACCGGCGACGGCGAGGCGAACGACGACCGCACCGTCGTCGTCGCCTCCCACCCCGAGCGCTGACCCCCGCCCTCCGGGGACAGGCGCCGGGGACACCTACGGGGGACACGTACGGGGGACACTTTCGGGGGACACGCACCCGTGCCTGTCCCCGAAGGAGAGCGCAAGGGTTGCCGAGCCGGCCCGCCGGCAGAACGCCGGGAATCGAGGCCGGTCCGAGAAGGGGGAAGTCTCCGAGCACGGACCGAAGGTCCGCGCGCAGGAGAGCTTCTCCCCAGATCCGGTAGAGCACTATCGAGGCAATCTGCAGGCCGGCTAGCCGCGGGCGCCGGGCGCTGGGACGGGGACACGTACCCGGCTGCGCCGGGAACATGTCCCCGAGCGGATGCCGAGGCAGTCTGCGGGCCGGAGAACCCGGGGGTGGTCGCGGCGCTGTTACGATGCGCGAAATGTCGGGGCCGGAGGCGGTCGACCTCTACTCGCGCCTGACGCGCGCCGCTCGGCGCTCGCCCGGCTCGCCCGCGCTGCATGCCGACGGCCGGAGCGTCACGCACGGCGAGCTCGCGGGCGCCTCCGCGGCGCTCGCCCGGCAGCTGGCCGGGTGGGGCCTGCGTCGCGGCGACCGCGTGCTGCTGCTCGCCGCCAACCGTGCCGAGCTGGTCGTCGGCCAGCTTGCCGTGCTGCGCGCGGGCGCGGTGCTGGTGCCGCTCAACCCGGCTTACACCCGCCGGGAGGTCGCGCACGTCGTCGCCGACGCCGAGCCGCGCCTCGCGATCTGCGACCGTGAGCGGCTCCCGATCTTCGATCAGCTGGCGACCGTGGAGCGGCGGAGCATCGAGGAGGTGCTCGCGCTCGATGCGCTGGCGATCTCCTGGGTGCCGGACGCGCCGGAGCCCGAAGCGACCACGCTACGCGCGCCGCTGGCCGCCGACGACCTGGCGCTGCTGCTCTACACCTCGGGCACGACCGGCCGGAGCAAGGGCGCGCGACTCGGCCACGGCAACGTCGTCGCGATGATCGAATCGCTGCACGCAGCCTGGGCCTGGTCGGAGCGCGACGTGCTGCTGCTCGCGCTGCCGCTCTTCCACCTGCACGGACTGGTGGTCGGCTTGATGAGCGCGCTCGCCGCCGGCGCGAGCGTCCGGCTCGAGCGGCGCTTCGACGCCGCGGCGACCGTCGAGGCGCTCTCCGCCGGACGAGCGACCCTCTTTTTCGGCGTGCCGACGCTCTATGGCCGGCTGGTCGAGGAGCTCGAACGGCGGCGGACGGCGGTCGATCTCTCGGCGGTACGGCTCTTCGTCTCCGGCTCGGCGCCGCTGCCGACCGAGCTCTTCGAGGCCTTCCGTGCCGCGACCGGCGTCGAGATCCTCGAGCGCTACGGCATGACCGAGACCGGCATGCTGCTCGGCAATCCGCTCGGCGGGCCGCGCCTGCCCGGGACGGTCGGCGTGCCGCTGCCGGGCGTCGAGGCGCGCCTGGTCGATCCGCTGGGGCGACCGCTCGCCGACGGCGAGGAGGGGGAGATCGAAGTGCGCGGGCGGAACGTCTTCTCGGGTTACTGGCGCGCGCCGGAGAAGAGCGCGGCGAGCTTCCGCGCCGATGCCGCGGGAGGCGCGCCCTGGTTCCGCACTGGCGATCTCGGGCGGCGCGATCCGCGGACCGGCCACTTCACGCTGCTCGGCCGCGCCAGCGAGCTGATCCTCTCGGGAGGATTCAACGTCTACCCGCGCGAGGTCGAGGAGGTGCTGCTCGCGCTGCCCGGCGTGCGCGAGGCGGCGGTCGTCGGTGAGCCGCATCCCGAGTTCGGCGAGTCGCCGGTCGCCTTCCTGGTCGCCGACGGCGAGCTCGCGCCGACCGAGCTCGAGGAGCACTGCCGGCGCGAGCTCGCGCCCTTCAAGCGACCGCGCCGCTTCGTCCGGCTCGACGCCCTGCCGCGCAACGCCCTCGGCAAGGTCGAGAAGCGGCGGCTGCGCGAGAGCGAGATCCCGTACAATCGGCGCTCCCCGTGAAGCCGGCGCCCTTCGACTACGTGGCTCCGCGCTCCCTCGACGAAGTGCTCGAGGTGCTCGCTGAGCGCCCCGACGACGCCAAGGTGCTCGCCGGCGGCCAGAGCCTGATCCCGCTGCTCAACTTCCGGCTGGCGCAGCCGACGCTGCTGGTCGACGTCAACCGCCTGCCCGGTCTCGACGGCGTGGCGGTGGCGAGCGACGGCGAGCTGCGCCTCGGCGCGCTCGCGCGCCAGGGCCGTCTCGAGCGCGATCCGCACGTGGCCGAGCGCGCGCCGCTGCTCGCCGCGGCGCTGCCGCACGTCGCCCATCCGCAGATCCGCAACCGGGGAACGCTCGGTGGCAGCCTCGCGCACGCCGATCCGGCGGCGGAGCTGCCGGCCGTGGCGCTGGCGCTCGACGCCCGCCTCCGGCTGGCGCGCCGGGGCGGCGAGCGCTGGGTCGCGGCGCGCGACTTCTTTCGCGGCCTCTTCGCCACCGCGCTCGAGCCCGGCGAGCTGCTGGTCGAGGTGGCCCTGCCGCCGCCGCCGCCGCGCAGCGGCTTCGCCTTCCTCGAGGTCGCCCGGCGGCACGGCGACTACGCGCTGGCCGGCGTGGCGGCGGCGGTGACGCTCGACGAGCGCGGCGTCTGCCGGCGCGCGCGCCTCGTGCTGCTCGCGGTCGGCGACGCTCCGGTCGACGCCGGCGTGGCGGCGGCCGCGCTCGCCGGCGGCCCGCTCGACGTCGAACGGATCGCCGAAGCCGCGCGCCACGCCGCGGAGAGCGAGATCGATCCGGTCGGCGACATCCACGCCTCGGCCGACTTCAAGCGCCACCTCATTCGGGTGCTCGCCGCTCGCGCCCTGGCAGCGGCCCGCCTGCGCGCGGAGGCGGCGTGAGCGGGGCGCGGCGCCTGGCGGTGCGCGCCGAGATCAACGGCCGCGCGGTCGCGCGCGAGGTCGAGCCCCGGCGGCTGCTCTCCGACTTCCTGCGCCACGACCTAGGGCTGACCGGCACGCACGTCGGCTGCGAGCACGGCGTCTGCGGCGCCTGCACCGTGCTGCTCGACGGCGAGCCGGTCCGCTCCTGCCTGCTGCTCGCCGTGCAGGCCGACGGCCACGCGGTCGAGACCGTCGAGGCGCTGGGCGGCGAGCAGGGCGCGCTCGGACCGCTGCAAGAGGCCTTCCGCCGCGCGCACGCGCTGCAGTGCGGCTTCTGCACGCCCGGCATTCTGACGACGATCACCGCCTTCCTGCGCGAGCACGCCGAGCCGACCGAGGCCGAGGTCCGGCGGGCGCTCTCCGGCAACCTCTGCCGCTGCACCGGCTACCAGCACATCGTCGACGCGGTTCTGGCGGCCGCGCGGAGCCGGCGTGACGGCTAGGGCCGAGGGCGAGCCGCGCCTCGCGCAACGGCTCGAGGAGTGGGAGGCGCGCTTCGCCGAGCGGGAGCCGACGGTGCGCGCCTACGTCGGCGAGCCCGGGCGTTCCGAACGGTTGCGGCGCGAGGCCGCGGCGCTCGAGGCGCGCGGCGTCGCGGCCCCGCTCTTCGGCCTGCTGCTCGGCGTGAAGGACATCTTCCACGCCGACGGCCTGCCGACGCGCGCCGGCAGCTCGCTGCCGCTCGCCGAGCTCGGCGGCGCGCAGGGCCCCTGCGTCGCGGCGCTGCGCGCGGCCGGGGCGCTGGTCCTGGGCAAGACCGTGACCACCGAGTTCGCCTACTTCGCGCCCGGACCGACGCGCAACCCGGCGGCGCTCGACCGCACCCCGGGGGGCTCGTCGAGCGGCTCCGCGGCGGCGGTCGCCGCGGGGCTCGCGGATCTGGCGCTCGGCACCCAGACCATCGGCTCGATCGGCCGCCCCGCGGCGTATTGCGGCATCGCCGGCTTCAAGCCGAGCTACGACCGGATCTCGCGCGCCGGCGTGATCCCGCTGGCGCCCTCGGCCGACCACGTCGGCTTCTTCGCGCGCGACGTCGCGACGATCGCCCTTTCGGCCTCGATCGCGATCCCAGACTGGCGCCCGCGCGGCGCGCCGCCGCGCGCCGCGCGGGTCGGCGTTCCGGCCGGTCGCTACCTCGAGAAAGCGTCCATTGAAGGAAGGGAGCACCTCGAGCGCGCGTGCCGTCGCCTGACGTCGCACGGAGTGGAGGTCGTCGAGGTCGCGGCGATGGACGATTTCGCCGCGATC
This sequence comes from Acidobacteriota bacterium, assembly GCA_011525905.1. Classification (GTDB taxonomy): domain Bacteria; phylum Acidobacteriota; class Thermoanaerobaculia; order Multivoradales; family JAGPDF01; genus JACTMI01. Next base: position 5,517 of record WYBK01000248.1, read on the forward strand.
GACAGCCGCCATCGGCGGCTGGTGGCGGCGGAGGCGGCCGAGGTGCACGCTGTCTGGTACGCCCGCTACCGCGAGCGCTACCACGGGAAGACCGCCGAGCTGATCGAGCGGGGCAAGTCGGTCTCGCGCGAGGAGCTCGAGCGGGCGCGCGCCGGCGGGCTCGCGCTGCGCGCCGAGCTCGAAACGGCGATGGATCGCGCCGGCCTCGACCTCTGGATCTCGCCGCCGGCGGTGGGGCCGGCGCCGCTCGGCCTCGGCTCGACCGGCGACCCGGTGATGAACCTCCCCTGGACGCACGCCGGCATGCCGACGCTCGTGCTGCCCGCCGGGCGTAGTCGCGATGGGCTGCCGATGGGGCTGCAGCTCGCCGCCCGTTTCGGCGCGGACGAGGAGCTGCTCGCCTGGGCGGCGCCGCTCGCGGCGGCGCTCGCCGGGCTCGAACGGGAGGGAGGCTGGTGATGGACGTCGACGCCGCCAATCGCGCAGCGGTCGAGCGGATGCTCGCCGCGCGGCCCCGCCTGGTCGGCGTCGCGCGCGCCGACCAGGTGCTGCCCGACTTCGGCGGGCGCATGCTTCTGCACGCCGGTCCGCCGATCGAGTGGCCGCGGATGTCGGGGCCGTTGCGCGGCGCGCTGATCGGCGCGGCGCTCTACGAGGGGTGGGCGAGCGATCCGGAGGGCGCGGGCGAGCTGCTCGCGAGTGGCGGCGTGCGTTTCGACGCCTGCCACCACCATGGCGCGGCCGGGCCGATGGCCGGCGTCGTCGCGCCGTCGTTCGCCGTCTGGGTGGTCGAGGAGAGCACCTTCGGCGGGCGCTGCTTCTCGACGCTCAACGAGGGTTCGGGCAAGGTGTTGCGCTTCGGCGCCTACGCGCCCGAGGTGCTCGAGCGGCTGCGCTGGCTCAACGAGACGCTGGCGCCTCTGCTCGGCGCGGCGCTCGCAGCGACCGGCGGCTTCGATCTGCGCGCGGCGATCGCCGAGATGCTCCACCGCGGCGACGAAGGGCACTGCAGCAGCCTGGCGGGCTCGCTGATGCTCCTGCGCCACCTGGCGCCGGCGATCGCGCGCGCCGCCGCCCCGAGCGAGACCCGCGGCCGCGCGCTCGAGGTGCTGGGCGGCAACTGGCTGGCGATCCTCAACCCGATCATGGCGGCCTGCAAGGCGATCTGCGACGCCGGCCACGGTGTCGCGGGCTCGACCTTGGTCACTCGGCTCGCGCGCAACGGCACCGACTTCGGCATCCGGGTTTCGGGAGCGGGCGAGCGCTGGTTCACCGGACCCGCGCAGGTGCCGGTCGGCGTCTTCTACGAGGGCTTCGACCAGTCGCAGGCCAATCCCGACATCGGCGACTCGGTGATCACCGAATGCGCCGGCATCGGCGCGTTCGCGATGGCGGCGGCGCCGGCGATCGCGCGCCTGGTGGGCGGCACGCCGGCGAGCGCCGTCCAGGCGACCCTCGACATGTACCGGATCACCGTCGCCGAGCACCCCGACTTCACGATTCCCGGCCTCGGCTTCCGCGGCACGCCGACCGGCATCGACGCCCGCAGGGTCGTCGAGCTCGACCTGCCGCCCCACGTCAACACCGGCATCGCCCACGAGGAGCCCGGCATCGGCCAGATCGGGTTCGGCCTGGTCCGTCCGCCGATGCAGCCGTTCCGGGAGGCTCTGGCCGCCCTCGCCGGCTAGAAGAGGAGGCGCCGTGCACGTCCCCTACGATCTCGCCAAGGTTCGCATCCTCGACCTCTCGCAGAACTTCAGCGCCGACTCGCCGTCCTTCGCCTTCTACGAGGGACCGACGGTGAAGTGGCAGAAGCGGCTGGCCTTCGAGGGGGTCAATGCGCAGTACCTGGGCACGACCAACCACATCGCCACCCACCTCGATTCGCCCATCCACTTCTACGACCCGGGGCCCGACATCGCCGGCATCCCGATCGAGACGCTGTTCGGGCCGGCCTGCATCGTCGACCTCTGCCAGTTCGGCATCGGCGACTACCAGATCTACGGCCCCGAGCACTTCGAGGCCTGGGAGGAGAGGCACGGCATCCGCATCGAACGGGGCGACATCCTGGTGATCCACACCGGCTACCATCGCTTCTACAACGAGGACTGGCACAAGGCGGCGCCCTGCCCTTCCGCGGGCCTGCCCTTCCGCGGCCTCGACGCGCCCCACGAGCCCGACCTGCCGCGCGCCTTCCTGCGCCACCCGGGGCCGCAGGGGCGCTTCGCCGAGTGGGTGCTCGACCGCGGCATCCGCTGGCTGGCGGTCGACTGCATCGCGGCCGACCATCCGTTCAACACCAACGTGCGCAAGGCCCGCCCCGACCTGATCCCGGAGGTCGAGGCGGCGATCGGCGGCTCACTCGCCGAGAAGATGCCGTGGCCCGAGGACTATCAGGTCATGCACGTCAAGCTCTTCCCGCACGGCGTCTTCCACGCCGAAAACCTCGGCGGCCGGATCGACGAGGTGCTCGACCAGCGCCTCTGGCTCGGCTGCTTCCCCTTCCGCTTCCGCGGCGGCGAGGCCGCCTTCGCCCGCATCGTCGCCTTCGTCGAGGGGGAGTGAGCGGCGTGACCATGGTCGCCGGAGCGCAGGGCGGCGTCATCGGGGCGCGGCTCGCGCGCAACGAGGACGCGCGCCTCTTGACCGGGCGGGCGCTGTTCGTCGACGACCTGCAGCTGCCCGGCATGCTGCACGCCGCCTTCCTACGCAGCCCGCACGCGCACGCGCGACTCGGCGCCATCGACGCCGAGCGGGCGCGGGCGCTGCCCGGGGTGGTGGCGGTGTTCACCGCCGATGACCTCGGCGCGGCCTGGCGGCCGGGGCCGCTGCTGGTGCCGCCGCCGCCGGTGCCCGGAGCGCTCTTCCACGAGCGGACCCAGGTGCCGCTCGCGCGCGGCAAGGTGCGCCACCTCGGCGAGCCGATCGCGCTGGTGGTGGCCGAGAGCCGCGAGCTCGCCGAGGACGCGGTGGCCGAGATCCGCGTCGACTTCGCGGTCCTGCCGGCGGCGGCCGACCTCGAGGGGGCGCTCGCGCCCGGGGCGCCGCGCGTCCACGACGACCTCGACTCGAACCTCGCGGCGCACGTCGTCCAAGGGCGGGGAGACGTCGAAGCCGGCCGCGCGGCGGCGCGGCTCGTCGTCCGCCGCCGCTTCCGCTACGACCGGGGCGCGGCGGCGGCGCTCGAGGGGCGGGGCGTCGTCGCCGAGTGGGACGCGCGCGCCGAGCGGTTGACCGTCTGGGACACTACCCAGGCGCCGATCCCGATCCGCAATGGCCTCGCGGCCTGGCTCGGCCTCTCCGAGGACCGCCTGCGCGTCGTCGCACCCTTCATCGGCGGCGGCTTCGGGCCGAAGATCATGATGTTCTACCCGGAGGAGGTCGTCGTCCCCTGGGCGGCGCTCCGCCTCGGCCGCCCGGTCAAGTGGGTGAGCGACCGCGCCGAGGACTTCGTCTCGACCACCCAGGAGCGGTTGCAGATCCACGACGCCGAGCTCGCGGTCGACGGCGACGGCCGCATCCTCGCGCTCGCCGACAGCTTCCTGCACGACACCGGCGCTTACGACCCCTACGGCCTGACCGTGCCGCTCAACAGCCAGGCCAACGCGCTCGGTCTCTACGCGATCCCGGCCTACCGCAGCGAGCTCCGCGCGGTATTCACGAACCTGCCGATCGTCACCCCCTACCGGGGTGCCGGCCGGCAGCACGGCACTTTCGTCATCGAGCGGCTGCTCGATCTGGCCGCGCGCGAGCTCGGGCTCGACCGCGCCGAGATCCGCCGGCGCAACCTGCTTCCGAAGGAGGCCTTCCCGGTCGCGCAGGGCATCGTCTACCAGGACTTCACCGAGCTGACCTACGACAGCGGCGACTACGCGCCGATCCTCGAGCAGGCGCTCGAGCGGATCGGCTACCGGCGCTTCGTCGAGGAGGAGCAGCCGCGCGCGCGCGCGGCGGGCCGCCGCCGGGGAATCGGCATCGTCACCTACGTCGAGGGGACCGGCATCGGGCCGTTCGAGGGGGCGCGCGTGCAGGTGCAGGGGAGCGGGCGCGTGACCGTGGCGACCGGCGTCGGCACGCAGGGGCAGGGGCATTTCACCGCCTTCGCCCAGGTCGCCGCCGACGCGCTCGGCGTCGACGCCGCCGAGATCGACGTCACCACGGGCGACACCGACCGCTTCCACTGGGGGACCGGCACCTTCGCCAGTCGGGGCGCCGTGGTCGCCGGCAACGCGATCCATGCCGCGGCGGGGGCGGTCGCCGAGCGGGCGCGGGCGCTCGCCGCGGCGGCGCTCGGCGTCGAGGCCGGAGAGATCGAGCTCGCCGGCGGCGCCGCCCGGGTGCGCGGCGAGCCCGGGCGCGCGATCGGGCTCGGCGAGCTGGCGCGGCGCGCGAACCCGCTGCGCGGCGCGGTCGCTTCGGGGAGCGAGCCGGGGCTCGAGGCGACGCGCTACTTCGGCCCCGAACGGGGGGCGACCGCCGCCGGAGCGCACGCGATGATCGTCGAGGTCGATCCCGAGACGATGGCGGTGGCCATCGAGAAGTACGTCGTGGTGCACGACTGCGGGCGGGTGATCAACCCGCTGCTGGTCGAGGGGCAGGTGCACGGCGGCGTCGCCCAGGGGATCGGCAACGCCTACTACGAGCAGCTGGTCTACGACGCGAGCGGACAGCTCCTGAACGGCTCGTTCATGGACTTCCTCGTGCCGACGGCGCTCGACGTGCCGCCGATCGAGGTCGGCCACCTCGAGACCCCCTCGCCGCTCAACCCGCTCGGCGTCAAGGGGGCGGGGGAGGCCGGGGCGATCCCGACCGGGGCGCTCTTCGCCCAGGCGGTCGAGGACGCGCTCGGCCTGCCCGGCTTCGAGATCCTCGAAATCCCGCTCTCTCCCAACCGTCTCTTCGAGCTGGTGCGCGCCCACCGCGCGGCGCGCGGCGAGGAGGGAGCGTGAAGCTCCAGGGGGAGCACCGCTTTCCGGTCGGGCGCGACGTGCTCTGGGCGGCGCTGCTCGATCCGGCGCTGCTGGTGCGCGTGCTGCCCGGCTGCGAGCCGCTGGTGCCGGCCGGCGAAAACTCCTGGCGCGCGGCGATGGCGCTGCGCGTCGGCCCGGTCCAAGGGCGCTTCGAGGGGACGCTGGCGCTCTCCGACCTGGTCGAGCGAACGAGCTACCGGATGGCGATCGACGGCAGCGGGCCGGCCGGATTCCTGCGCGGCAGCGGCACGATCGCGCTCGCCGACGACGGCGACGGGACGCGCCTCGCCTACGAGGTCGACGCCGAGGTCGGCGGCCGCGTCGCGGCGGTCGGCCAGCGGCTGGTCGAGAGCTCGGCGCGCGCGCTCGCCAAGCAGGGCCTCGAGGGGCTCGAGCGCGAGCTCGCCCAGCGCGCGGCGAGCGCGGAGGGCGCGGCGGCGCCGCCGCCCCCCGCGCCGTCGCAGGCGGCCTTTGCGGCGCGCTTCGCCCGCGGCCTGTTCGGCGAGCTGCCGCTCGCCTGGCGCCTGGCGATCGTCGCGCTCGCGCTCGCCGCCCT
>WYBK01000249.1 GCA_011525905.1 Acidobacteriota bacterium
CCGGCGGCGAACAGGCCGAAGGAGAGCTCGTAGAGCGACTCGACCTCGCGCCGCCGAGTCTCCGCCTCGTCCGCCCGCCGACGCGCGGAGGTCACCAGCCGGCTCGCGACCAGCGCGGTGACCAGGAAGGTCGCGAAGGCTACCCAGTTGCGCGGGTCGGCGATCGTCCAGGTGAAGTGCGGCACCAGGAAGAGGAAGTTGAAGGCGGCCGCCGCGGCCACCGAGGCCGCCAGGCCGGCGCGCAGGCCGCGCGCCACCGAGACGCCGAGGACTCCGAGGACGAAGGCGAGCGCGATCGTCGTCGGGTTGGCGTCGAGCCAGCGTCCGGCCGCGGCGAGCAGCGCGACGGCGCCCGCCGCGGCCGCGAGGTCGAGGACGAGGCGGGCGGCCCGCCGCCGCAGCGGCGACAGCGACTCGGGCATCGGGTGGACGGAGCCGGGAGAGCGGCGCCGGGGAGCGCGGGCGCACGCCCCGCTCCCCGGACGGCGATTCAGTCGAGCGGCGGGATGCGCAGGACCTGACCGGGGTAGATCTTGTTCGGGTCCTTGAGCAACGGCTGGTTGGCCTCGAAGATCACCATGTACTTGTTGGCGTTGCCGTAGTGCGCCTTGGCGATCTTCGACAGCGTGTCGCCGGAGACCACGGTGTGCATCTTCGCCTCGGGCGCCGGCTTCACGGCCTCGAGGCGGTCGTCGACGTGGGCGATGCCGACGACGTTGCCGACGGCGAGAACGACCTTCTCGCGCTCCTCCTGACTGTCGACCTTGCCGCGCACCACGGCGGTGTCGCCCGACACTTCGACTTCGAGCCCCTCGACCTCGAGGCCGAAGTCGGCGACCAGCTTCTCGAGCGCCTTCTTGCGCTTCATCGCCTCGAGCAGCTGCGGATCCACCTGGCGCGTCTGGGGCTGCGGCGCGGGCGCGTCGGCCCCGAAGATCTTGGCGCCGGCGTCCTTGACGAAATCGAAGATTCCCATGGTTCGATGCCTCCTCGGGTGGGGGGGAGAAGTCCCCGGAGCACGTATAGCACAGCCGAGCGATCCGCCCGCTCGAGCGAGATCCGACCTCGAGCGCTCTGTGCAACAGTCCACGAGTTTCAGCGCTCGCTGGTCCCCGAGTTGCATCTCTCCCGACGGGGAAGGAGGACGACATGAGCGAATCCGCAAATCGACGCAACGCTCTGGGCCTGATCGGTGTCGCCGCGGCGCTCGCGCTCGCCGGGGCCGCCGGCTTCTTCGCCGGGCGGGGCGGGACGAAGGCGCCCGACCGCCTGGCTGTCCAAGGCGAGCCGGTGGCCGCACCCGCGGCCGCCGGGGAGGCGCCCGCCGGGCCGAGCGCGAGCGCGCCCGTGAAGGCTCCGGCTGCGGGGGGCGTCGAGGCGCCCGAGGTGCCCGCGGGCCGGCCCTCGGAGCGGCCCGCCGCCGAGCCGCGGAAAAGCGCGCCGGCCGGCGCCCGCTGGACGAACGAGCCCGCGCCGTCGCCGTCCGAGCCCTCGGCGGCGACCTCGGACCTTCCGGCGCCTCTGCCGGCGCCGGCCGCCGTGCCGGAGCCGATCGAAGTGCCGGCCGGGACCCGGATCGAGCTCGTCCTGGTCGAGGCGGTCTCGAGCCAGAGCGCCGCTGTCGGCGACGAGGTTCGAGCCGAGCTCGCGGCGCCGATCCGGCTCGACGGCGAGATCGCCGTCCCCTCCGGCACGCGGGTCGTCGGCCGGGTCACCGAAGCCAAGGCGCTCGCCAAGGTCGGAGGGCGCGCTCGCCTGGCCCTGGCGTTCGAGACGCTCGAGCTCGACGGCCAGGCGGTGCCGATCGCCGCCTACTTCGCCCGGGAAGGGAAGAGCGAGACCGGCAAGGACGCGGCGACCATCGCGGCGGGCGCCGCGGTCGGCACGGTGCTCGGCAACCAGGCGAAGAAGAACGACCGGGGCAAGGTGATCGGCGCGATTCTGGGCGCCGGCGTCGGCACCGCGATCGCGGCCAAGACCGAGGGGGAGACGATCGAGCTGCCCGCCGGCGCTCGGCTCGAGCTGACTCTGCGCGATGCCGTGACGGTGCGCGGGCGCGGCTGACCCAGCCGGGTCCGGGGACGCTTCCGGTCCGGGGACGCTTCCGCTCGGGGGCGCTTTTCGGCCAGACTCGGCGGCGTGACGAGGGGGGAGACCGGCGCGGCGCGGGAGGCGGGAGAGCTCGAGGCGGCACTCAAGTTCTTCCGGCAGTGGCTACGCGAGCCGCGCTCGGTCGCCGCGCTCGCCCCCTCGGGTCGCGTGCTCGCCCGTCACGTCGCGGCCGCCTGTGGGCGCAACGCGCGGCGGGTGGTAGAGCTCGGCGGGGGGACGGGGGTCGTGACCGAGGCTCTGCTCGAACGGGGGATCGAGCCCCGGCACCTGCTCGTGCTCGAGCGCAACGCCGACCTGCACGCCCACCTCGCCCGCCGCTTCCCCGAGGTCGAGGTCGCCGCGGCCGACGCCTTCCACCTGGTCGACGCGGTGCGCGCCGCGCGCGGCCTCGAAGTGGGCCGGGTCGACGCGATCGCCAGCGGCCTCGGCCTGATCACCATGTCGCGCGACGAGCAGCGGCGGCTGATGCTCCAGTCGCTCGAGGTGCTGCGCGGCGCCGGGCGCTTCGTCCAGTTCACCTACGTCCCGCGCTGCCCGCTTTCGCCCGAGCTGCGCCGCGAGCTCGGCCTCGAGGCGCGCCGGGTGAGCTGGAGCCTGCGCAACCTGCCGCCGGCCTTCGTCTACGTGCTGCGCCGCCGGCGTGGCACGGCGCTGCGCTGACCGGACCGGCCCGCCGTCATTCTCCGGGGGCGCCGGCGCCGTTCGCCCCCCGGCCGCCCACGCGGACCGCCAGTGTGAGGTGGTCGGTCCCGGTGCCGTCGTCGTTGCGCGTCCAGCCGAGGGCGACGCGCCGCCAGCCGACCCAGAGGCCGGCGGTCCAGCCGGCGTCGTCGACGTGCGGCGCCAGCCGCCCGGTCTGGACGTCGTCGAGGCGGATACCGGCGGCCGCCCGCAATGCGACACCCCCTGCGAGCTGCCGCTCGGCGCCGAGCTGAGCATCGAGCGAAGAGCGGAAGCCGGGTGCCGACTCGGCGGCGAGGCGGCCGTCGAGCCAGAAGCCCCCGAGCCGGCCGAGGGGACGGACGGCGTCGAGCTCGAGGCTCGGGTAGAGGTCGCTGCGCCCCCGGTACTCGAGGTGGACCGGCTCGGCGCCGACCCAGCGGTGGATCTCGTTCTGGACCGCCTCGCCGGCGAGACCCCGCCCCACGCGCAGGAGCCCGACGCGCACCTCCGTGCGCCACCCCCAACGCTCGGGCAGATCCCGTCCGAGCTGGAAGTAGGTTTCGTCGTGGCGCGCACCCCGTTCGCGATCGGTGAACATCCGCTCGCCGACGAGGACCCGGCCCCGCTCGTCCCCCACCTCGAGCTCGAGGGCGGCGGTGTAGAGGTCGTCCCCACCGCCGCCGGAGATCAGGTCGTTCGAGGTCGACAGGCGCACCTCGGCCGCGCGGGCGACGGCCGGGAAGTAGATCCAGAGGGCACCGATGAGGGCCAAGATAATATGACCAGTCGTCTTGAAGTGTCGGTTGCTCATGATTCGTCCGTCGCTTCGTTGGCGGCTCAGTTGCGGATCGTTCTCGGGGCGAGCAGCCGGCCCAGGGCCAGCTCGTGGAAGCGGCGGATCGGCTCGTCGCCGCCGACGCTCTTGGCGCGCATCAGCGTCCCCTGCCAAGCCGTGACCAGGAAGCCGGCGAGCCCCTCGACGTCCTCCTCCGGTTCCAACTCTCCCGCGGCTTGGGCCTCGCGCAACACTGCCGCCAGCTCGGAAGCGATGCAGACGAAAGTGCGGTCGAGGGGCTCGCGGAAGCAGGGGTGTTCGCCCGCCAGCTCCTGCGCCAGGCGCCCCGCCAGGCAGCTCCCGGACCAGTGCTCTGCGGCGAGATCGATCTCCTGGTCCGAGAAGGCGCGTCGGACGCGCTCGAGCGGGGAGAGCGCGGGCGTCGACAGGCTCGCGCGCACCCTCTGGCAGGCCGCCTCCCGGTAGCGCTCGAGCACCTCCAACGCGAACGCCTCCTTCGAGGGGAAGTAGTTGTAGAAGGAGCCCTTGGGCACGCCGGCCGCCTGGGCGATCTCGGCCACCCCGGTGGCGGCGAAGCCCCGCTCGCGAAAGAGGCGGAGGCCCACGTCGAGGAGGTGGTCGCGGTGCTTGCCTCGAGGTCTCACGCAGGCAACAACGTGACCGGTCGTCTCGTTATTCCGGATCGGCCGCG
>WYBK01000250.1 GCA_011525905.1 Acidobacteriota bacterium
ACAGCGCCGAGGGCCGCTTCAGCGCCGGGCTGCCGGCGATCCAGCTCGACTCGGTGTGCGACTACTCGAGCGTGCTCTTGGGCCCCTCGGGCGACGACTTCCCGTACGACGAGGGCTCCTACTCGGCCGCCTACTCGTACTACATTTACGAGACCAAGACGCGGCCGCTCGGCCAGGACGTGCAGAATCCGCTGAACTGACCGGTTCGCCGGGCAGCAGTGCGGTATCCGGGGCGCGGGCCGAAAGGTCCGCGCCCCTTCTCCTTCCGCCAAGGAGCACGCGAGCTGTCGCAAGATCGAACTTCCCGTCGCGTGCTTCGTAAGAGGTCGTTGACTGCCAGCCGACCGGTCGGTAGGCTTCCGACCGGTCGGTAGATGTCAATCCCCGCTCGAGGAGAGGAGTCGCAGATGCAGGAAACCGCCAGCGAGACCACCCTCGAAAGGCTTCGGAGCGCGGCGCTCGAGCTTTTCGGCGATCGAGGCTACGACGGCGCCTCCATGGCGGACCTCGCGGACCGGGTCGGCATCGCCAAGCCGAGCCTCTACAACTACTTCCGCTCCAAGGACGAGCTCCTTCTCGACCTGGTCGCGACCTGCGCTCGGGACTGGGCGGAGCGCTGCATGGAACCCTTCGGCCGGCCCGGCAGCTTCGAGCGCCGGCTCGGCGAGCACTTTCGCCGCGTCCTCGAGTTCACCCGGGAGCGTCCGCACGAGGTCGCGCTCTTCCACATGGCGGTCCACCATGTCCGCGGCGAGCTCGCCGAGCAGGTGCGGGCCCTGGTCGACGGCTTCGAGCGGGAGGTCGAGGACCGCGTCGAGGCCTGTATCGAGGAGGGGATCGCGACCGGCGAGCTCGAGCCGGGCGACCCGCACGACACCCTGCTCTTCCTCGGCATCTTCTTTCACGGGCTGCTCTTCCAGCAGACCAGCTGCCCGGATCAGGCCGCCGAACTGCCGGCCCGCGCGGCGGCGATCTGGCGAGCGCTCTACCGGGGCGTGAGCGGCCGCGAGCCGGCAGAGGGCCTGCCCTCGTGAGCACGCCTCGGAACCTCGCAGCGAGCGGAATCGCCGCCGCTCTGCTGCTCGCCGGTTCGCCGCTCGGCGCCGTGCGGCTCGATCTCGATCGCGCCATCGCGACCGCGCTGGCAGGCAATCCGGCGCTGCTGGCGGTCGAGGAGACCCGCCGCCAGGTCGAGGGCGGCATCCGCGAGGCGCGCGCCGACGCTTTTCCCCAGCTCGCCCTGGTGACGTCCTGGGGGCGCTCGAAGAGCCCCGCGCTGCTCAACAGCCCCGACTTCGACGACTTCCTCGATCAGCTGCCCGCCGGCTTCGAGCCCTCCGAGCAGGAGCTGAATCGCGCGGTGATCGAGGTCACGCAGCCGCTCTGGACTTTCGGCAAGGTGGGCGCGGCGATCGACCTCGCGGAGATCGTCGCCGGCGCCGCCGAGGCCCAGATCGCGACCGCACGGCTCGACACCGCGCTCGAGGCGGCCGAGGCCTACTACGCGCTGCTCGCCGCGCGCGAGGGCCTGACCACGGTCGAGAGCGAGCGCGAGTTCCGGCGCGGCGACCTGGCGCGCGTCGAGGATCTCCTCGAGATCGGCGAGGCGACCGAGCTCGAACGGCTGCGGGCGATCTCGGCGCTCGCCGAGGTCGAGCCGGAGGTGGCGCGCCGCCAGGGCGAGGTCGCCGTCGCCGAGACCCGGCTGCGGCGGGCGCTCGCCCTGCCGCCCGGCGAGCCGCTCGAGCTCGAAGCGGTGGCGCGCGAGCTGCCGGAGAGCGAGGCGATCGAGCGGATGGTCGCTGCCGCTCTCGCCCGCCGGCCCGAGATCACCGATCTCGTGCTGCAAGCCGACGTCTACGAGAAGCGCAAGGTGATCACTCACGCCGAAGGGCTACCCCAGATCGAGCTCACCGGCAGCTTCGGGCGCGAGGTGCGCGAGGTCGAGAACTTCGGCGACCCCCTCTACGAGGCCTGGTCGCTCGGCGTCGGGCTGCGCTGGGAGCTCTTCGACGGCGGCCGGCGCCGCGGCCAGGTCGCGCAGTTCGAGAGCCAGCGACAGCAGCTCGCGTTGGCGCTCGCCGATCTCGAGAGCCGCATCCGGCTCGAGATCGACCAGGCCGCGAGCGAGCTGCGGACCGCGCGCGCGCGCGCCGGTTCGGCCGAGCTCGCCGCGGCCGCGGCGCGCGAGGCGGTACGCGTGGCGCGCGAGAGCTACGAGCAGGGGGTGGCCACGCAGACCGACCTGCTCGACGCGCAGAGCCGGGCGATCGCGGCCCAGGTGCTCGCCGTCAATGCCTTCTACGACACGCTGATCCGGAGCTCGCGCCTCGCCCGCGCCCTCGGGCGCCAGCCGAACGAGGCCTGGGATCCGGTGACGGAGAACCCGAAACCATGACTCCTACCCGTGTGAGGTCCCTTCTCTCCCTCCTCGCGCTGCTTCCTGTGGCGCTCGCCTGCGGCTCGGGCGTCGCCGAGGCGCCACCCGAGCCCGCCGAGCGGATCGCGCAGGTGCGCACGCTCGAGCTCCTGCCCCGCCTGGTGGTCGACCGCGCCAGCCTGCCCGCGGACCTGCTGCCGCTGCGCCGCGCCACGCTCGCCGCCGAAGTGGGCGGCGTCGTCGAGGCCGTGCCGGTCGAGCTCGGGCAGGCGGTCGCGGCGGGGACGCTGCTCGCCACGATCGACGAGCGGGCGCTCGCTCAGGCGGTGGCCGAGGCGGAGGCGCTGCTACGTCAGGCGCAGCTGCAGCACGAGCGGGCGCGCAACCTCTTCGACCGCAAGGCCGTGACCAAGGTCAACCTGCTCGACGCGGTGACCGACCGCGATGTCGCCGAGGCCCGGCTGGCGAGCGCGCGGCTCGAGCTCGAGAAGGCGCGCGTGCGCTCGCCCTGGGCGGGGAGGATCGCCGCGCGCCAAGTCGAGCGTGGTGCCTACGTCGGACCCGGCTCGCCGCTCTTCGAGCTGGTCGACGCCTCCCGCCTCAAGGTCCGCGCTCCGGCGCCCGCGAGCGACGTCCCCTTCCTCGAGCTCGGCCGCGAGGTCGAGGTGCGGGTCGACGCCTTTCCGGGCGAGGTCTTCCGGGCGCGCATCGAGCGGCTGGGCGCCGAGCTCGATCCGCGCACGCGCACGCTCGCGGTCGAGGCGGAGATCGACAATCCGGGCGGCCGGCTGAAGCCGGGCATGCTCGCCCGCATCGAAGTGCCGCGCCGCGAGCTGTCGGGCGCGCTCCTGGTGCCGCTCTCGGCGGTGCTCGAGCTGGGCGGGACGCGCGCGGTCTGGACGGTCGAGGGGCAGCGCGCGGCCCGCCGCGAGGTCGTCCTCGGACCGGTGATCGGCGAGGAGGTGGTGATCGAGGGCCTCGGCGCCGGCGCCCGCGTGATCGTCGAGGGGCAGCACGGGGTCGGCGAGGGCCAGCTCGTGGAGGAGGTCGCGAGTTGAGGCTGGGCGAGCTGGCGGTCAAGAACCGCGCCACGATCTTCTTCGCGATCTTCGGAGTGGCCGTGGCGGGGCTGTCGGCCTACTCGTCGCTGCCGCGCGAGAGCTTTCCCGACATCTCGATCCCCAACATCCTGGTCTACACGCTCTGGCCGGGCGCCTCGCCCTCCGACGTCGAGGCGCAGATCACCGACGAGCTCGAGCGCGAGCTGCAGGGGCTCGAGGGCGTCAAGGAGATCACCTCGAGCTCGCTCGAGAGCGTCTCGACGGTCAACGTCGAGTTCGTCTCGGGCACCGACCTCGACTTCGCGCTGCAGAAGGTCCGCGACCGGGTCAACATCGCGAAGTCCGAGTTCCCGGACGATGCCGAGGAGCCGATCCTGCGCGAGCTCAACTTCTCGGACGTGCCGATCGTGCAGATCCACCTCTCCGGCGAGCTCGGGCCGGTGGAGCTGCGCCGGCTGGCCAAGGAGCTGCAGGACGAGATCGAGGCGATCCCGGGGGTGCTGCGCGCGTCGCTGGTCGGCGGCGTCGAGCGGGAGGTGAAGGTCGACGTCGACCCGGAGCGACTGCGCCTCTACGGCATCGGCCTCGACGACGTGATCGAGGCGGTGCGCGACGAGAACGTCTCGATCCCGGGCGGCGACCTCAAGCTCTCCGGCCAGTCGCTCGCGCTGCGCGTGCCGGGCGAGGTCGAGGACCCGCGCCACATCGAGCAGTTCGTCATCGAGGCGGTGGGCGGGCAGCCGGTCCGGGTGCGCGACATCGCGACCGTGCGCTACGGCTTCAAGGACCGCGCGTCCTACTCGCGCATCGACGGCAGGGAGTCGGTGATGCTGTCGATCCAGAAGCGGGTCGGCGCCAACATCATCGCGGTGACCGACGCGATCAAGGCCGAGGTCGCCCGGCGCCAGGCCGGCTGGCCGGCCGGCGTGAAGGTCGACTTCCTGGCGGACCAGTCGAAGGACATCCGGATCATGGTCGCCGACCTGGAGAACAACATCTTGACCGGCGTGGTGCTGGTCGTGGTGGTGCTGTTCTTCGCCATGGGCTTGCGCAACGCGCTGTTCGTCGGCTTCGCCATCCCGCTGTCGATGCTGCTGACCTTCGTCGTCGTCCAGCTCTCCGGCATGACGCTCAACATGATGGTGCTCTTCTCGCTGGTGCTGGCGGTCGGCATGCTGGTCGACAACTCGATCGTGGTGGTCGACAACATCTACCGCCACGTGCAGGAGGGCAAGCCGGTCGTCGAGGCGGCGGTGACCGGCAGCCGCGAGGTCGGCTCGGCGGTGCTCAACTCGACGCTGACCACCATCGGCGCCTTCGTGCCGCTGTTCTTCTGGCCGGGCATCGTCGGCGACTTCATGTCGATCCTGCCGATCGCGCTCTGCATGGCGCTCGCCGCCTCGCTGATCGTCGCCTTCACCTCCAACCCGGCCCTCGCCGCGGAGCTCATGCGGCTGGGCCGGGACCGCGACGTGGTGATCACCGACCGCGCCGAGCTGCCGGAGGCGACGGGGCTCGTCGGCAAACTGTTGGCGCGCTACCGGAGCTTTCTCGATTGGGCCCTCGATCACCGCCTGGCGGTGGTGGGCGGCACGCTCGGGCTGTTCGTCGCGGTGCTCTTCCTCTACGGCACCTTCCAGCACGGCGTCGAGTTCTTCCCGGAGACCGAGCCGCGCCAGATCTGGGCGACCGTCGAAACGCCGCCGGGCACCCGGCTCGAACAGACCGACCGGCTGGTCGCCGAGCTCGAGCGGCGGCTCGCCGGCCTGCCCGACGTGCGCGTGGTCGCGGCGGCCTCGGGCGCCGGGGCGGCGGGAGACGAGTTCACCGGCGGGCGCTCGGAGGGCGGCGACCCGACCCGCGGCCGCGTCACCCTCGACATGCTCGACATGGAGGACCGCAGCCAGAGCTCATTCCTCACCCTGGAGGAAGCGCGGCGGCGCGTGCGCGGCATCCCGGGGGCGACGATCAACGTCGACCGGCCGCAGGAGGGGCCGCCGGTGGGCGATCCGGTCTCGATCGAGATCTCGGGCGACGACTTCGCCCGGCTGGGCGAGATCTCCGAGCGGATCCAGCGCGAGATCGCCGATGTTCCCGGCCTGGCGACGCTCGATTCGGACTTCGACCTGGCGCGGCCGGAGGTGGTGGTCCACGTCGATCGCGACCAGGCGGCACGCCTCGGCCTGACGACGGCGAAGATCGCCTCGACCCTGCGCACGGCGGTGACCGGGACGGAGGCCTCGACCTTCCGCGACGGCGAGGACGAGTGGGACGTGACCGTGCGCTTCGCGCCCGAGGCGCGCGCGAGCCTCGCCGACCTGTCGCGGCTGACCGTCGCCACCGAGGAGGGGACGCTCGTGCCGCTCGACGCGATCGCCCGGATCGACACCGGCGCCGCGCTCCAGTCGATCCAGCACAAGAACCGGCGGCGGGTGGTGACGGTCTCGGGCAAGGTCACCAGCCCGGAGCTGGCCCAGCCGGTGCGGGCCGAGGCCGAGCGCCGGATCGCGGCGATTCCCGGGCTGCTGCCCGCCGGCTACGCGATCCGCTTCGCCGGCCAGAGCGAGGACGAGGACGAGGCCAAGGCCTTCCTCTCGAAGGCGTTCCTCTACGCGGTCCTGCTCGTGCTGCTGCTCATCGTCGGCCAGTTCAACTCCTACGCGGTGCCCTTCATCATCATGACCTCGGTGGTGATGTCGATGATCGGCGTGCTGCTCGGCCTGCTCGTCACCGGCACCGCGTTCGGCATCATCATGACCGGTCTCGGCGTCATCTCGCTCGCGGGCGTCGTGGTCAACAACGCGATCGTGCTGCTCGACTACGCCGAGCAGATGCGAGCGCGCGGCCTGCCGCGCCGCTTCGCCATCCTGGTCACCGGCATGCGCCGCCTGCGACCGGTGGTGCTGACCGCGGTGACCACCATCCTCGGCCTGATCCCGACGGTGATCGGCTGGGGATTCGACTTCCGCCGCTTCGCCTTCGTCTCGGCGGGCGAGTCGAGCCAGTGGTGGCGGCCGATGGGCGTCGCGGTGATCTTCGGCCTCGCCTTCGCCACCTTCCTGACGCTGGTCGTCGTGCCCGTGCTCTACGACCTGCTGCTCGACCTGCGCGAGCGCCTGCGGCGCCGGCGCGACGCGCGCGAGATCGCCCGGCTGCGGCGCGAGCAGGAGGAGAGCGGCGAGGTCGAGCCGGCCGCCGCGGCCACCGAGTAGCGCGGCGACCGGCCGAGACGGGCGGATGGACGGCGCGCGGCGCTCCGGACAGAATCGCCGGGCCATGCCAGAGATCGCGAGCCGCCGCCTCCGATGGACGTTCGCCGCGACCCTCGCGGCCGGCCTGCCGCCAGCCCCGGCCGCCGCGCAGGCCCCGAGCGAGGTCGCCGAAGTACGATTCCTCGATCTGGTCGAGCGCGAGTGGCGCTGGCGATTGGCCGAGTTCCCGTTGCTGGCCACCGCCGCGGGCGTGCACGACCACGACGACCGCTTGGCCGACGAGTCGCTCGCGGCCTACGACCGTCGCGATCGCGAGAGCGCCGGCTTCCTGGCCGAGCTCGCGCGGATCGACCGGGAGGCCCTGCCGCCCGGCCGGAGGGTCGACTTCGACATCTTCCGCACGCAGCTCGAGGAGCGCCGCGAGGCGCACCGCTTCGGCGAGCACCTGCTGCCGCTCAACGCCGACTCCGGCTTCCACACCTCCTTCGCGCTGCTGCCGCGGCAGGTGCCGCTCTCGACCCCGGAGCAGTACGACGCCTATGTCGCTCGGCTGCGCGCGCTGCCGCGGGCGATCGACGAGAACGTCGAGCTGCTCGCCGAGGGGCTACGCCGCGGCGTCACGCTGCCGCGCGCGACGCTCGACGGGATCGAGTCGACGATCCGGCCGCTCGCCGAGGTCGCGCCGGAGCGCCATCCCCTCTTCGAGCCCTTCGGGCGCTTCCCGGCGACCTTCGCCGCCGAAACGAGGGAACGGCTGAGTCACGCGGGCCGAGCGGCGATCGCGGACGGGGTGCTGCCGGCCTATCGTCGTTTCCTCGGCTTCATGGCCGAGCGCTACCTGCCGGCGACGCGCACCTCGCTCGCGGCGACCGCGCTGCCCGACGGCGAGGCCTACTACCGCTTCCTGATCCGCCGCTTCACCACCCTCGACCGGGATGCCGAGGAGATCCATCGCCTCGGCCTCGAGGAGGTCGCGCGGATCCGCGCGGAGATGGCGCGGGTGATCACGAAGACCGGCTTCGAGGGCTCGTTCGCCGAGTTTCTGGACCATCTGCGCAGCGACCCGCGCTTCTATCCGGCGAGCGCCGAGGAGCTGCTCCGAGAGGCGGCCTGGATCGCCAAGCGGATGGACGGCAAGCTGCCGTCGCTGTTCGGCCGGCTGCCGCGGCAGCCGTACGGCATTCAGCCGGTGCCGGAGGCGTTGGCGCCCAAGTACACCGCGGGGCGCTACTCCGGCTCGCCGCGCGAGTCGACCGAGCCGGGGTGGTACTGGGTCAACACCCACGCGCTCGACCGCCGGCCGCTCTACAACCTGCCGGCGCTGACCCTCCACGAGGCGGTGCCCGGCCACCACCTGCAGGGCGCGCTCGCCGAGGAGCAGGAGGGGGTGCTCCCCTTCCGCCGGTACTCGTACATCTCGGCCTTCGGCGAGGGTTGGGGGCTCTACTCCGAGTGGCTGGGCGTCGAGGCCGGCATGTACGAGGACCCCCACGACGAGTTCGGCTTCCTGACCTACCAGGCCTGGCGCGCCTGCCGGCTGGTGGTCGACACGGGGGTCCACGCCTTCGGCTGGGACCGGCGGCGGGCGATCGACTACCTCGCGGCCAACACGGCGCTCTCGCTCCACGAGGTCGAGACCGAGATCGACCGCTACATCTCCTGGCCCGGACAGGCGCTCTCCTACTACGTCGGCTACCTCGAGCTGCGCCGGCTGCGCGCGCTGGCCGAGGCACGGCTCGGGGAGCGCTTCGACGTGCGCGCCTTCCACGACCAGGTGCTGGCCGAGGGCTCGGTGCCGCTGCCGGTGCTCGCCGGCCGCATCGAGGCGTGGATCGCGCGGCCCGCCGACGCCGCCTCCTCCTCGCCGGAGCCGCGCTGAGCGGTCCGCCGCGCCGTCCGGCGGGAGCTCCGGGCGCGATCGTCTAGAGTCGGGAGCATGGACGACCGGATCCGCGTCGCCTCGACCCAGTACTTCATCCGTCCCGTCGCGAGCTTCCGCGAATTCGCCGACCAGGTGGCCGGCCTGGTGGGCACCGCCGCCGACTACAAGGCCCGGTTGATGGTGCTGCCGGAGTACTTCACCGTGCAACTGTTGACCTTGGGCGACCTCGGCAAGCCGATCGAGGAGCAGGTGCGCGACCTCGCCCGTCAGACGCCGGCCTTCCTCGAGCTGATGTCGGGGCTCGCCCGCCGGCACGGCCTCTACATCGTCGCCGGAACGATCCCGGGACGGGGCGGCAACGGCGAGCTGCACAACGACTCCTACGTCTTCGGGCCGCGCGGCGACTACGACTTCCAGGGCAAGCTCCACATGACCCGGTGGGAGCGCGAGGAGTGGTTCGTCACGCCGCGCCGGCGCCTGAACGTCTTCGAGACCGACTTCGGGCGGATGGCGGTCGCCATCTGCTACGACGTCGAGTTCCCGGAGATCGCGCGCGCGGCGGCGCGGCGGGGGTGCGACATCCTCGTGGTGCCGAGCTGTACCGACGACCGCCAGGGATACCTGCGGGTGCGCTACTGCGCCCAGGCGCGTGCGATCGAGAACCAGATGTACGTCATCCAGTCATGCACGGTCGGCTCGCTGCCGATGGTGCCGGCGGTGTCGCTCAACTACGGCCAGGCGGCGATCTACACCCCGAGCGACTTCTTCTTCGCCCGCGACGGCATCCTCGCCGAGGGCGCCGTGAACTCCGAGATGATGGTGGTCGGTGTGCTCGAGCTCGACGAGCTGCGCGAGTCGCGCGAGCGGGGCACGGTGCTGCCGCTGCGCGACAGCCAGACGACCGCCGAGGTGCTCGCCGACCTGCACGAGGTGCGCCTCTGAGCGGCGCCGGCGAGCGCTCGTTCCGGGTCCGCAATCCGACCGCCGCCGACTTTCCGGCGATGATCGAGGTCTGCGGGCGGGTCTATCCCGACGCCCGCCCCTGGACGGAGGCGCAGCTGACGAGCCACCTCCGCGTCTTCCCGGACGGGCAGTTCGTCGTGGAGGAAATCGACACCGGGCGAATCGTCGGCATGGCCGCGTCTCTGGTGGTCCGCTGGGACGACTACGACTTCCACGCCGGCTGGCGCGAGTGGACGGCCGGTGGATTTTTCACCAACCACGATCCGGAGGGTGGCCGAACTCTCTACGGCGCCGAGGTGATGGTCGATCCCGCGTACCAGCGGCGGGGGATCGGCAAGCGGCTCTACAAGGCGCGCCGCGACCTGGTGCGGCGGCTCGGCCTGCGCCGGATCCGCGCCGGCGCGCGGCTGCGCGGCTATCACCGCCACGCCGCCCGCTTGGCGCCCGAGCAGTACGTCGAGCGGGTCGTCGCCGGCGAGCTGCGCGACCCGACGCTCTCCTTCCAGCTGCGCGAGGGGTTCCGGGTGCTGGCCGTCGTGCCCTCCTACCTCGCCAACGACCCGGAGAGCCTCGGCTACGCCGTCGTCATCGAGTGGCTGAATCCCGATCTCTGAGGCTCCCGCGTTGGGGCTGGGGAGCCGACCGCGAGATTGTGAGATCGCTCGCGGGAAGAAGCGCGCCGTCCACCCTCCGTGAGGCGTTGACAGGCCCCGGACGCGTGCTAGGGTGTGCAAGGGTTCTCAGAGATTCAGTTGGGCAGTTCGCATTCCTCGGGAGGGAGTCGGCATGGACGCGAGCGCCTCGCGGCAGAGCGGCAGGGGCGAAGAGCGCAGCACGGGCGAGCCCCCGCCGCGAAGGGGCCCGTACGTCGCGGCGATCGCAACGGCCTTGCTCGTCGCGCTCGCGGCCGCCGGGCCGGGGTGGGCGGCACCGGTCCTCGTCTTCGACTCGATCGTCGACACGCCGGATCCGGTTCCCGCCGACGCCGATCTGATCTACGCAATCACCGTCGAGAACACCGCCGTCGGCGCGACCGACGACGCGACCAACGTCGAGGTCGAGCTCGACCTGCCGGCCGGCCTCACCTATCTCTCCTTCGGCGGCGACGCGACCTCCTGCACCGGCGCCGATCCGGTCACCTGCTCGCTCGGCACGATCGCCGAGAGCTCGAGCAAGAGCTTCACCGTCGGCACCCGCACCGGCGCGCTCGCCAACGGCACCGCCCTCACCACCGATTTCGACCTGACCAGCACCGAGATCGTCATCCCGGTCGAGGCGTCGCGCACGACGACAGTCCAGACCTACCTCTCCTTCACGGTGCTCTCCGATGCGCCCGACCCGGTCACGGCCGGCGAGCAGCTCACCTACACGGTGACCGTGCGCAACGAGCGCACCGGCTCGCCCGACAGCTTGACCGCCGTCGTGCTGCGCCTGCCGGACACGACGCACCTGACATTCGCCTCCGACACGCTGCCGGGCACCTGCAGCCCGAGCGGCGGCGGCATCGACTGCACGCTCGGCAACCTAGCCGACAACGGCGACACCTTCACGGGCACGATCGTCTACGACGTCTCCCCCTCGGCGCCCGACGGCGGCACGATCGACCAGGACTTCGACCTCTTCGCCACCGAGCAGCCGGCGCCCGGCGTCGACGGCGACCTGGCGACCACCGTCGACACCGAGGCCGACCTCGAGGTGACGCTCTCCGCTCCGCCCGCGGTACCCGGCACGAACCTCGTCTACACCATCGAGGTCGAGAACCTCGGGCCCTCGGACGCCCAGGGCGTCGAGATCGACCTGACGCCGGACGCCAACCTGCCGGCGCCGTCGAGCGTCAGCGGAGAGGGGTGCGCGGCGCTGCCCTGCACGCTGGCGAGTGCTCTCGCCGCTCTCGATACCGCGACGGTAACTGTCACCTTCGCCCTGCCGCAGGACTACCACCTGACCTACGGCTTCGATCCGATCGAGAGCTCCGCCGAGGCTTCGACCACGACGACCGATCCGGTGTCGGCCAACGACACCGAAGACGAATCGACGCCGATCGAGCCGGAGAGCGACCTCTCGGTCGCGGTGACCAGCAGCGGATCGACGGTGACGCCCGGCGAGCCGGTCCTCTACACGGTCACGGTGACCAACGACGGGCCGAGCGCGATCGACCGGGTGCGCCTGCTGGCCAACCCGACCGGGCTGCTCTCGCCGGTCTTCGCGACCGACGAGGGGATCTTCAGCGCCACCAACCAGCCCGGCGCCAACTGGACCGGGCTCGACCTCGACGACGGCGAGAGCGCCCAGCTCTTCTTCGGCGCCTGGGTAGATCCGGCCTACGTCGATCCGGTGGCGGGCCCGCCCGACGAGCTGCTCGCGCAGGTGCAGGTGGCGGTGGTCCCCCCCTACACGGACTCGGATGGCCTCGACAACAGCGCCTCGCACTCCGACGAGGTCGACCGGGTCGCCGACCTCGCGATCGTCAAGGACAACGGCCTGGCCGGCGTCGCGCCGAACCTGGCGGTGCCCTACACGATCGTCGTCCGCAACCTCGGCCCGAGCGACGTCCTCGACGCCTCGGTCGAGGACGACTTCGACCCGGCCCGCGTCTCCTCCGCGAGCTGGACCTGCTCGACGAGCCGGCCGCTGACCGAGCTCGCGGCGCTCACCGACCCGCCGGTCGACGGCCTGGACGGCGCCCGCCGCGCCGCGGTCTCCTCCGACGGCGAGCACCTCTACGTCGCCGCCGAGGTCGACGGCGTCGCGGTCTTCGACCGCAACTTGGCGACCGGAGCGCTGAGCTTCCTCGAGGTCGAGTCCGACACCGCGACGCTCGACGGCGTCTCCTCGGTCGTGGTTTCGCCCGACGGGGAGAACGTCTACGCCACCAGCCGGGACGACGACGCGGTCGTCTACTTCACCCGCGACACGGTGACCGGGCTGCTGACGCGCGACGGCGCCGTGCAGTCGGCGACCGACCTCGACGGCGCGGCCGACCTCGCGATCGCTCCGGACGGCCGCCACGTCTACGCCGTGGCGACGACGGCCAAGAAGGTCGTCGTGCTCGAGCGCGACCCGAGCGACGGCTCGCTCACCCAGCTCGGTGCTTTCACCGTCTCCGACTCGGTCGGCACGCCCCTCGACGGGGTCTCCGCGGTCGCGGTGACGCCGGACGGCCGCCACGTCCTCGTCGCCTCGGCGAGCGAGGACTCGCTGCTCTCCTTCTCGCGGAACCTCTCGACCGGCGAGCTCACGATCGCCGACGTCGAGACCAGCGCGACCAACCTCGACGGCGTCGGCGCCCTGGCGATCGGCCCCGAGGGGGGCACCGTCTACGCGGCCGGCGCCCTCGGAGACTCGCTCGCGGTGTATTCGCGCGACCCGGCGACCGGCCTGCTGGCGTTCAAGGAGATCCACCGCGACGGCGTCGGCCTGGTCGACGGCATGGACCAGCCGCGCGGTGTCGTGGTCAGCCCGAACGGCAAGGCGGTCTACGTCGCGGGCGAGGGCGCGGACGACACGGTCGTGGTCTTCTCCCGAGTGACCGTCCCGGGGCCGACTCAGGGGAACCTCACCTGGCTCGGGACCCAGGGTGCGGCCGATCTCTTCGGCCTGGCGATGAGCCCGGGGGGTGAGCACCTCTACGCCCTGGCGCCGACGCCGGACCGGCTGACGATCTTCGCCGAGAGCGCCGGTGCCAGCTGCGGCGGCGGCAGCGGGCTGGAGCTCGACGAGCTGGTCGACCTGCCGGCGGGCGCGAGCGTCACGTTCACCGCCACGGCGGTCGTCGCGCCCGGCGCCAGCGGTACCCTCGACAACACGGCGACCGTCACCGCCCCGGCCGACGTCGACAGCGACCCGGCCGGTACGCCCGATCCGCTCTGCACCGATCCGCCGGCCAGCGCGAGCAACAACAGCTGCAGCGATCGCGACCCGATCGTCCTGCTGGCCGATCTGGTGACCACCAAGACGCCCACGGCCGGCTCCGTGGTGCCGGGCGGCTCGATCGGCTACACGATCGTGGTGACCAACAACGGCCCGAACGGCGTCAACGACGTCGCGATCTTCGACGACCTGACCGATCCCGCCAACATCGCTGCCGCGAGCTGGACCTGCCTGCCCGAGGACGAGGCGATCTGCGGCGCGCCCAACGGCTCCGGCGACATCGACCAGGAGGTCGACCTGGCGCCCGGCAGCCGGGTGACCTTCACGGTGACCGTGACGCTCCAGGCTTCGGCCACCGGAGTGCCCTGTACCGCGAATCCGCTCGCGCCCTGCCTGGTCAACGAAGTCTCGGCGACGCTGCCGTCCGGCTACGTCGATCCCTCGCCGTCGAACTCGGAAGCGACGGTCGAGACGCCGATCGCCCGCGAGTCGGACCTGGCGATCACCAAGCAGGTGACCGCGGCCGGCGAACCGACACCGGGCTTCTCCGTCGAGTTCACGATCACCGTGCGCAACTGCGGGCCCTCCGACGTCGTGGGCGCCACGGTGGTCGACAGCTTCGAGTCGAGCTACGACGATCCGCAGTGGAGCTGCGTCGCGGGCGCCGGCGGCACCTGCCCCGCGCCGGCCTCGGGCAGCGGCGCGATCAACCACCAGGTGGACCTGACCGCGGGCGACCCCGGCACTTGCGCGGGCGCCGGCGAAGTGGTCTTCACGGTGACCGGGACGGTCCCCGACCTGAGCGCCGGCGTCCTGAAGAACACGGCCGTGGTCTCCGCGCCCACCGGCACGGTCGACACGACCACCGGCAACAACTCCGCCACGGCGAGCGTGGTGCTCACCAATGCCGCCGACCTCGCCATCGTCAAGGACGACGGGCAGGCGTCGGTCTTCGCCGGCGAACCGGTCGAGTACACGGTCGCGGTGTTCAACAACGGGCCGGAGAACATCGTCGGCGCTCGCGTCACCGATTTCTTCCCCGCCGAGCTGCTGGACGCCACCTGGACCTGTTCGGCGCAGTCGCCGCCGGCCGGCACGCTGCGCAAGATCGAGGAGGAGATCGACTTCGAGGTCGAAGGGGAGCCGGTCTTCCACCTCGCCGGCGCGCGCGCGATCGCGGTGGCCCCGAACGGGGCGTTCGTCTACGCGGTCAGCCGTACGGACGCCGCCCTGGCCTCCTTCGCGCGGGACGAGGCGAGCGGCGAGCTCGAGTTCGTCGAGGCCGCGGTCGACGGCGTGGGCGGCGTGACCGGCCTCGCCGGCGCCACCGACTTGGCGCTGACTCCCGACGGCGAGTTCCTCTACGTGGTGAGCGAGGTCGACGGCCAGATCGTCGCCTTCGACGCCAACCCGAACAACGGTCAGGTGCCGCCGGTGGGCGGTGGCGCCTACCCGGCCGCCGACGCACGCGGCGTCGCCGTCAGCCCGCTGGTCAGCGCCCAGGACAACGGCGCCCACGTCTACGTCGCGCACGGCGACCAGGTCTCGATCTTCGCGCGCGAGACCTTCGGAACGCTCGTCCTGCTCGGGGCGGTGGTCGACGAGGTCGGCGGCGCCGACGGCCTGGCGGGCGCCGCCGCGGTGGCGGTGAGCCCGGACGGCCGGCACGTCTACGTGGCGAGCGCGGGCGAGGATGCGGTCGCGGTCTACGAGCGCGAGGCCAATCCCGCGGACGGCGACTTCGGCCTGCTGACCTTCAAGGACGAGCTCTCCGACGGCGAGGTCCAGGGCTCGGTGACGATCGACCGCCTCGACGGCGCCGTGGACGTCGTGGTGAGCCCGGACGGCAGGTTCGTCTACGTCGCGGCCGCCGGTACGGACAACGCGATCTCGATCTTCCGGCGCAACACGGAGTCGAGCGACGCGACGAACTTCGGCAAGCTGACCTTCGCCGGCGTGCGCTTCGAGGGGGACGCCGGAGCGGGCGGCGCCGCGGTCGGCCTGGTCGGCGTGCGCGACCTGGCGATCACCGCGGACGGCGAGCACCTCTACGCCGCCGGCGAGGACGCCTCGGCCCTGGCGGTGTTCGCGCGCAACGGCGTCACCGGCTCGCTGAAGTTCCTGCCGGAGACGCTGCTCGACGGCAACACGGTCAACTGCCTGCCGGTGCCCGTCGAGTGCGTGCTCGCGTCGGCGGGCGGTGCCGCCGGCGTCGCGGCGAGCCCCGACGGCCGCCACGTCTACCTGTCGGCCGGCGCCGACGCGGCGCTCGTCGCCTTCGAGCGGGACGGCGCGCCGCCCTCCTTCGCCTTCATCGGCGGCCAGCCGACAGCGCCGGACGGTCCGCCCTTCGACCCGCCGATCCCCGTGCGCGACGGCTTCCACGGCGTCGACGGGCTGGCGGGCGCTTCGGCGATCGCCTCCTTCGACAACGAGCACGTCTTCGTCGCCGGCTTCGCCGACCAGTCGCTGGCCTCGTTCCGGAGCGACCCGGTGAACGGGCAGCTCACCTTCGTGGAGCGCAAGCGCGACGGCGTGGCGACCATCGACGGTCTCGAGGCGCCGACCGGCGTGGCGGTCCACGGCAACCACGTCTACGTGGTCAGCTCCTCGGTAGTCGCCTCCGAGAACGCGCTCGCGGTCTTCGAGCACGACGCGGCCGGCCTGCTCACCCAGAAGCAGATCAAGCGGCAGGGGGGCAGCGACGCCGGCGGCACGATCGACGGCCTGTTCGGCGCCTCGGCGGTGGTCGTCAGCCCCGACGGCCAGCAGGTCTACGTCGCCAGCCGCTTCCCCGGGGCGGTCGCGGTCTTCGACCGGGACGGCGCCGGCCTGCTGACCTTCCGCGAGGTCAAGGTGACCGGGGTCGGCGGCGTCAGCAACCTGGGCGGCGCGCACGGCATCGCGATCTCGAGCGACGGCAACCACGTCTACGTCGCGGCCTCGGTCGACGACGCGGTGGTGGTCTTCGCCCGCGACACGGGCGGCCCGGCGACCTTCGGCACCCTGACCCAGATCCAGGTCCAGCCGAACCTCGGCGGCCTCGACCGCGCGATCGGCATCGCCGTGTCGCGCGAGCCCGACCCGCTCGGCAGCCGCAACGTCTACGTGGCCGGCCACACCTCGGACGCGCTGGTCGTCTTCCGCCGCAACGTCGACGACTCGAGCCCCGATTGGGGCAAGCTCA
>WYBK01000251.1 GCA_011525905.1 Acidobacteriota bacterium
CGCTCCAGCGGGCCGGCGGGGGCGGCGGCAGGGCGGCGTCGGCGGCGAGCTCGAGGTGGGCGAGGAGGCGCGCGTCGCCGGCGAGCAGGAGGCTCGGCCGCTCCTCGGCGTCCTGGGCCTCACCGGCCTCGAGCTCGAAGCCGCCGAGCACCCGGACGGCGACCCGGGAGGCCAGTCGTGCGAGGTGGCGGCCGACCCGGAAGGCGGCGAGGATTCCGGTGCCGCAGGCGAGCGTCTCCCCCTCGACGCCGCGCTCGAAGGTGCGCAGCTCGAGCAGCGCCGGGTCGAGAAAGCGGATCCAGTCGACGTTGGCTCCCGCCGGGCCGAGAGCGGGGTGGCGCCGCAAGAGCGGGCCGAGCGCGGCGACCGGAGCGCCGGCGAGGCTCTTTTCCTCGACGAGCAGGAAGTGCGGCACGCCGACGGTGGCGAACCATCCCGAGTGGACGCGCCCGTCGACCTCCAGCGCGAGCTCGCGCGGCGGCTCGGCCGGCGCGGGGACGACGAGCTCGGCGGTCGCCGGACGGCTCCCCGCCCGGCCGAGGATCGGGCCCGCGCCGGTCGCGAGCCGAACCTCCCTGGCGGCCCAGCCGAGCTCGAGGGCGAGGCGGGTGGCGCAGCGGGTCGCGTTGAGGCAGAGCTCGACCCGCCCGCCGTCGGCGTTCCAGTGGTCCATCCGGACCTCGGTTCCCGCGCGGCGCAGGACGAAGACGCCGTCGGCGCCGAAGGCGAAGCCGCGGGCGCACCAGGCGGCGACCTCCGCGGCGGTCGGGTCGCGGCGCGGCTCGATCAGGGCGAGGAAGTCGTTGCCGGCGCCCGAGACCTTGTAGACCGCGTCGCCGGGCAGGTCGCTCAGCTCGGGAGGCGTCACGCGCGGGCTCCGGGCGGCGGCCGCTAGCGCGCGCGCGCCTCGGCGGTCTCGGAGGGCTCGCCGAGGTTGCCGGCACGATCGATCGCCGCGACGCGGTAGCGGAAGACGAAGCCGCGCCCCAAGCCCCGGTCGGTCCACTCGCCGCCGGCGACCGGCTCGGCCGTGACCCGCCGGAACTCCTGGCCGGGGTCCTCGCGGAAGACGACGTAGCCGGAGACGTCGGGATCGGGGCTCGGCTCCCAGAGCAGGCGCGCCTCCCCTTCGCCGCCGAGCGCGCGCAGGTTCTTCGGCGGCTCGGGCGCGAAGCGGTCCTGGTAGTCGATCTCGCGCTCGCCCGCCGGGGCGCTCTCGACCACCGGGGCGCGCGACCCGAGCGCGCAGGCCGTGTAGAAGTAGCGGCCGCCGTAACGCGCCGTCGTGTCGACGTGGCCGGTCGCCTCGGGGCCGAGGTCGGCGATCGGCTCCCCCCAGCTCGTCGCCTGGGCGTCGCGCCGGTAGACGCGGAAGCCGGCGGGGGGCTCCGGGCCCTCCGCGACGCTCCAGGCGAGCGCCACTCCCTCCTTGCGGGCGACCACGCGCAGGTCGGCGGGGGGGAGCGGCGGCACCCGCGGCACGAGCGCGACGACGTTCGACCAGGGGGAGACCTCGCCGCCGGCCGCCTCGGTGCGCACCGCGAAATAGCGCGCCTCGGCGGGCTCGGGCAGCGGCTCCTCGAGCCGGAAGCGGACGGTCAGGCGATCGCCCGAAACGGCGCCGGCGAGCTCGGCGCCGGCGAGCTCGAGGCGCGGCTGCGCGGCCGCCACCAGCTCGCGCGGATCGAGGGCGGGTGGGGCGCCCTCGGCGGGCGCCGGCCGGCGCGCCTCGTAGAGGGTCGCCCGCGCGAGCGGCGGCAGCGCGAGGCCGGCGACGGTCGTCTTCGGATGGGTCATCTCGAGCACGATCTCGAAACCGCGCTGGGAGACCGCGAGATCGCCGATCGCCTGGGGGATGACGCGCGGCGGCGGCATCGGGTCCCCCTTCTTGCCGCAGCCGGCCAAGGGGAGCAGGAGGAGGAGCAGGAGCGGGGCGGCGAGCGCCGTCGGGGCCGGGGAGCGACGCCCGCGAGCGAGGGTCGGTTCAGAGCACATAGCGGGAGAGATCCTGGTTCTGCACGATGTCGCCGAGCGCCCGGCCGACGAAGGCGGCGTCGACCACCAGGTCGACGCCGCCCATGTCGGGGGCCTCGAAGGAGACCTCCTCGAGCAGCCGCTCGAGCAGCGTCGCGAGGCGCCGGGCGCCGATGTTCTCGGTGGTGCGGTTGACCTCGGCGGCCAGCCGCGCGATCTCGACGATCGCGTCCGGGCGGAACTCGAGCGCGACCCCCTCGGCGCCGAGCAGCGCCGCGTACTGCTTGGTCAGCGCGTTCTCCGGCTCGGTCAGGATGCGCGCGAAGTCCTGCTCGGAGAGCGCCTCGAGCTCGACCCGGATCGGGAAGCGCCCCTGCAGCTCCGGGATCAGGTCGCTCGGCCGCGCGACGTGGAAGGCGCCGGCGGCGACGAAGAGGATGTGGTCGGTCCGGATCGGACCGTGCTTGGTGGCGACCGTGGTGCCCTCGACGATCGGCAGCAGGTCGCGCTGCACGCCCTCGCGCGAGACGTCGGGCCCCTGGCCCCGCTCGCGGCCGGCCACCTTGTCGATCTCGTCGAGGAAGACGATGCCGTGCTGCTCGACCCGCCGACGCGCCTCGCGCGCCACCTCCTGGCGGTCGATCAGCTTCTCGGCCTCCTCGGCCTCGAGCACGCGCCGCGCCTCGCTGATCGGCAGCTTCGCCCGCCGCCGCCGCTGGAAGAGTCCGGGCAGCATCTCCTTGAGGTTGATGCCGACTTCCTCGACCCCCTGCGGAGTGAACATCTCGAGCGACGGGGAGCCGCCCTCCTCGACCTCGACCTCGACCTGGCGCTCCTCGAGCGCGCCGGCGCGCAGCTTGTCGCGCAGCTTCTCCCGGGTCGCGGAGAGGTCCTCGACCCCTTGGCTGCTCGCCGGTCCGTAGCCGGGCGCGCTCGGCACCAGCAGCGCCAGCAGCCGCTCTTCGGCGCGCGCCACCGCGGTCGCCGCGACCTCGGCGCGCTTTTCTTCGCGCACCAGCGCGACGCCGATCTCGGCCAGGTCGCGGATCATCGACTCGCAGTCGCGCCCGACGTAGCCGACCTCGGTGTACTTCGACGCCTCGACCTTGAGGAAGGGGGCGCGGGCGAGCTTGGCCAGACGGCGCGCCAGCTCGGTCTTGCCGACGCCGGTCGGCCCGATCATCAGGATGTTCTTCGGAACGATCTCTTCGGCGACTTCGGGCGGCAGCTGCAGGCGGCGCCAGCGGTTGCGCAGGGCGATCGCCAGCGCCCGCTTGGCCGCCTGCTGCCCGACCACGAACTTGTCGAGCTCGGCGACGATCTGCCGGGGCGTCGACGCCTCGAGCGCCTCGCCGCGCCCGCCGGCCGCCACGGAGGGCGCGCTCACAGTTCCTCGAGGGTCAGGCGGTCGTTGGTGTAGATGCACAGCTCGGCGGCGATCTTCATCGCCTCGACCGCGAGCTCGCGCGCCGGCAGCTCGCTATGGCGCGCCAGGGCGCGTGCCGCGGCGAGGGCGAAGTTGCCCCCCGAGCCGATCGCCAGGAGCCCCTCCTCGTCGGGCTGCAGCAGGTCGCCCTGGCCGGAAACGAGAAAGCTGCGTTCGGCGTCGGCGACGAGGATCACCGCGTCGAGTTGGCGCAGCGCGCGGTCGGTGCGCCAGTCCTTGGCCAGCTCGACCACGGCGCGCTCGAGATTCTGGTTGGCCTCCTCGAGCTTGGCCTCGAGCCGTGCGAAGAGCGCCAGACCGTCGGCCGCGCCGCCGGCGAACCCGACCAGGACCCGGCCCCGGCCGAGGCGCCGGACCTTGGCGGCTCCCGCCTTGACCACGGTCGCGCCGAGCGTCACCTGGCCGTCGGAGACCATCGCGACCCGGCCGCCGCGGCGCACCAGCAGGACGGTCGTCGCGTGGCGCTCGGACATGGGAGGAGGAGTCTACCAAGCCGCGCGAGCCCTTCGCGCGCGCTCAGCGCAGCGCCGGCACTTCGCCGCGGGCCGGGGGCAAGAGGACGCGGAAGCGGGTGCCGCGTCCGGGCTCGGAATCGACCGCCAGCGCCGCCCGGTGCTGGCGCAGGATGCCGGCGATCGCCGGCAGGCCGAGACCGCGGCCGCTCTTCTTGGTGGTGAAGAAAGGCTCCCAGAGGCGGGCGACCGTCTCGGCGTCCATGCCGGGACCGTCGTCGGCGACCTCGAGCAGCACCGCCGGACCGGGGCGCACCCCCTCGCGCAGCACGCTCGACGCGAGCTGGCGGTCGTCGACCGCGACGCGCCGGGTGGTGACGCGCACCGTGCCCGTGCGGCCGGCGAGCGCCTCGCGGGCGTTGGACAGCAGGTTCATGGCGACCTGCCGCAGCTGGCTGGCGTCGCCGGCGACCTCGGGCAGACCGGGCTCGAGGTCGAGCCGGGTCGTGACCGCCGGCGCCGGGATCGAGTCGAGCAGCCGCACGACGTCGACCAGCACGCCGTTGAGGTCGACGGCCCGCCGCTCGATCTCCCCCCGTCCGGCGTAGACCAGCAGCTGGCGCACCAGGTCGGCGGCGCCGCCGGCGGCCGCGGCGATCGCCTGCGCGCGCGGGCGCAGCGGGGAGTCGGGCGGCAGGCGCTCGAGCAGCAGCTCGACGTTGCCGAGGATCGGGGTGAGCAGGTTGGAGAAGTCGTGGGCGATGCCGCCGGCGAGCAGGCCGAGGCTCTCGAGCCGCTCGGTGCGTCGCAGGAGCTCTTCGCTGCGCTTCTTCTCGGTGATGTCGAGCGACATGCCGAGGATCTGGCGCACGCGCCCCTGCTCGTCGCGGCGAAACGGCGTGTTGTGCGAGACGAACCAGCGCCACTCGCCGTTGCGGTGGCGCAGCCGGAACTCGACGGAATCCGATTCGCCGTCGGGCACGTCGAGCCAGCGCCGGTCCCGGTCGAGCGAGCTCGGCAGGTCCTCCGGGTGGCAGAGCTTGAGGAAGGGGTAGTCGCCGAGCGCCGCCGCCTCCTCCGGCGAGTAGCCGAGCGCCTCGGGCACCGAGCGGTTGAGATAGACGTCGCGGCCGAGGTCGTAGTCGTAGATGAAGACGAAGTAGGGCGCGACCTCGGCGATGCGGGCGACCATGCGCCCCTTCTCGGCCGCCTCGGCGCGCGCCCGCTCGCGGTCGGTCACGTCGGCCAGGAAGACCAGCACCGCCGGGCGCCCTCGCCACTCGACCGGCATCGAGTGCGCCTCGAGCGTCACTCGCTCTCCCCCCTTGCGCAATCCGCGCACGGTCATCGAGCGATCCGTCGTGTCTCCCTCGAGGCGCAGCCGGTAACGCGCCAGCGTCTGGGCGTGATCCTCCGGGGCGATCAGGTCGAGGAAGGGGCGGTCGACCAGCTCGGCGAGCGGGTAGCCGGAGAGCCGCTCGGTGGCGCGGTTGGCCACCTTGACCACGCCGTCCTGGGCGATGACGATCGCCTCCAGGCTGTTGTCGAAGGCGACGCGGTAGTGCGCTTCGGGCGGCGGGCTCGCGCTCGGGGCGCCGCCCGCCGGCTCGGGCGGGCTCTCCATCCCTGCCTCCTCGCTCGGCTCTCGGCCGAGCCTACCCGGAATCGGCGAGCCGACGCGCGATCGCGTCGGCCAGGCGCGCCAGGCCGGCGGCGCTGGTGGTGAGGAAGAGGGTGGGCTCGGCCAGCTCGAGCTCCATCAGGAGCGGCCGCCCGTCGGCGTCGCGGGCGAGGTCGACGCGGGCGTAGAGCGGCCGCTCGAAGCCGCCGATCCGGCCGGCGGAGGCGAGCAGCTCGCGGGCGGCCGCCAGCTCGTCGGGCTCGGCCTCGACGCTCGCGCCCTCGGGCAGGCCGGCCCAGCGGCCGCCGCGCGTCAGGGCGTTCTTGCGCACGGCATGGGAGTAGGCGCCGTCGAGGAAGACCAGGCAGCGTTCGCCGGTCGTCTCGACCGATTCGAGGAAGGGCTGGACGAGCATCGCGCGCTCGGCGAGCAGCCGGTCGAGGTGGCGCTGGCCGGCGTCGAGCTCGCCGGCGCCGAGCACCAGCGTCTCCCAGGAGTCGGCCGAGACGGCGGGCTTGACCACGGCGCGCCGCCAGCCGAGCTCGGCCAGCCGCGCGGCGAGGTCGAAGCGCGCGCCGCGCTCGAGGTGGAGGGTGGGAACCACCGGCAGGCCGGCGGCCGCCAGCTCCAACAGGTAGCGTTTGTCGAGGTTCCACTCGAGCACCGCGCGCGGGTTCTCGAGCCGCGTCGCCGCCGCGACCCGTCGAGCCCAGGCGCGGAACTCGGCGAAGCGGCGGTAGTAGTCCCAGGGGCTGCGCACCAGGGCCAGGCGCGTCGCCCCCCAGTCGACGCCGGGGTCGTCCCAGACCGCGGGAGCGGCGGCGAGGCCGCGCGCGGCGAGCGCGTCGACCAGCGGCCGGTCATCGGGGTCGAGGTCGGGCAGCGCGGCGGAGGTGACCAGGGCGACGTCCATGGGGCTCTCAATCCTCCGGCCGGCCGCCGCGGGCGCGCGGGTGCGCGGCGCGGTGCACGGCGAGCAGGTGCTCGAGGTCGACGTGGGTGTAGCGCTGCGTGGTGGCGAGCGAGGCGTGGCCGAGCAGCTCTTGGATGGCGCGCAGGTCCGCGCCCCGCTCGAGCAGGTGGGTGGCGAAGGTGTGGCGCAGCGTGTGGGGGTGGATCCCCCGGCGCAGCGCCGCGGCCTCGACCCAGCGGTCGACCGTGCGGCGCGCCGAGCGGTCGGTGAGCCGGCCGCCGCGGCGGTTCAGGAAGACCGGTTCGCCGCCGTCGCTGCCGGCGCGGCGCACCGACTCCCAACGATCGCGCCAGGCGCGCAGCGCGGCGAGCGCCGGCCGGCCGAAGGGGACCAGGCGCTCCTTGCCCCCCTTGCCGAGGACGCGCAGCGTGCGCCCGGCCAGATCGAGGTCGCGCCAGTCGAGCGAGACCGCCTCGGAAATGCGCAGCCCGGTGGCGTAGAGCAGCTCGAGCAGGGCGCGGTCGCGCCGCTCGAGAGCGCCGTCCCCTGCCGGCGCCTCGATCAGGCTTTCGACCTCGCCGGGGCGCAGGTGGTCGGGCAGCGTCCGCGGCGCCTTCGGCGTGCGCACCCGGGCCGCCGGGTTGCTCGCCAGCGCGCCCACCCGGCAGCCCCAGCGGAAGCAGGAGCGCAGCGCCGCGAGCGCCCGCCCCTGGGAGCGCCGGCCGACGCCACGGCGCGCGAGGGCGGCGAGGAAGGAGCGCACCGCGAGAGCATCGACCGCCTCGGGCCGGATCTCGCCGGCCGGGCGCGCGAGGAAATCCTCGGCGAGGAAGGCGAGGAAGCGCTCGAGGTCGCCGCGATAGGCGCGCAGCGTGTGCGCCGAGAGCGCCCGCTCCCCCTCGAGGTAGGCGAGGTAGCCGTCGATCAGAGCCCGCACCGGGCCCTCCAGGCGGCGAGGTCGCGCGCGGCGCGCGCGACGAAGGCGCCGCGCCGCTCGGCGCGGCGCGGCAGGGGCTCGAGCGGCTCGAACAGCCCGTAGTTGATGTTGGCCGGCTGGAAGCGCTCGGGATCCGACTCGGTCAGGTGGCGCGCCAGCGCCCCCAGGGCGGTCGTGGCCGGCAGCGGCTCGACTCCGCCGCCCCGCCGCTCGAGCAGCAGGTAGAGCGCCGCCGCGAGCCCGGTCGCCGCCGATTCGAGGTAGCCCTCGACGCCGGTGATCTGACCGGCGAGGCGGACGCGCGGGTGGGCCCGCAGGCGGTAGGTGGCGTCGAGGTGGCGGGGCGCGTTGACGAAGGTGTTGCGGTGGACCTGGCCGAGGCGGACGAACTCGGCACCCTCGAGCCCCGGCAGCAGGCGGAAGATGCGCTGCTGGTCGGGCCACTTCATGCGCGACTGGAAGCCGACCAGGTTGTACTGCGAGCGGGCCAGGTCCTCCTGGCGCAGCTGCACGACCGCCCAGGGGCGCCGCCCGTCCGGACCGGCGAGACCGACCGGCTTCATCGGCCCGTAGCGCAGCGTCTCGACGCCGCGGCGCGCCAGCTCCTCGATCGGCAGGCAGCCCTCGAAGAAGAGAGCGCTCTCGAACTCGTGCAGCGGCATCGTCTCGGCTTCGACCAGGGCGCGGTGAAAGGCGAGGTAGGCGTCGCGGTCGAGCGGCGAGTTGAGATAGTCGTCGCCCTCCCCCTTGCCCCAGCGCGAGGCGCGGAACATCCGGTCGAGGTCGAGCGTCTCGCCGTCGACGATCGGCGCGATGGCGTCGTAGAAGTAGAGGTACTCGGTGCCCAGCAGGGACCCGAGCCGCTCGGCGAGCGCCGGCGAGGTCAGCGGCCCGGTCGCGAGCACGACGTCGCCCGCGGGCAGCTCGGTGATCTCGCCCCGGCGCAGCTCGACGTTGCCGAGCGCCGCCAGCCGTCCGGTCACCTCGGCGGCATAGCGCAGGCGGTCGACGGCCAGCGCGGCGCCGGCGGGGACGGCGTGGGCCCGCGCGGCGGCGAGCACCAGCGAGTCGAGCGCCTCCATCTCGCGCTTGAGCAGGCCGGCGGCGTGCTCGGGGTCGTCGCTGCGGAAGGAGTTCGAGCAGACCAGCTCGGCGCAGTCCGCGGTGCGGTGCGCGCCGGTCGGCCGCGCGGGACGCATCTCGTGGAGCACGACCGGGACGCCGCGGCGCGCGAGCTGCCAAGCACACTCGCTGCCGGCCAGGCCGGCGCCGACGACGTGGACGGGAGCGGTCACCCCGCCATTCTAAGGAGACCGGGGCCCCGAAACGGCACCGCCCCCGCGCGGCACGTGGGCCGGCGGGGGCGGTGGGCGCGACTCGAGGCGCCGGACCCGAAGGGGCTCAGGCGCGGCTCGGACTCAGGCCTTCGGGTGGCAGTCGTCGCACTTGGTGGGCGCCTTGGTGGCGGGGTTCTTCTTCGCCTCCTCCTTGTGGCAGCCCATGCAATTGATGTGGAACGGGTTCTTGGTCGCCGACATCTGGGTGCAGATGGGCGTCTCGGGCTTCTCCGGCGCGTTGTGGCAGGAGCCGCAGCTCGGCACCGCTTCGGTGCTCTCCGCGGTCAGGTTCTCCTGCGTGTGGTGGCAGGTCGAGCAGGCGATCTTCAGGTCGACGTGCGCCTTGTGCGGGAACTCGACCGCGGCCCGCTTGGTGACGCAGTCGTCGATCGTGGACTTCTCCGGCGCCTGGCTAGCGGCGGCGGCGTAGACCATCGTCGCCGCGAAGACCGCGACGATTCCCAGGCCGAAACGACTCCAGAGCTTGCGCATTCTGATCCTCCTCCCCCGGCGGGTCGGTGTCGGGACCAGCGCGCTCGGCCGTCCCCCGCGGACCGAGCCGTTGGCGTCATTCGAGTGTAGCAAAGCGCGGGCCGGGGCTCGCCGCGCCGGGCCCGCCCGAACGGGCGGGCCGCGCGCCCGCCTCAGCCGGCGTTGTCGGCTTCGACGTCGATCGAGTAGCCGCACCCCTCGGCCGGGCAGAGGCGCTGGGTTCCCTTGCGCTTGGTCGTCTTCTCGGTGAGGAAGGGGTGGCCGCAGCGCGGGCAGGCTTCGGCGATCGGCCGGTTCCAGAGCGCGAACTTGCAGTCCGGATAGCGCGAGCAGGAGTAGAAGATCTTGCCTCGCCGCGAGCGCTTCTCCTGGAGCGTTCCCTGCTTGCACTCCGGGCAGGCGATGCCGAGGTCCTTGGGCGCCGCGGGCGCGGGCCCGATGCGCCGGATGTTCTTGCACTCCGGGTAGCCGGTGCAGCCGTAGAACGAGCCGAAGCGGCTGCGGCGCAGCGCCATCGGACGGCCGCACTTCTCGCAGGGCTCGATCTCGGCTCCGTCCTCGCCGGCCGCCGGCGTCGCGGCGCCGTCGGCCTTGGG
This sequence comes from Acidobacteriota bacterium, assembly GCA_011525905.1. Lineage (GTDB taxonomy): Bacteria > Acidobacteriota > Thermoanaerobaculia > Multivoradales > JAGPDF01 > JACTMI01. Next base: position 9,770 of record WYBK01000251.1, read on the forward strand.
CTCGAGGTCGCTCGTGTAGTCGCAGGAGGGCTCCTCGCGATAGCCGGAGCAGCCGACGAAGCCGCCGTAGCGGCCGAAGCGCACCACCAGCTCGCGGCCGCACTTGGGGCAGCGCTCGCCGGCGCGGGCCGGGAAGAGCTCGGCGAGCCCGATGCCCGAGACCTTGACGTCGGGCCAGCGCTCGGTGCCGCGCGCCAGATCGCGCGAGAACTTCTCGTCGAACTCTTCGACCGCCTGCTTCCAGGGGAGCTTGCCCTCCTCGATCTCGTCGAGCTCCTCCTCGAGGCGCGCGGTGTAGCCCTCGTTGATGATGTCCTCGAACCCGCTCTGCAGCAGGCGATGGACCAGCTTGCCGAGGGCCGTCGGCCGGAAGCGCCCCTCGACCTTCTCGGCGTACTCGCGCTCGGAGAGCGTCGAGAGGATGGCGGCGTAGGTCGAGGGCCGGCCGATGCCGTTCTCCTCGAGCGCCTTGACCAGGGTCGCTTCGCTGAACTGCGGCGGCGGCTGGGTGAACTTCTGTTGCCGGTCGAGCTCGAGCAGCGTGAGCTCCTGCCCGACCTCGAGCGGCGGCAGCGTCGCGCCCTCCTCGTCGCCCTCGCTCTCGAGCTTCTCGACCACTTCCTGGTAGACGGCGAGGAAGCCCGGGCGCTTGAGCGTCTTGCCCGTGGCGCGCAGCGTGGCGCGGCCGGCCTCGACGTCGACCTGGGTGACGTCGAAGATCGCCGGGTTCATCTGACTGGCGACGAAGCGCTCCCAGACCAGCCGGTAGAGCCTGAGCTCTTCCGGCTTGAGGTGGGGCGCGACGGCGTCGGGGGGGAGATCGAAGTAGGTCGGCCGGATCGCTTCGTGGGCGTCCTGCGCGCCCCGCTTCGAGCTGTAGCGGCGCGGTTTGTCGGGCAAGGCCTCGGCGCCGTAAGTCGCGGCGATCAGGTCGCGCACCGCGACGATGGCCTCGTCGGCGACGCGGGTCGAATCGGTGCGCATGTAGGTGATCAGGCCGAGCTGACCGCGGTCGCCGATCTCGCGTCCCTCGTAGAGGCCCTGGGCGATCGCCATGGTGCGCTTGACGCTGAAGCCGAAGCGGCGCGCCGCTTCCTGCTGCAGGCGGCTGGTGATGAACGGCGGCGACGGGTTCTGGCGCGACTCCTTGCGCTCGACGGCGGCGACCCGAAAGGTTGCGGCCTCGAGCTCGCCGGCGATTCGCGCGGCGCTGTCGCCGTCGCCGACCTCGGCCTTCCTGCCGTCGAGCTGGTGCAGCTTGGCGTAGAAGGGGGGCGGCGCGCTCGCTTCCAGGCGGGCGCCGAGCAGCCAGTACTCGACCGGCGCGAAAGCGTCGATCTCCGCCTGCCGGTCGCAGACCATCTTGAGCGCGACCGACTGGACGCGACCGGCCGACAGGCCCCGCTTGACCTTCTCCCAGAGCAGCGGCGAGAGCTTGAAGCCCATCAATCGGTCGAGCACCCGGCGCGCCTGCTGGGCGTCGACGCGCGCGCGGTCGATGCTCCCGGGTTGCGCCAACGACTTGAGCACGGCGCTCTTGGTGATCTCGTTGAAGGTGACGCGGTGGATCTCCTTGGCCTCCTTGCCGAGGATCTCCGCGATGTGCCAGGCGATCGCCTCGCCCTCGCGGTCGGGGTCGGGCGCCAAGTAGATGCGCTCCGCTTTCCTGGCAGCCGCCTTGAGTTTCTGGACGACCTCCTTCTTGGCGGCGAGCACGGCGTACTTCGGCTCGAAACCCGGACCGAGGCCCATGTCCTTCTTGGGCAGGTCGCGCACGTGGCCCACCGATGCCTCGACCGCCCAGTCGCGGCCGAGGAACTTCTTGAGCGTCCGGGTCTTCGCCGGGCTCTCGACGATGATCAGGTTCTTCGCCATGGCGTTTGGATCGGAGACGGCCCCGAAATGGTGCTGATCTGCCTCCGGCGGGGGGCCCCGGGGCCGCGACCGGGCGCGGACCCTACCACAGCGTGTCGAGCGTCCCCGCAGCGCCTCACCGGCGTGTCCGGACGAGGACGCCCCCCGGGAGGCGTCGCACGACGCCCGCGAGCTCGAGCTCGAGCAGCAGCGCGAGGGCCCGTTCGACGGGCAGCCCGGCGCGCGCGGCGAGCTCCTCGGCGGACGCCGCGCGCTGCGGGTCGGCCGCCTCGGCGAGCGCGCGGCCCGCCTCGCCGACGCCCGGCGGCAGCGTGATCGCCCCGAGCGGCGGCGGGCCGCTGTCGCCGCGCGCGCTCGCCAGCGAGTCGAGCAGATCGTCGGGCGAGAGGGCGGGTGCGGCGCCGTCGGCGAGCAGCGCGTTGGTGCCGACCGCCAGCTCGTCGGTCAGGCGGCCGGGGACGGCGAAGACGTCGCGCCCGAGGTCGAGCGCCAGCCGCGCGGTGACCAGCGAGCCCGAGCGGGGCGCGGCCTCGACCACGACGATGGCCCGGGCGAGCGCGGCGAGGATGCGGTTGCGCACGGGGAAGCGCCAGGGCTCGGGAGGCGTGCCGCAGGGGAACTCGGTGATCAGGGCCCCCCGGGCGCGGATCTCGCATGCCAGGCGCGCGTGCGCTCTCGGGTAGTCGACGTCCAGGCCGCAACCGAGCACCGCCGCGGTCGAGCCCTCCGCCGCGGCGAGCGCGCCGCGGTGGGCGGCGCCGTCGACGCCGATGGCGAAGCCGGAGACCACGAGCACGCCCGCCTCGGCGAGCGCCTGCCCGAACCAGCGCGCCACCTCGAGCCCGTAGCGACTGGCGCGGCGCGAGCCGACGATGGCGACCGCCGGCCGAGGCGCGAGCTCGCCCGCGAGGAAGAGGACGGGCGGTGGCAAGGCCAGGTCGAGCAGCGCGGCCGGATAGTCGGAGTCGAGCCGGGTGAGCAGACGGGCTCCGGCGCGCTCGGCGGCAGCCCGCTCGCGACGCGCGACGGCGCTCGCGTCGTGGCGCAGGTCGAGTGCCGCCGCGAGCACCGCGCGCGACACGCCCTCGAGCCGCGCTTCGGCGGCTCGGGTCGCCTCCTGCCAGGCCGGCAGCTCCGCGGCCAGCCGGCAGACCGCGGCGCGCGGCAGCTCGGCAGCTGCGTTGAGCGCGATCAGCAGGTCGCGGGGATCGATCGTCTCGTCGGCCATTCGAACCCGTCCATCCGAACCCGTCTGCGAAACCCTTCGCTCGCCTCCAGGTACCCAGAGTCGGAATCGGCGCGGACCCAACGTTCGCGACGCCCGGCGCGCGCGCAACGCTCGTATATACTGCCGGCCGCTTCGCGGCGCCGGAGTCGCGCTGCGCTCGGGACGTCGCCGGAGCGGGGAGGTGACGGGTGAAGATCCGCAAGACCCTGGCGCTCGGCACGCTGCCCTGGCTGCTCGCCTCCGGGCTCGTCGGGTGCTCGAGCCGTGGGCCGACCGACGGCGCCGACGCCCAGATCGCGTTCGGCGTCGACATGGCCAAGCGTGGTCTCTGGAACGAGGCCCTCTTCCGCTTCGAGCAGGCGCGCCGCCTCGGCCCGAGCGACACCCGGGCGCTCAACAACCTCGCGGTCGCCTACGAGGCGGTCGGGCGCTTCGACGAGGCGCTCGAGGCCTACCGCCAGGCGGTCCAGGCCGACTCGAACAACCGCGCGCTGCGCCAGAACTACTCGCGCTTCCTCGAGTTCTACCAGGCGTTCCGCCCGAAGAAACCCGCCGCGCCGGCCGCGGAGTCGCCGGCGCCGGCCGAGGGCGCGCCCGAGCCGACGAGCGCGCCGACTGCCGCCGGAGGCGTGCGATGAACCGCCGGGTGGCCGCCCTCGCCCTGCTCGCCTCGCTCGCGGCGCCGGCGCTTCAAGCCGCCGTCGAGGTACGCCTGCGATTGCCGGTCCGCGCACGGCTCGACCTGACCGGCCGGCGCACGGTCTGCGCCGCGCCGTTCCTGGTGGTCAGCCGCGAGGGCAGCGGCGACCGCGCGGGCGGCTCGATCGACGTTCAACGGGAGTTCGAGCGCTACCTGCTCAAGATCCTGCGCCGCGAAACCGAGCTCAAGGTGGTCGAGAGCGGACCGGTCGACTACCCGACCTTCGACCTCGATCTGCTGGCGCGCAGCCAGGACTTCTGGCGCTCGCTCGGCGAGCGGCTGCAGTGCGATCTGATCCTGGCCGGCAGCCTCGACTTCGACGTCCAGGACAAGAGCGGCTACCGGACCGAGGAGTACGTCTCGCCGTTCGACGGCCGGACCTACTACCGTCAGGTCCTGGTCGAGCAGACCGGCTTCGAGTACGACATCGTGCTGATGGTGTTCGGCGGCGACACCGGAGAGCGGCTCTACTTCGACAACTTCAAGGACTTCAAGCAGTTCGAGGGCGAGAAGGCCGATCCCCTGGCGGGGATGTTCGAGAACCTGATCTCGCTCGAGGACCGGATCGTCGGCGTCTTCGTTCAGAAGAGCGTCGAGGCGACCCGCATCCTCTTGACCGACTGAGCTCTCGGAAGGAGGCTCCGGTGTCCATTCCCGCGATCCTGCGGCGCTCGGCCGGCGTGGCGCTCCTGGCGGCTCTGGTCGCCGCCTCGGCGCCGGCGCAGTACACGGACTACTTCGGCAAGAACAAGATCCAGTATCGCGATTTCGACTGGAAGATCTACCACTCGCCGCACTTCGAAATCTATTACTACGAAGCAGAGAAGCACCTGCTCGAGAAGGTCGCCTCCTTCGCCGAGAGCGCCTACGACCGGCTGTCGCGCGAGTTCGACTTCCGCATCCAGGAGCCGACGCCGCTCATCTTCTACCAGACCCACTCGGCGTTCGAGCAGAACAACATCATCTTCAACTTCATCCCGGAAGGGGTGGGGGCCTTCGCCAGCCCGGTGCGCAACCGGATGGTGCTGCCGGTCGACCTGCCCGACGCCGAGCTGTTCGAGCTCATCCTGCACGAGCTGACCCACATCTTCCAGTACCACATCCTCTTCCAGGGCAAGCTCGGCAAGGGCGTCGGCGCCAACCCGCCGCAGTGGTTCATGGAGGGCATGGCCTCCTACATGGCCAAGGACGAGGGGACCTCGGACAAGATGTACCTGCGCGACGCGGTGGTCAACGACCGCGTGCCTTCGATCGTGCAGCGCGGCGTCGGGGGCTTTCTCGCCTACCGCTTCGGCCACGCCGCCTTCGACTACATCGAGGAGCGCTGGGGCCAGGAGGGCTTTCGCGACTTCCTCTACGAGTTCCGCAACACCTTCGGCTCGCGCGCCGACCGCGCCCTCGAGCGCGCCCTTCGCATCGAGCCGGAGGACTTCGACCTCGACTTCCGCCGCTGGCTGCGCCAGAAGTACCTGCCCGAGCTGGTCGCGACCGGCGAGCCCTCCGACTTCGGCCGGCCGTTTCGCGACGAGGCGGGGCAGATCGTCACGGTGACCTCACCCGCCGCCTCGCCCTCGGGGGACTTGGTGGCGGCGCTCAGCGTCGCCCAGGGCGATCTCGACATCGTGCTGTTCGACGGCCGCAAGCGCCGGCCGATCGCGAATCTGACGCGTGGCTTTTCCGACCAGTTCGAGTACCTGGTGGCGCAGCACGTCTCGTCCAAGGCGCGGCTCGGCCGCGACCTCGCATTCTCGCCCGACGGCAACTCGCTGGCGGTTTTCGCCAAGCGCGAGAAGGGGCGTAGCCTGCTGATCTTCGACGTCCTGCGGCGCAAGCTCGACCGCCTGATCGAGATGGAGGTCGAGCAGCAGAACAGCCCGTCCTGGAGCCCCGACGGGCGGACGGTGACGTTCTCCGGCAACCTGGACGGCCGCTTCGACATCTTCCTCTACGACCTCGAGAGCGGCGACCTGCGCAACCTGACCGACGACGAGACTTACGACGGCGCGCCGGTCTTCTCGCCCGACGGCCGGTCGATCGTCTACTCGGCGACGGTCGGCGACGACCACGCCCAGCTCTTCCGCCTCGACCTCGCCGATCCGAGTCGGCGCTATCAGCTGACCTCGGGCGCCTGGAGCGACAAGGACGCCGTCTACACCTCCGACGGCGAGTGGCTGGTGTTCACCTCGGATCGCAGCGGCGCCGACAATATCTGGGCGCTCGAGCTGGCGACCGGCAAGACCATCCAGCTGACCAA
>WYBK01000031.1 GCA_011525905.1 Acidobacteriota bacterium
GCGAGCTACCGGGCGATGGAGGAGCTGCTGGCCTACCTGCTCGAGAACTGCTGCGCCGACGGGGCCTGCGCTCCGCCGGCACCCCTGGTCGCGCCCCCGCGCGCGAAGAAAGCGACGAAGAAGAGATGAGCGCGATGAAGATCGTCGAAGGCGCCGAGCCGATCGTCGGCGAGGTCCAGAAGCGCTACGGAAGAATCGCCACCGGCGAGCTCGCCGGCTGCGGTTGCGGCTGCGGATCGAGCTCGGAGGCCGAGCTCTCCAAGCAGCTCGGCTACGGCGCGGCCGAGCTCGAGGCGCTGCCCGAGGGCGCCAACCTCGGCCTCGGCTGCGGCGCGCCGCTCGCCCACCTCGCGCTCGCGCCGGGCGAGACGGTGCTCGACCTGGGCTCGGGCGGCGGCATCGACGCCTTCCTCGCCGCCCAGCGGGTCGGCCCCGCCGGCCGCGTGATCGGCGTCGACATGACCCCGGAGATGATCGCGCGGGCGCGCGCCGCCGCCGAGCGCTCTGGCCTCGCCCAGGTCGAGTTCCGCCAGGGGCGGCTCGAGGCGCTGCCGGTCGAGGACGGGACGGTCGACGCCGCGACCTCCAACTGCGTGATCAACCTGGTGCCCGACAAGGGCGCAGTCTTCCGCGAGGTGGCGCGCGTGCTCAAGCCGGGCGGCCGGCTCGTCGTCTCCGACATCCTGCTCGAGCGGCCGCTGCCCGCGGCGATCGCGCGCGACGTGCTCGCCTACGTCGGCTGCGTCGCCGGGGCCGAGACGCGCGAGCGCTACTTCGGCTTGCTGGCCGCGGCCGGGCTCGGCGAGATCGAGGTGCTGCGCGACGTCGACTACCTGGAGAGCCTGCTCGCGGCGGCGCCCGAAGAGGTCGAGGCGCTCGCCGAGCGCACCGGCGTCGCGATCGACGAGGTGCGCGGCGTCGTGCGTTCGGTCACCTACCGCGCCGTCAAGCCGCGCGGCTGAGGCGCGCCTCCTCTCCGCGCGGGTGGGGACAGCCACGCCGGCGCGGTCTACCCTCGGGGTGGAGGTGTCCCATGACGGACCCGAAGGAGACCTACGTCCTCGATGCGGAGGAGGAGGCCGAGCGTCTCTGGCGCGGCGCCGAGAGCGCCATCGCGCGCGCCCACGCCGGCTTCCTGCCCCTCTCCGAGGCGCTCGAGCTCGGCATCCGCAGCGCCCAGCTCTACCTCGGGCTGCGCCTGCGCCCGGTGACGCCCGAGCTGCCGACGGCGATCCAGTCGCTGCTCGAGCCGCCGCCGCTCGCGGTCGACCCGGTGCGCGACGCGCTCTACCTGCCGCGCACGCTGGGCTTCGTCGAGGGGCTCGACCTGCTCTCGGACGACGGCCTCGACTGCATCGGACCGACGCTCCACCATGGTTGGGAGGAGCGCGGCTCGGCCTGCGCCCGGGCGCGCCGGGTCGCGCGCGGCGCCACCGGCGTGACGCTCGACGCCGCGGCGCGCGACGAGCTGCTCTGGCTCGCCGCCTACCGCAACCGGATCTTCCAGCTGCCGCCGCCGCTGAAAGTCGAGAGCGAGCGGCTGCTCTGCGGCCTGCCCCGTCTCGCGCGGCTCGTCGAGGCGCTCGCCGCGCCGGCGCTGGTCGCCGTCTAGTCGCTAGGCGCGCGGCGCGCCGCGCAGCGGGTTCTCGAAGCCGCGTCGCCCGCCGCGCTCGACCAGCTCGCGCGTCGCCCAGACCACCGGCCGCTCGCCGCCGTCCTCGTCCGGCTCGGCGAGCGTGAGCGAGCGCTCGGGGTAGGTGCGCCGGGTCGAGTAGTGGACGACGAAGCTGCGCCGGGTCGACTCCGGGTCGGTGACCGGGGCGCCGCCGTGAAAGAGCGAGGCGTGCCAGATCAGCGCTTCGCCCTTGCGCGCGGTGAACAGGCGGGGCGCGAGCCCCCGCTCACGCTGCCGGCGGTCGTACCACTCCCTTCCCGCGCCGATCTCGGCTTCCCCCATGCGCGAGCCGTCGAACATCCACTCGCCGGGCGCGAACTCGTAGTAGGGGAGGCGGTGCGAGCCGGGGACGTAGACCAGGGCGCCGCAGTCGGGAGTGATCTCCTCGAGCGCGATCCAGGCGGCGACCATGTGCCCCGGCGCGCCGGTCGGCACCACCATCGGGTCGCGGTGCATCGTCTGCTCGCTGCCGAACTCGAAGAAGAGCGACTGGATCGCCACCGGCTCCTCGCCCAGGATGCGCGCCACCCAGGCCGACAGCTGCGAGTCGAGGTAGAGGGCGAGCGCCTCCTCGAGATGAGAGTGCGGGTCGTGGATGCGGTAGCGCCGCCGCCGCTCGCGCGCCTCGTCGGCCCGCGAGAAGCGGCGCGCCGGGCCGTCGTAGGCGTAGGCGAGGTCGTGCGGGCGCTCGCGCCAGAGGCGGTCGACGCCGGCCACCAGGCCGTCGAGCGTCGTCTCGGGGACCTCGAGGTCGAGCACCAGGTAGCCCTGCTCGGCGAAGAAGGTGAGCCGCTCGGCGTCGTCCGCGGTCAGCTCGCCCGCGCGTCGGCGCGCCGCGATCCGCTCGGCGGCGTCGGGCCGGTCGATCCAGAGGCCGGAGTCGAGGTGGATGCCTGCCGGTTCGCTCATGGGCCGCGGAGCGTAGCAGGCTAGGCGCTCGCGCGGCGCGCCGCCGGGCCGGCGTCGGGCGAGCGGTAGAGGGCGTCGATCCGTTCGGCGAAGCGCTCGGCGATCACCGCGCGCCGCAGCTTCATCGTCGGCGTCAGCTCCCCACCCTCGACCGAGAGCTCGCGCGGCAACACGTCGAAGCGCTTGACGGTCTGGTAGGAGGCCAGGCGCGGATTGACGCTGCGCTCGATCTGGCTCGCCAGGTGGGCGCGCAGCGCCGGCTCGTCGGCGAGCTCGGCGAGGCTCCTGCCGGCCAGGCCGAGCTCGGCGGCGAGCGCCGGCGCCGCCTGGGCGTCGAGCGTCAGCAGCGCCGCCAGGTAGGGGCGGCCGTCGCCGACCAGCACCGCCTGGGAGACGCCGCGCAGGGCGACCAGCAGCGGCTCGACCTCGGCCGGCGCGACGTTCTTGCCGCCGGCGGTGATCAGCAGCTCCTTCTTGCGCCCGGTGACCACCAGCGCGCCGTCCGGCTCGAGCCGGCCGAGGTCGCCGGTGTGCACGAAGCCGGCCGCGTCGATCAGCTCCGCGGTCGCCGCCGGGTCGGCGCGGTAGCCGCGCGTCCGGTTGGGGCCCCGGTAGAGGATCTCGCCGTCCGGCGCGATCACCACCTCGCCGCAGGGCAGCGCCGGGCCGACCGTGCCGGGGCGCGGCCGCCCCGGCCGGACGTAGGAGACGACCGCCGCGGTCTCGGTCATGCCGTAGACCTCGAGGATCGGCAGCCCCAGGCCGCCGAAGAAGCGCAGGGTCTCGAGCCCGATCGGCGCCGCCCCGGAGATCGCCAGCCGCACCTGGTCGAGGCCGAGCGTGGCGCGCACCTTGCCGAGCACCAGCCGGTCGGCCAGCGCACGCGCGGCGGTGCGCGGCGCCGGCTCGCCGGCGCTCGCGCGCTCGTAGGCCGCCCGCTCGGTCGCGACCGCCCAGCGCGCCAGCCGCCCTTTGGCGCCGGTGGCCGCCGCCAGCCGTGCGCCGACCGCCGCCTCGATCTTCTCCCAGACCCGCGGCACGCCGAGAAAGACCGTAGGCCGCACCTCGGGGAGCCGCTCGCGCAGCTCTTCGAGGCGGGGGCAGAAGTAGACCTCCCCCTCGAACCAGAGCGGCACCACCGCGGTCATCATCTGCTCGGCGATGTGCGACAGCGGCAGGTAGGAGACCACCCGGTAGCGCGCCGCGCCGAGCGCCGGGGCGACGAAGCCGACGACGTCGTCGGCCACCGCGGCGATCGCCCCGTGCTCGAGCTCGACCCCCTTCGGACGCCCGGTCGTCCCCGAGGTGTAGATCAGCAGGCAGAGGTCGTCGGGCGCGGCCGCGGCGGCGCGTCGCTCGGCCTCGGCGCGCCGCGCCTGGCCGCGCCGCGCGAGCTCGGCGAGGGGGAGCGCCCCCTCGGGCGCCTCGGCCGAAGCCGGCCCGAGGGCGACCGTCGCCGCGAGCTCGTGCCCGGCGCCCCGCGCCCCCGCGAGCGCGCGCGCGAGCCGCTCGGCGCTGTCGGCGGCGACGACCCGCGCGCCGGCGTGCGCCAGCACGTAGCCGGTCTGCTCGGCGGTGAGCGTCGTGTAGATCGGCACCGGCAGCGCGCGCGCCAGCTGCACGCCGAGCTGGAAGAGCACCCACTCGGCGCGGTTGTCGCCGATCAGCGCGACCGACTCGCCGGGCCGGATCCCGAGCTCGACGAGCCCCGCCGCGATCGCCAGCGCCTCGTCGCGCACCTCGCCCCAGGTGCGCGTGCGCCAGACCCCCTCGCCCGCTCGCTCGTGGAAGGCGGGCAGCTCCGGCCGCCGCGCGGCCAGGTCGAGCAGACGGGCGTTGAGCGTCTTCGGTCGCGCCATCGAGCGGGCCCTCCGGTCGGTGCCTCGCAGTAGAGTGCGCCATTCTCTCCGAACGCCCGACCCCGACCAAGCCACTCCCGCAGCGTGCCGCCCGAGCGCGCGATTCGCTCGCGGCGATCGCCGCGCGCGCCGCGATTCCCGCGCTCGCAGCGCTCGCCGCCGCCCCCTTCGCCGGCTGCACCGCCGACTCGGCGCCCCTGCCGGGAGAAGGGACCGCGCTCGCCGCGCTCGCGCCCGCGGCGCGCAGGATCGTCGAGACGGTCGCCGTCGACGTCGGCGAGGCGGCCGGCCGGCAGCACCTCGAGAGCGGCTGGGGCCCGGACGAGCGGGGCTCGGAAGGGAGCTTCGCCTGGAGCGGCGGCGCGGGGGCGTCGCTGCGCTTCGAGGTGGTCGAGCCGGAGGACCGGACGCTCGCGCTGCGCGGCTGGTCCTATCCGCTGCCGCCGGGCGAGCCGCAGCGGGTGACGCTCCGGCTCAACGGCGCCCCGCTCGCCACGCTGCCGCTCTCGACCGCGCCCGAGAGCTTTCGCCTGGAGGTCGCGGCAGAGCGCTTCGTCGCCGGCGAGAACCGACTGGAGCTCGTGCCGGCGCGCCGCCTCGAGCGCCCCGGCGAGCCCGCCTGGGCGACCGGTTGGGACCTCGTGCGCTTCGACTCCCGTGCGGCCCCGGCGCCGCCGCGCTTCGAGCCCGACGGCACGCTGCTGCTGCCGGCGCGCAGCGCGCTCGCCCTCGCGCTCGAGCTGCCCGCCGGCAGCTGGCTCGCGTGGGAGCGACTCCACGGCGCGGGCGGCGGCTGGCTCGAGGTCGGCATCGAAGTCGACGGCGAGGCACCGCGCGCCCTGCCTGCGCCCACGAGCGGCCGGCTGGCCCTGACGCCGGGCGACGGCGCGCTGGTCGAGCTCGCGCTGCGCGCTCGCGGCGGCGGCGAGGTGCGCCTCGAAGGCGCCCGCATCCACTCGCCCGGCATGGCGCCCGGCATGGCGCCCGACATCGCGCCCGACGCCGGGGCTTCGCCGATGCCGGCGCCGGCGCGCCCACCGAATCTGGTCCTCTACGTCATCGACACGCTGCGCGCCGATCACCTCGGGGCCTACGGCTACCCGCTGCCGACCTCGCCCGCCATCGACGCCTTCGCGCGCGAGGGCGTGCTCTTCCGCGCGGCGCGCGCGCAGAGCTCCTGGAC
>WYBK01000252.1 GCA_011525905.1 Acidobacteriota bacterium
GGGACGATCGCCTTCATGATGGACTGCGACACCACTGGCGTCGAGCCCGACATCGCGCTGGTCAAGTACAAGAAGCTGGTGGGCGGCGGCCTGATCAAGATCGTCAACAACACGGTGCCGCTGGCGCTCAAGCGGCTGGGCTACGAGAAGGAGGAGATTCGCGCGATCGTCGAGTTCATCGACGAGCACGACACGATCGAGGGCGCGCCGCTGGTGAAGCCCGAGCACCTGCCGGTCTTCGACTGCGCCTTCAAGCCGGCCCAGGGCTCGCGCTCGATCCACTACTCGGGGCACCTGAGAATGCTCGCGGCCGTGCAACCGTTCATCTCGGGCGCGATCTCGAAGACCATCAACATGCCCGAGGAATCGACGGTCGAGGAGATCCAGCAGGCCTACATCGAGGGCTGGAAGCTCGGTCTCAAGGCGGTGGCGATCTACCGCGACGGCTGCAAGCGCAGCCAGCCGTTGTCGACCCGGAAGGAAGGGAGCTCGGCGGCCGCCGAGGCGGTGGCCGCCGCCGCGGCGTCCCACGCCGGGCGGCGCAAGCTCTCCGACGAGCGCCGGGCGCTCACCCACAAGTTCTCGGTCAACGGTCACGAGGGCTACATCACGGTCGGCCTCTACGACGACGGCCAGCCGGGCGAGATCTTCCTGGTCATGGCCAAGGAGGGCTCGACGATCTCGGGCCTGATGGACGCCTTCGCCACCTCGATCTCGCTGGCGCTGCAGTACGGCGTGCCGCTCAAGGCCCTGGTCGAGAAGTTCTCCCACACTCGCTTCGAGCCCTCCGGCTTCACCAAGAACCCGGAGATCCCGATCGCCAAGTCGATCACCGACTACATCTTCCGCTGGTTGGGCTCGAAGTTCCTGTCGACCGAGGAGAAGCAGGCGCTCGGCATCGTGCTGCGCGACGAGGCCGGGCAGCCCCTGGCCGCCGCCGCGACGCCGCGCGAGGAGGGCGTCAACGCCAAGTTCACGGTCGACCTCGGGGCCGACGCGCCGAGCTGTCACGAGTGCGGGGCGATCATGGTGCGCAACGGCGCCTGCTACAAGTGCGTGAACTGCGGCTCGACCAGCGGGTGCAGCTGATCGGGCGCGGCGACTGACCGGAAGCGCAGCGGGCAATCGAGCCCGACGCCATAGAGGAGGCCAGGCGATGGCCACCAAGAAGGCCGCCAAGAAGCCGGCCAAGAAGGCAGCGGCGAAGAAGACGGCCAAGAAGAAGAAGTAGGCCGTCCGCGGGTCCATTCGCGGGTCGCGAGGCAGCCGCGGCCCGCTCGATCGTTCTGTTTGCCATCGGGAGCCCGGCCGCGAGGCCCGGCTCCCCTCGTTTCTCACTTCCGCCCGGCGCTCGGCGCCGCTATGCTCGCCCGCGATGAACGAAGCGTCTCCACCCTCCGCCGAGCGGGGCTCGGTGCTCTGGATCGCCCTCGGGCTGCTGCTCGTCGCGGGCGTCGTCGCCTGGGCGCTCGTCGCCTTCCGCGCGCCGGAGGCCTCGGCCGCGGCCGCGCCGGGAGGCGCAGGCGCGATGCCGCAGGCGCGCGTCGCCTCGCTCGAGGGGCGCGACGTCGGTCCGGCCGATCTCAGCGGCCGCGTGGTGCTCTACGATTTCTGGGCGACCTGGTGCGGCCCCTGCCACATCCAGTCCGAGATCCTCAAGACTCTGTACCCGGAGTTCCGCGGGCGCGGGGTCGAGTTCGTCGCGCTCGCCACCGGCGAGCCCGAGGACATCGTGCGCGACTTCGTCGGCTCTCGCCCGTTCCCCTACCCGGTCTGGCTCGACCCGGAAGAGCGGCTCGCCTCCCAGCTGCGGATCTTCGGCCTGCCGACGCTGCTGGTGGTCGACGGCGGCGGCCGGATCCTCTACCGCAACACCGGCATCGTCGACGCCCGGACGCTGCGCCGGGTCCTGGAGGAGGCGAGCGGCTGACCGCCGCGGGCGTGCAGCTCACCCTGCCGTTCGAACCGCCGCCGCGCCGCCGGCGGCCGCGGCCTCTGCCGTCGCGCCGGCGCCTCGACGCGCTCGAGCGTCTCGGCCGCTACCTGCTGCGCCGGCTCGGCCTGCGGGGGCGCCGCGCCAGGATGGCGGTGGTCTGGAACTCCCGCCTGCGCACGGCGGCCGGGCGGGCCGACGGCGCGACCCGCACGGTCGAGCTCAACCCGCGGCTCCTCGACCGCCATCCGGCGGAGCTGGTCCCGACGCTGGTGCACGAGATCTGTCATCTCGCCGCCGGGATCCGCCATGGCCACGGCGAACCCTGGCGCTCGGCCATGCGGACGCTCGGTCAGCCGCCGACCGCCTGCCACCGACTCGATGTGGCTGGCCTCGAGAGCCGGCGCCGCCGTTGCTGGCGCTGGCGCTGCCTGCGCTGTGGCGAAACCTACCTGCGGCGCCACCGGGGCGCCCGCCGCTTCGCCTGCTCGGACTGCGGCGGCAACCTGCGAGTCGAGGAAGAGATCTCCCCGGCAGGAATCGAAGAGGGACAGGTTGCGCGAGCAACCTGTCCCCAGGAGTAACCTGTCCCCTGCTACTGGAGGACGACGAGGACGACGCGGCGGTTGCCGGAGCGCCCCTCGCGCGTCTTGTTGTCGGCGACCGGCTCCATCTCGCCGTAGGAGATCACCGACATCCGGTGGAGCGGCACGCCCTTGAGCGAGAGGTAACGCCGCACCGCCTCGGCCCGCTTCTCGCCGAGCTGGTAGTTGTACTCCTCGCCGCCGATGTTGTCCGTGTGCCCCTGGATCTCGACGTAGACGTTCTTGTTGTCTCCCTTGAGCGATTCGGCGAAGGCGTCGAGGGCGGCCTTGGCCTCGTCGGTCAGCTCGGCCTTGTCGAAGCCGAACTTGACCTTGTCGTCGGAGAGGACGGTCTCGTAGAGGAACTTGCCCTCGGCGAGCTTGCCGGCGGCGACGGCGCGGTCGAGCGCCTCCTTGGCCGTCTTGGAGGCTTCGGTGGTCGCCGTTTCGTTCTTGGCGATCCGGCCGTCGTGCTCCTTGATCCGGGTCTGGGCATCCTCGACCTGGGCCTGGACGCCGTCGACGCGCTGGCCGACCGCGCCGACCTCGCCCTCGACGTACTTCTTGGTGGCGCATCCGGTGGCGGTGACGGCGAGCGCCGCGACCGCCGCGACTGCGAGGCTGCTCTTTCTCATCTCGGGACCTCCCTCGTGGACTGCTGCTGGGTCAATTCAAGGCAACACGAACCGCGAACGCGTCGCGGACCCTCCCTGCATTCTTCGTGCCTCAACGCGCCGGAGGCGTCCCACGGTACCCCTTGCGCGCCTGAATCTTGAGCCCCTGCCGCTCCGGCACGGTCACCGAGATCGTCCGGAAGGCCGAGGGGCCGGAGCCCCGGGTGTCGAACCCGAGGACGTACTGGTAGCGCATCTCTTCGGCAATCGCCGCACAGGCCTCCTTGACGTCGTCCGGGCCGCTCACCGGGAAGTAGCGCCCGCCGGTGAGGGATGCCAGGAGATTGAGGACGTCGGCGTAGCGGTACACCTTCTCGCCATTCGGGTCGAGGGCGTACGGATCGCCCGATTCTAACCCGATCACGTAGACGGGCAGCTCTGCGCGCCGGACCAGCTCGCGCGCCTCGGCCGCCGTCATGGCGCTGGCGTTGTCGGCGCCGTCGGTGATCAACACCGCCGCGCGCTTGACGTTGCGGCTCTCGCCGGAGATCTCCGGCAGCCAGGCGACGGCGTCGTGCAGCGCCGTCCGGCCGTAGGCCTCCCAGGCGGCCACCGCTTCGGCGACCGGGGCGAGCTGCTCGGTGAAGGGCACGTCGACCGCCGTGGTCTGGCCGGCGAAGCTCGCCACCGCGAACTCGTCTCCCGGCCGGGCGCGGGTGAGGAAGAAGCGCACCGCCTCCTGGCTCGCCTGCAAGCGCCCCCCGGTCGCCATGCTGCCCGAGAGATCCTGCAGGAAGACCAGGCTCCACGGAGCTTCGCCACGCCGCTCGAAGTCCTGGAAGGCGACCGGTCGACCGTCGACGCGCAGCTCGAAATCTTCGCGCTCGAGGTCGAGAACGTAGCCTTTCTTCGAGCGCACGATCACCGGCACCAGGATCCAGGCGACGGAGACCTCCTCGGCGAACGATGCCGGTTCCTGAGGGGCTTCGGCCACGGCGGCCGGGGTCGAGTCGCCCGCGGGCGCGGCGTCGGCGGTGTCGGAGCCGCCCGTCGCGGAGGAGGGGGCGGCGGTCGCGAGCAGGGCGCAGGCCAGCGCGGCCGCCCGCCGCGGGCGGGCGCGGCGTCGCTGCCGCTCTCTGCTAGCGTCCGGCGCCATGGTCAACATCCGTGACATCTCCGTCAAGTGCGGCCATTGCGGCACCTATCAGACCCTCGCGGCCTACCAGCGCCGGGGCGAGTGGAACGTCTACACCTACGAGTGCGAGAACGACCGCTGCGACCCGGCCGTTACCCGCACGCTCATCGAAGTCCCCCGCGAGATCGACGAGTTCGCCCGCCGCGACCCGGAATGGCGCGGGGGCGGCCGACATGGCGCGCAGGGAGGCGACTCGGACGCCTAGCCAGCAAGGGGCGTGCCGGAGCCGGACGCCCCCGCGTGCTAGGCTGTCCCGGCCCCGCGCGGCGCCGCGCGGCTTGCGCCCGGGGCCGCGCCTTTCCAGGAGGGATCATGAAGAAGACGATCGTCCACATCGTCGGTACCGGCACGATCGGCGAACCGCTGATCGGCCTCTTCACCGACTTCCGCGAGCGGATGGGCATCGACGAGGTGACCTTCCACAAGCGGACGCCGCTCGCCTCCGACCGCTCGAAGATCAACCACCTGATGGCGCGCGGCGCGAAGCTGGCGACCGACGAGGACCAGCGCGACGCCTTCGAGAAGATGGGACACGCGGTCTCCTACGAGGCGGAGGAGGCGATCGCTCGCGCGACGGTGGTGGTCGACTGCACGCCCGCCGGCAACGAGATGAAGGAGAAGTACTACGACCACGTCCAGGGACCGCGTGGCTTCCTGGCGCAGGGCAGCGAGTTCGGTTTCGGCGTGCCCTACGCGCGCGGCGTCAACGACGAGGTGCTCCGGCCCGGCGAGCACCGCTTCATCCAGATCGTCTCCTGCAACACCCACAACATCACGACGCTGGTCAAGACGCTCTGTCACGAGGGCGACGGCCGATACTCGCTGGTGCGCGGCAACTTCGTGTGCATGCGGCGCGCCAACGACATCTCGCAGACCAAGGACTTCGCGCCGGCGCCGCAGGTCGGCAAGCACGACGACCCGGAGTTCGGCACCCATCACGCGCACGACGCCTTCCACGTCTTCGAGACGCTCGGCCAGAAGCTGGACCTCTTCTCGAGCGCGGTGAAGCTGAACACCCAGTACATGCACTCGATCTGGTTCAACCTCGCCTTCGATCGCGAGATCACCAAGGAGGAAATGATCGGCCGGTTGCGCGGCAACGTCCGGGTGGCGGTGACCGACAAGCGCAACTGCAACGAGATCTTCAGCTTCGGCCGCGATCACGGCTACTACGGACGCATCCTGTCGCAGACCGTCGTGGTGCTGCCGACCCTCGCCGTCCACCGCGGCCGCGAGCTCTACGGCTTCTGCTTCACGCCGCAGGACGGCAACTCGCTGCTCTCCTCGGTGGCCGCCGCGCTCTGGTTCATCGATCCCGATCCGGAGAGCGTCTCCCGGCGCCTCGAGCCGATCCGGCGCTGGGTCTACACCGAGATTTGAGCGCCGACGCCCCGCGCACGCCGGCCCGCGCCCGGCTGCGGCTGGGCGAGCTCTCGATCGAGGGGCGGTCGCGGGCGGGGGAGGAGACCTGGTTTCGGGTCCATCCCCCCGGCTTGGCGTTCGATGCCGGGCGCGGCGCTCACGAGGTGGCCGGCGCGCGCGACCTCTTCCTGACCCATGGCCACCTCGACCACGCGCTCGGCGTCCCCTGGGTGCTGTCGCAGCGGACGCTGCACCACCGCGACGCCACCCGCGTCGTCTGTCCACGCGCGATCACCGCGGAGCTCGGAAGCTGGCTCGAGGGAGCGGCGCGGCTCGAAGGGGTCGCCTACCGCTTCGAGATCGTCGGGCTCGAGCCGGGAGAGCGGCTCGCCGTCGGCCGCGACCTCGAGATCGAGGCCTTCGCCACCGAGCACGTCCGGCCGAGCCTCGGCTACCACCTGCTGCGCCGCCGCCGGCGCCTGCGCGCCGACCTCGCCGGTCTCTCCGGCCGGGAGATCGCGGGCCTCCGGGCGCGCGGCCTGCCGGTCGAAGAAGAGCGCGAGGAGGTCTGGCTCTCCTACTGCGGCGACACCGGCGCCGGGGTCTTCGATCTGGCGCCGCGGCTCGCCGAGAGCCGCGTGCTGATGATCGAGTGCACCTTCCTCGGCAACGCGATGCGGGGGCGCGAGACGCTCTACGGACATCTGCACCTCGCCGATCTGGTCGAGCGGCGCGACCGCCTGGCCGGGCACGAGTGGATCGTGCTCCACCACCTCAGCCGCCGCCACTGCGCCGCACAGTTGCGCGCCGAGGTCGAGCGGTCGCTGCCCGAGCTCGCGTCGCGGATCCGCATCCTCGGCGAAGAGGAGGAGCGGACGTGACCGCGGCCGGACGCGAACGGCCGCCCGGGCGGGGCGGAACCGGCCCGAGGCGGGGCCCCGGACGGGGTCCCGGCAGCGGCTCCGGGAAGGGTGGCGGCAAGCGGGCCGGTCCCGGCGGCCCGAGGCGCTTCCGACCGGGCGGCGACCGGCCGGCCAAGAGCGGGCCCGGCGCCGGGCGGCCGGCACGTCCGCCGCGCGGACGCTCCGGCGCCGGTCCGTCACATCCTCGGAGAGCTCCGGCATTCGCGCCGCCGCCCGAGCCGCCGCCCGGAGTGCGTCTGCTGGAGCTCGACGAGCTCGAGCTC
Organism: Acidobacteriota bacterium; assembly: GCA_011525905.1. Lineage (GTDB taxonomy): Bacteria > Acidobacteriota > Thermoanaerobaculia > Multivoradales > JAGPDF01 > JACTMI01. Next base: position 6,875 of record WYBK01000252.1, read on the forward strand.
GTCGTCGAGAAGCTGGTCGCCGGGGGCGACGGCCTCGCGCGCCACGCCGGTGTGCCGATCTTCCTACCACGCACCGCGCCCGGGGACCGGGTGCGGGTCCGGCTGACCGAGCGCCACCCGGACTTCGGCCGCGGCGAGGTCCTCGAGTTGCTCGAGCCCGGACCCGGCCGCCGCGAGCCCCCCTGCCCCCACTTCGCCGAGTGCGGCGGCTGCGACCTGCAGCACCTCGACGAGGCGACGCAGCTGCGGGCCAAAGTGCTCGCGGCCGCCGAGACGCTCGCCCGGTTGGGGCGCGTCGAGCTGCCGGCGCCCGAGGTCGTCACCGGCGCCCCCTGGCACTACCGGCTGCGCACCCAGCTGCACACGGCGAGGGCGGGCTCGGGGTGGCAGGTCGGCTACCATGCGCGCGGCAGCCGGCGGCTGGTGCCGATCCGCGAGTGCCGGGTGCTCGAGCCGCGGCTGGAGGCGTCGGCGCTCGCGCTCGCCGCGACCCTGGGAACCGAGGCGCCCGGGCGGATCGACCTCGCGGTCGGCGAGGACGGCGCGATCGCCGCCGCGCCGCCGGCGGGCGAGCTCTCCGGCCGGGAGCTGCTGCGGCGGGTGGCCGGCTTCGAGCTCGCCTACGATGCCCGCTGCTTCTTCCAGGGGCACGCCGGCCTGCTCGACGAGCTGGTCGAGCGGGCGGTCGGCGCCGCCTCGGGAGAGCTCGCCTTCGACCTCTACGCGGGCGTCGGCCTCTTCGCCCTGCCGCTCGCGCGCCGCTATCGTCGTGTCGTGGCCGTCGAAGGGGACCGGGTGGCGGCGCGCTTCGCCCGCCGCAATGCCCGGCGCGCCGGGTTGGAGCGGGTCGAGATCGTCGCCAGCGCGGTCGAGAGTTGGATCGTGGCGGGGCTGCCGCCCGACGCCGACCGCGTCCTCGCCGATCCGCCGCGCGACGGGCTGGCCGTCGAGGCGCGCCGGGCGCTCGTCGAGCGGCCGCCGAGGCGGCTCAGCTACGTCTCCTGTCACCCGGCCGCTCTCGCCCGCGATCTCGCGGCGCTCGCGCCCGCCTTCGCGGTCGAATCGCTGGTCTTCGTCGACCTCTTCCCCCAGACCGGCCACCTCGAGACGATCGTCCAGCTGACCCGCCGCGCGGGGGCGCGGCCTCCGGGAGACTCCTGATGATCGGTGCTCTGACTCGCCGCGACCGGCTCCGGCTCGCGGCACTCTTCGTCGGGCTCTTCTTGGCTCTCCAGCTCGTCCCCTACGGTTGGCGCCGGAGCAATCCGCCGGTGGTCGCGGAGCCGGCGTGGGACTCGCCGCGCACCCGAGAGCTCTTTTTCCGCGCCTGCGCCGACTGCCACAGCAACCAGACGAAGTGGCCCTGGTACTCGCGGATCGCGCCCGTCTCCTGGCTCGTCGTCAAGGACGTCGAGCGGGGGCGCGAGCACCTCAACGCCTCGGAGTGGCAGCGCGAGCAGAAGGACGCGCGCGAGGCCGCGGAAGAGGTGCGCGAGGGTTCGATGCCGCTGCCGATCTATCTGCCCGCCCACCCCGAGGCCCGCCTCGACGCCGTCGAGAAAGCCGATCTGATTCGCGGGCTCGAGGCCACCTTCGGCGCCGAGCGCGGGGACGACGAGCGCCGCGGCCGGAGCGGTGGCCGGGATCGGGGGCGTTGACCCACGCCCGCGGGTGGTGGCGGTCGCGCGCGATCCCTTAGAGTGGTCGGGTGAGCCCACGCGCCCTCAAGCGCCTCCTCGTCGCCGCCGCTCTCGCGGCCGTCCTCGCTCTGATCGCCTGGCGCGCCCTCGCCCCGGAGCGCGTCCGGGTCCGGGTGGTCGCGGTCGAGCGCGGTGCGGTCGAGTGGACCGCCACCAACAGCCGCGCCGGAACGGTCGAGGCGCGCCTGCGCGCCAAGATCTCGCCCGACCAGGGGGGGCGGGTCGCCGAGCTGCCGCACCGCCGGGGCGACCGGGTGCGCAAGGGAGAGGCCCTGCTCCGGCTCGACGATTCGCTCGAGCGCGGACAGGTGGCGGTGGCCCGTCGCGACGTCGCCGCGGCGCGCGCCGAGGGCGAGCGCGCCTGCCTGGCGGCCGCGCTCGCCCGCCGCGAGCTCGAGCGCAACCGGCGGCTGGCCGACGAGAAGATCCTCGCGGCCGACCTGCTCGACCGGCTCGAGTCGGCCGCGCGCGAGGCCGACGCCGCCTGCGGCGCGGCGCGCGCCGGCGCCGAGCGCGCGGCGGCGGCGCTCGCCCTCGCCGAGACGGCCCTCGACAAGCGCACGGTCTACGCGCCGTTCGACGGCATCCTCGCCGAGCTGTCGACCGAGGTGGGGGAGTGGGTGACGCCGGCGCCGCCGGCGGTGCCGGTGCCGCCGGTGCTCGATCTGATCGACCCGACCTCGATCCACCTCTCGCTGCCGATGGACGAGGTCGACGCCGCCCGCCTGGCGCCCGGGCTGCCCGCGCGCGCGACCATCGACTCCCACCCCGATCGGACCTTCCCCGGCCGGGTGGCGCGCGTCGCCCCCTACGTGCTCGATCTCGAGGCGCAGAACCGGACCGTCGAGGTCGAGGTCGAGCTCGACGACGAGCGCCTGGCGGAGACCCTGCTGCCCGGCACCTCCGCGGACGTCGAGGTGATCCTCGAGCGGCGCGACGGGGTCCTGCGCCTGCCCACCGCGTCGATCCTCGCCGGCGACCGGGTCCTGGTGGTCGAGGAAGACGCGCTGGTCGAGCGGACGATCGAGCGGGGGTTGTCGAACTGGGACTTCACCGAGATCGTCGCCGGCCTCGAGGAGGGAGAACGGGTGGTGGCCGCGATCGACCGCCCGGAGATCCGCGCCGGCGCGCGCGTCGAGATCGAGCCGGCCGACGGCCCGTGATCGAGCTCGACCGCCTCTCGCGCACCTACGAGATCGGCGGCGAGCCGGTCCACGCGCTGGTCGAGGTCACCGAGTCGATCGCGGCGGGGGAGCACGTGGCGATCATGGGGCCCTCCGGCTCCGGCAAGTCGACGCTCCTCCACCTGGTCGGCTGCCTCGACCGCCCGACCTCCGGCTCCTACCGCTTCGAGGGGCGCGAGGTCGGCGCGCTCGCCGAGGCGGAGCTCGACCGGCTCCGTCAGCGGCGCTTCGGCTTCGTCTTCCAGGCCTTCCACTTGGTGGCACGGCTCGACGGGCTGGGCAACGTCGAGCTCCCGATGGTCTTTGCCCAGGTGCCGCGCGCCGAGCGGCGCGAGCGGGCGCACGCGGCGCTCGAGGCGGTCGGCCTCGCCCACCGCGCCGGGCATCGCCCGAGCGAACTGTCGGGCGGCGAGCGCCAGCGCCTGGCCATCGCGCGCGCGCTCGCCATGCGCCCCGGCGTGTTGCTCGCCGACGAGCCGACCGGCAACCTCGACACCAAGTCGGGCAACGCGGTGCTCGACCTGCTCGATCGCCTGAACGGCGAGGGCCTGACGCTGCTGGTGGTCACCCACGATCCGCGCGTCGCGCGGCGCGCCGACCGGACGGTGATCCTCGCCGACGGCGCCATCGTGCGCCGGGCGCGCCGCGAGGAGCTCGCCCAGGCGCTGACCGAGTGGGGGCTCGGCGTGGAGCCACACGAATGAGCGCCGCCGACCTCGCCGCCTATGCCGGACGGGCGCTCGCGGGTCACCGGCTGCGCAGCCTGCTGTCGCTCCTGGGCGTCTCGGTCGGCATCGCCGCGGTGATCCTCCTGACCGCGCTCGGCGAGGGGGCGCGGCGTTACGTGGTCGACCAATTCGCGCAGATCGGATCGAGCTTCGTCGCCGTGCTGCCGGGCAAGACCGACACCACCGGCGCGATGCCGGGCGTCGGCGGCGTGCCCAACGACCTGACGCTCGAGGACACGCGCGCGCTCGAGCGCGCGCTGCCGCAGGTCGACTTGATCGCCCCCTTCGTGGTGGCCACCGACGAGGTCGCCTGGAGGGATCGGCGCCGCCAGGTGATGGTCCTCGGCGTCACCGCGGAGTTCGCCGAGCTGCGCCGGCTGAGTCTGGCGCGCGGCCGCTTCCTCCCCGCGACCGAGCTCGGCCGCGGCGGCTCGCTGGCCGTGCTGGGCGACCGGCTGGCGCGCGAGCTGTTCGGCAACGGCGACCCGATCGGCGCCGCGGTGCGCATCGGCGGCCGCCGCTGCCGGGTGATCGGCGTGCTCGCGCCGCGCGGCCAGCAGCTCGGCATGAACATGGACGACGTCGTCCTGGTTCCGGTGGCCACCGGCATGCGCATGTTCAACCGCAGCTCGCTGTTCCGCATCGTGATCGACGTCGGCCCCGAGGGGGACGTCGAGGCGGTCAAGGCCAGGGCGCTCGAAGTGTTGGTCGAGCGGCACGGCGAGGAGGACGTGACGCTGATCACCGAGGCGGCGGTGGTCGACTCGCTGTCGGCGATCCTCGACGCGCTGACGCTCGCGGTGGCGGCGATCGCGGCGATCTCGCTGGCCGTGGCCGGCATCGGGATCCTCAACGTCCTGCTGGTCGCGGTCTCGGAGCGGACCGCCGAGATCGGCCTGCTGCGCGCCGTCGGGGCCTCGCGTCGGCAGGTGCTCGCCTGCTTCCTGACCGAGGCGGTGCTGCTCTCCGGCCTCGGGGGCGCGGTCGGCTTGGCGGCCGGCGCCGCGGGCGTGCGCATCCTGGTCGGCATCTGGCCGGCGCTGCCGGCGGCGCCGCCGGCCTGGGCGATCGCCGCGGCCGTCGTGCTCTCGCTGGCGGTCGGCGCCACCTTCGGCTGGCTGCCGGCGCGGCGAGCGGCCGCGCTCGACCCGGTGCGCGCGCTCTCGGGGAGGTGAGGGCGTGCGCGACCTCCTGCTGCTCGCGCTCAGGACGCTCACCGCGCTCCGTCTGCGCTCGGCGCTCTCGATGGGCGGCATCGCCATCGGCGTCGCCTCGGTCGTGCTGCTGACCTCGATCGGGGAGGGGACCCGCCGCTACATGCTCGCCCAGTTCTCGCAGTTCGGCACCAATGTCCTGGCGGTCAATCCCGGCCGCACCGAGACCTCGGGCCTGCCCGGCATCTTCGGCGGCTCGACCCGGCCCCTGACCATCGACGACGCCGAGGAGCTGACGCGCATCGCCGGCGTCGAATCGGTGGTGCCGATGGCCGTCGGCACGGCGCCGGTCGAGGCCGGCTCGACCGGCCGCGCGCGGCGGGTCCTGGTCTACGGCGTCACGCCGGAGATCCGCGAGGTGCTGCGCTTCCGGGTCGCCCAGGGGGCGTTCTGGCCCTCGGGCGACCCGCGCCGCGGCGCGCCGGTCTGCGTGCTCGGCCAGACGCTGGCGCGCGAGCTGTTCGGCGAGGCGAGCCCGCTCGGCGAGTTCGTCCGGGTGGCGGGCGCGCGCTTCCGGGTGGTCGGGCTGATGGAGCCGAAGGGCTCGATGCTCGGCATCGACCTCGACGACGTCGCTTACGTGCCGGTGGCGACCGCGATGGGTCTGTTCAACCTCGCCGAGCTGATCGAGATCGACGTCCTCTACGCCCATGCCGGGCTGGCCGGGCCGGTCGAAGAGGCGGTCCGTCGGGTGCTCACGCGGCGCCACGGCGCCGAGGACTTCACGCTGACCACGCAGGAGGCGATGCTCGAGGTCTTCGGCAACGTCATGGACATGGTGACGCTCGCGGTTGGCGCGATCGCCGGCATCTCGCTGTTCGTCGGCGCGATCGGCGTGCTCACCATGATGTGGATCGCGGTCGGCGAGCGCACCGCCGAGATCGGCCTGGTGCGCGCCTTCGGCGCCAGCCGGCAGCAGGTCCGCCTGATCTTCCTGGCCGAGGCGGGTGCCCTCGGCCTCGCCGGCGGCACGGCGGGCCTCGCGGCGGGGCTCGGCCTGTGCGGTCTGTTGCGCCTGGCGGTGCCGGGGCTGCCGGTCGCCACGCCGCCCGAGTACGCCGTCGCGGCGCTGGCCGTCAGCCTGGCGAC
>WYBK01000253.1 GCA_011525905.1 Acidobacteriota bacterium
CCAGGCGAACGGCTCGACGCCGCGCGCGACCTCCTCGTCGATCGCCGCGCGCTCGCCCGAGATCGGATCCACCAGCACGTAGCTGCGCGGACCGGTGGGCAGGATCGCCACCGGCACGTTCGATTCGGCGCGCCGGCCGAGAAACGGGCCCTGGTCACGGTTCCACCAGTCGTCGACCAGCGCGACGCGCCGCACGCGGAAGCGCGACGCCGCGGCGATCGCCGTCACCGTGTCCTCGAAGTTCAGGTCCTCGCGCGCGTCCGGATGCGGCCGCACCTGCAGCCCGAGACTGTCGGCGACCAGTGCCGCGGCCTTGAGGATCGGCCCGGCGTCGACGCCGAGCGCCGAGGGGCGCAGCCAGATCCCGGTGCCGCCCAGGACCGAGCCGATCGCCGCGTAGGCGCTCTCCTGGGCCTTCTCGACCTGCTCGGCCTTCTTCTGCAGCCGCTGGAACTCGTCGACGTAGGCGAGCTTCTTGTTGACGAACTCGCACTCGCACAGCACGCGATGGAAGACGTCGAGACCCGCCCAGAGCCGCGGGTCGCCGGCGGCGTCGGCGCTGCGGCGCGGCAGCACCTCGAGCGGCTCCTCGGCGGAGAGCAGCTCGAGCCAGCAGGTCGGCCCGAGCGGGAAGAAGACCCCCTCGAGGTCCCGTCCGAGGCTCGCCATGCCGTCGAACAGCAGCCGCTCGGCCGGCAGCTCGATCCAGAGCACGTCGTTGCCCGGCGACACCTTCTGGCCCAGCGACCACTTCGCCTCGGTGCCCGCCTCCAGGCGCAGGTCGGTGGTGGGCAGCGACGGCAAGTCGACGGTCAGGCGCCGCGAGAGCCCCTCGATCCAGGTCCCGAGCAGCTTGCCGATGCGCGCCGCGTGCGCCGGCACCATGGCGAGGTCCATCAGCCGGGCGAGGTCGAAGCGCCGCAGTACCGAGCCCGCCTTGCCGACCACCAGGAAGCCCGAGCCCATGCCGTAGCGCTCGGTGTCGAACCCGAAGAACGCCTGGCCCTCGACCACGGTGAGGAAGTGCTCGCGCGCGCCGGCCGGCTCGCCGCGCTCGACCGCGACCGTGAAGATCTCGACCTTGCCCGATTCGACGATCCAGGCAACCTCCGGATCGTCGAGCAGAAACGGCTTGTTGGCGGCCGAGACCAGCCGCTCGCCGAGCTCCTCGAGCGCGCCGGGCTGCTCGAGCTGCTTGACGATCTCTGCGAAGTTGGCGATCGCCGCCGTGCGGTCCACCGGCGGCAGCTCGGCCGGTGCCGACGCCGACGCCGCCACCTCGCCCGCCGCGGCCGCCGGCGGCGCGGCGGCCGGAGCCGCGCCGCGCCCCTCGAAACGCGCGACGATCTCGCCGAGGTTCTCGATGCGCGCCGTGCGCTCGACCGCCGGCGCCTCCTCGGCCGCCGCTGCGGCCGGAGCGGGCGGCGGCGCCTCGGCCACCACCTCGAAGTGCGTGTCGCCGAGCGCGAAGCGCAAGCCCGCGGCGAGCGGCGCCTGGTCGACGCGGCCGCCGTCGATGACCAGGCCGTTGGCGCTGCCGGCGTCGCGCACCCAGAGCGTTCCGCCCTCGCTCTCGATGCGGGCATGCCGGCGCGAGACGCTCGCCGCCGGGATCGCCAGATCGCAGTCGTCGGCGCGGCCCAGCACCATCGGCGTTCGCTCGATCGGGAACTCGCGCCCGACCAGTCCCTCGACCGAGGAGGCGACCACGCGCAGCCGCAACGGCGCGCTCCCGCTAGTGGGCCCCGATGAGCCGGGCATAGGGCCCCTCCTGGTCCTTCATCTCCTCGTGGGTGCCGCGCTGCACGATCTTGCCGCGCTCGAGCACGATGATCTCGTCGCAATCGCGAATGGTCGACAACCGGTGCGCGATGATGATCGTCGTGCAGCCGCGGCGCCGCGTCGAATCGTCGATCACCACCTCGGTGGACGGGTCGAGCGCGCTGGTCGCCTCGTCCAGGATCAGGATCGTCGGGCTGCCGACCAGGGCCCGCGCGATCTCCAAGCGCTGGCGCTGCCCGCCGCTGAAGTTCGCGCCCCCCTCGGCGACCTGCGCGCCGTAGGCGCCCTCGCGCTCCTCGATGACGTCGTCGATCGCGGCGTCGCGCGCCGCGGTCGAGACCGCGCCGAGCGGCACGGTCGCGTCCCACATCGTGATGTTCTCCTGGATGGTGCCGTCGAACATGAAGATGTCCTGATCGACCATGCCCAACGAGTTGCTCACCAGCCGCCGCGGCAATTGCGTGCGCGGCACGTCGTCGAACAGCACGTCGCCCTTCCAGGGCGCGTAGAGGCCCGACACCACCTTGGCCACGGTCGACTTGCCCGACCCCGAGGCGCCGACCAGCGCCACCCGCTGACCCGGCTGAATGACCAGGTTGAAATCCTCGATCAGCGGCTTCTCGAGCGGGCTGTAGCCGAAGGTCACGTTGCGCAGCTCGACCTTGCCCTGGAGCTTCAGCCGCCGGTCCTCCTTGGCGCTCTCTTCCTGCTCGTAGGACTTGTCCTGCGGATAGCGCAACACGTCGTCGAGCCGGTTCATGTCCGCCTCGAGCTCCTGCAGCGACCCGCCGAAGTTGACCAGCGAGGTCAGCGGCTTGGTGAAGTTCCCGGAGAGCGTCTGGTAGGCGACCAGCATGCCGACGGTGAGCGCGCCATCCATGACGCGCAGGCCGCCGAGCAGCAGCACCACCGCGGTGACCAGCGTGTTGACCAGCTGCGGCACCACGTTGATCATCTCGGAGAGCAGCTGCAGGTCCTGCTCGGCGCGCAACGACTTCGCCTGGTAGCCCGACCAGCGCGAGAAGAACTCGGGCTCCGAGCCGGTCGCCTTGAGCGTCTCGATCATCCGCAGGCCGTACATCGCGGTGCCGATCAGCTTGCCCTTGTCCGCCTGCAGCCGGCGCGAAGCGTCGGTCCGCACCCGCTGCACCAGCTTCATCGCTCCGATGTTGGTCAGCGCCAGCCCGATCACCACCGCGGTGAGGATGCCGTCGTAGAGGAACATCAGCACGCCGTAGAAGACCACCAGGATGCTGTCGATCACCGTGGTGGCCAGCTTGCCGCCGACCATGGTCGCGACCTTGTCGTTGATCGCGACGCGCGAGCCGATCTCCCCGGCGAAGCGCTGGGCGAAGTAGTTGACCGGCAGCCGCAGGACGTGCGTGAAGAAGCGCGCGGAGGTCTTGAGCGCGAGCCGCGTCTCGAGGCGCAGCAGGGCGTGCTGCTGCAGCCAGGTGAGCGCCATGTTGATCACCGCGGTGATCGCCATGCCGAGCATCAGCGGCCGGATGATCGAGTCGCGGCCGCTCGCCAGGTACTCGTCGACGAAGATGCGCGAGAAGGTCGGCACCACCAGCCCCGGAACCACCAGGAAGAGGCCGCACAGGAGCACGAACAGCAGCGCGACCTCCGAGCCCACCAGGCGCCGACGCAGCGCGTGGAACATGCTCGGCTTGTCGCCGCCCGGCTGGAAGTCGGCGCCTTTCTCGAAGGTCAGGACGACGCCCGAGAAGCTGGCGTCGAACTCCTCCATCGTGATGACGCGCGGGCCCTGGGCCGGGTCGTTGAGATAGACCTTGTCCCCCTTGAAGCCCTCGAGCACCAGGAAGTGATTCGCGTTCCAGAACAGGATGCAGGGGAAGGTCAGCGGGAAGAGCTGCTCGATCTCGTACTTGAAGCCCTTGGCGTCGAGGCCGTACTTGCGCGCCGCCTTGAGGACGTTCGAGGCTTTCGAGCCGTCGCGCGAGACGCCGCATTCCATGCGCAGCTCCTCGAGCGGCACGATCCGGCCGTGGTAGGCGAGGATCATCGCCAGCGAGGCGGCGCCACACTCGACGCCCTCCATCTGAATGACGGTCGGGACCTTGTTGCGCCGGCGCGGCGGGCCGGAGGGCTTGGGCTGTTCCTGCGGTTCGGGCGCCACCGCGGGCGCTGCGGCCTGGGTCACCGGCGCGGCCCGCTCAGACGCCGAGCGTCTTCTTCACCATCGGGATGACGTAGGAGATCGGGCGGCGCTCGTCGACGATGATCTGGTAGGCGCAGAGCGTGCCGCTGGTGATCTTCTTCGGCGGCCCGTCGGCCGAGGTCCACTTGAAGCCGGAGACGTTGGTCGGGCTGTCGACCGGGATCAGCTCGGCAAAGGCGAGGTAGGGCTTGACCTCCATGTAGCTCTGGGTCTTCGCCTGGTTGTTGAGGATCCGATCGAGCTCCTGCGGGCTCGCGGCGCGCTCCGAGATCGTGGTGATCTTGCCGAGCATGAAGCCGTGGTCCTCGGACTTGACGTCCGACGGCGCGATGCGCACCTCCATGCCGGGATCGACCCGCTTGGCGGTCGCCTCGGGCACCAGCACCAGGGCGCGCAACGGCAGCGAGTCGTCCTCGACCAGCAGCACGCTGTCGCCGGATTGGACCGGCTGTCCCTCGGCGACCTGGATCTGCACGACCTTACCGCGCTCCGGCGAACGCAGCTCGGAGCTCGCCGCCAGCTGCTCCTCGAGGCGGATGAGCTCGCGCTGCTTGTCGTCGACCTGCAGATCGCGCTGGTCCTTGCCGCCCCGCGCCTGGGCGATCTGCGCCTGGGTGCTGGCGATCTGCGAGTCGATCTGCAGGATGTCGCGGCGGGTCTTCAGGCCCTTCTCGATCAGCACCTGCACGTCGCGCCGCTGCTCGTAGAGCTGACGCAGCGTCGCCTGGTAGCCGGCGATCACCGCGTTCGTCTCCTGCCCCTGCGCGACCTGACGGGCCTCGAGGTCGACGATGTCGGCGCGCACCTTCTCGATCTGAGTCTCGATCTCCGGCAGCGCCAGGCGCGCCACCAGCTGGCCGCGCTCGACCTCCTCGCCGAGGCCGACCAGGATCTCCTTGACCCGTCCGTTGGCGATCGCCGTGACCGCGCCGACCCGGTCGCCCCGCAGCAGCTCGCCCTGGGCGTCGACGCGCTCCGGAATGCGGCCGACGATGCTCCAGACGATGCCGGCGACCAGCGCCACGCCGATCGCAGTGAGCGCCACCCAGCCCATCGGCGAGGTGACGCGCATCGCCATGTCGAGCTGCTCGGGCGAGGAGAGCTTCTCGATCGCCGCCTTGCGCAGGAGCTTCTCGGGACCGGACACGGTCTACCTCCCTGTCGAGCCGGGGCCGCTCAGAGCACCGGCTCGCCGAACGGCCGCAGGGCGAGCGAGCGCGGATCCGCCTCCGGGCCAGGCTCGCCCAGCAGCGTGTTGGTTTCGAAGCGAACCTGGCTCTGGAGCTCGGCGAAGGCGCGCGCGGCCTCGATCCAGGCGAGCGTCGACTGGGTCAGCTGGTCCTCGGTGGTCAGCACGTCGAGCACCGTCAAGTCGCCCACCTTGAGGCGCTCGAGGCTCGCCTCGAGGGTGCGCCGCTGGTTCTCCAGATCGGTGGCGCGCGCTTCGAGCTCGGCGTGGGCGCGGTCGAGCGAGGCGACGGCCTGGTGGACGTTGACGCCGATGCGGCGCTTCAGATCGGCCCGCTCGATCTCGGCGGTGTCGAGGTCGGACTCGGCTTGCAGCAGGCGGCCGCGCGCCTGGTTGTTGCCGAACGGCAGCGCGAAGCGCAGCGCGATGCCGTAGCTCGGTCCGACGACGTCGCCCGAGGCGGCCTTCCAGAAGCCCTCGGGGTCGTAGTAGCGGTCCTCGAAGCTCTCCTCGAGGCCGGAGAAGGAGACGTTGAGCGCCAGCGTCGCCTCCGGCTTCAGGTTGCGGCGCGCGGCCTCGGACAGCAGCCGGTTCGCCTCGACCAGCTGATCGTTGGCGAGCAGGTCGGCGCGCCGTGCGAGCGCCTTCTCGACCGCGGCCGCGGCCGCCGCCGCGTCGAGCGCCGGCGTACCGACGAAGCTCGCGAGCGCCTCGGCCGCGAGACCTGCGACCTCCGGGGTCTCGCCGGCGATGCCCATCGCCCGCGCCAGCTCGAGGCGGGCCGTCGCCAGCTGCTGGCGCGCCTGGGCGAGCTGGGCGCGCGCCTGGGCGACCTGCGCCGAGCTGCGCTTGCGCTCGACCGCGGGCAGCTCCTGCCCCTCGATCAGATCGGCGACCGCGCCGTCGACCTGCAGCTTGATCGACAGCGAGCGCTCGAGCTCCGCGACCCGGTCTTGGGCGGCGGCGAGCTGCCAGTAGGCCTTGAGCGTGTCGAGCGCCTGCTCCGAGGCGGTCTGGACCGCCAGCGCGCGCGCCGCGCGCAGGCCGGCCTCCGCCGCCAGCTCGGCGGCCTGCACGGCGTCCCGGCCCCGGTTCTTGCCGAGCGGGAAATCGACCGCCACCCGTGCCGTCGCCGTGAACAGGTTGGAGGTCGTGGAGTCGCCGAACTGCACGATCCGCAGCTTTCCCGAGAAGTTCTCCTCCAGCGCCCGCAGCTCGAGCGTCGGCGAGATGCCGATGCCGTTGCGCAGGCGGTGCCGCGTGCCCAGGCTGGTCTGGAAGTCGATCGAGATCTGTTCGTCCGGCAAGCCGCCCAGCCGCTGGCGGGCGAAGTGCGCCGCCTGGGCCACCTGACGGACCAGGCGCAGCGCGATGCGCCCCTGGTCGTTGAGCAGCTTGACCAGCTCCTGACGGAACTCGTCGAGCTCCGGGGCGAGCTGCGCCAGCCGCAGGAAGATGCGCAGCGTCGAGAGGTCCTGCGGCGAGATCGCTCCCGCCTCGGTCAGGCTGATGCCGATCGACTGCACCGAACCGAAGTTCTCCGCCGCGTTCAGACAGAGAAAGACCGTCCCCTGATCATTGCCCTCGATGTCGGCGCCCAGGTCGATCTCGACCTTGGTCTGCGTCGGCCCGCACCCGTTCACCGAGCGCTGCGAGGTGTCGCCGAACAGCAGGCTCGACTCGTCGATGTCGCCGTCGGCGAGGAAGCGGTCGATGTCCCGCGCCGCGTTGTTGAAGAACCTCTCGACCAGCTCGAGCTGGATCCGTCGCTTGCTCTCCTCCTTGAGGATCTCGCCGGCGAGCGCCTGCCGGCGATGGTCGAGCTGGGAGTCGACGAAGAAGGTGCCGTCGAACAGACCCCGGCTCTCCCGGTACTGGCCCTCGCGCTCCGCCACCTGGGCGAGCGCCAGCGCCACGCGGGGGTCTCGGGCGAGCGTCTCCCTCACGGCATCGGCCGCCGTGAGCAGCTCGGCCGCGGCCGGCAGGGCCGTGGCCAGCGCGACGCCCGCCGCCAAGCGGGCGGCGGTGCGGCGTCTCACAGCGAGCCTCCCGCCGGTGCGGTCGTCTCCGGCAGCGTGAGCAGCCTCGGCTCGTCGACCAGGAAGCCCTGCTCGGTGTCCTCGACCAGCGTACCGGTCTCGAAGCGCAGCTGGGCGAGCAGCGTCGCGACCTCCTGCTGCGCCGCGATCACCGCCAGCTGCGCCTGGGTCTGCTGCTGCTCCGTGACGATGGCGTCGACCAGCGTCGAGGAGCCGAGCTTGAGCTTCTCGAACTCGGCCGCCACCGTTTCGCGGAAGAGCCTCGCCGCCTCGGCGGCCTGAACGTAGCGCGCCGCCGCCTCCTCGAGCGATCGCCGGGCGAGCACCACGTTGAGCTTGATGTTGCGGTCGAGGTCGACCTCCTGGATCGCCTGCTGGTCGAGGCGCGCGGCCGCCTGCATGTAGCGGCCGGCCCGCTCGTTGTTGCCGAAGGGGTGCTCGGCGGCGAGCTTGATGCGATAGCTCGGGTCGGCGAACGAGTCGGTGGCGTTCGACAGGCTGTCCTCGCCGATCGCCCGGCTGGAGATCGTGATGCCGAGGTCGAGCTTGCTCTTCTGGTCGAGCAACGCGCCGCGGACCTCGAGCTCGCGCGCCTCGCTGGAAACCCGGGCGGAGCGACGGTCGAAGCGGCGGTCGACCGCGCCCAGGGCGAGCGCCGGATCGCTCAGCGCGCCGATCGTCTCGGCCGCCGGCACCTCGGGGAAGGGCCCGGCGGCCAGCGGGGCGTTCGCCTCGGACTCGACGCCGACGCCCATGGCGAGCGCCAGGTCCATGCGCGCCTTGACGTGCTCGCGGCGCGCCGACTCGAGCTGCGCGCGCGCGTTGGCCTCGGCGGCGAGCGCCCGGGCCAGCTCGGCGCGCGGCATCTCCTCGCCCTCGATCAGCGCGCGGGTGGTCTCGACCAGCCGGCTCTCGAGCTCGACGGAGTGCTCGAGGACCGCGATCCGCTCCTGCGCCGCGAGCAGCGCCCAGTAGGCCTGCGCCGTGCGCAGCACCGACTCCGATGCGGTGTGCTTGACCGCCAGGCCGGCGGCCTCGGCGTCCCTGAGTGCCGCGCGCTCGCCGGCGGCGACCGCGTCGGCGCCCCGCCCGCGCAGCATCGGGATGTTGACCTCGAAGCCCACGGCGGCCTGGTAGATGTCCTTGACTCCCTTGCCGCCGAAGTCGATCGTGCGGGTGACCGGCCCGAGGCTGGTCTCGAGCGGCACCTCGACGAGATTGCCGTTGGCGTCGCGCTCGAGGATGAAGACCTGCTCCTCGGGGCCGTTCCTCTTGCCGTCGAACTGCGTCTTGTCGAACTGGCCGTTGAGGAAGGGGGTGAGCTTGATGCCGGAGCGGAACTGCTTGCGCAGCTTCAGATCGACCCGCCCCTGCTCGAAGTACTCGAAGTCGGGCACGCCGCCCAGCCGGTCGCGGTCGATCGCCGCCTGCTCGCAGCCGCGCACCAGATTGGCGACGACCTGATCGCGCGCCGCGATCTCCACCTGGATGAAGTCGACCTTCTGGTTGGCCAGCGCCTCGCGCTCGGCCGGCGTGTCGGCGTTGGCGATCAGCAGGTCGAAGAACTGGATCTGCTTCTCGAGCGCCAGGTCGGGCGGCGCCAGCAGATCGTCGTTGGTGCCGTCGAGCTCGTCTTGCAGCTGCTCGAGGATCTGCTGCTGCCGATCCCGCTCGGCGCAGGTGTCGATCACGTTGCGCTCGGCCTTGCGCCGCTTGTCGATCTCGGTCTGCTTGGTCGAGTCCTTGAGCTCCTGCTCGCGGTAGTCGTAGGAGAGCTCCCCTTCGAGCACCCAGTCGAAGGCGCCGCGCAGCTCCTGGGCGATGCCCTCGCGCAGGCGGGCATCGGCGCCGCGCAACATCAGATTGGGATCGTGCTGGAGCGTCAGGCGCACCGACTCGAGCAGCGAGATGCGATTGTCCCCGTACTCGAACATCGGCGGCTCGTAGCGGGCGCGCGGCTGCTCGGACAGCTCGGCGACGCCGGCAGACGCCGCCAGCAGCGGCAGCAGCGTCGCCAGGGACAGCAGACTCCACGGGCGCAAGGCTCTCATCGGCCCCTCCTTCTCGGGACGTGGGACTCAGACGGGTGCGGTGACGCGTCCACCTCTCCTCCCGCTCCTCTGGCAGGTTCGATCTTCGTCGTGACTGACGTCATCCTAAACACGATCCGGAATCGGTTTCAAGGCGACCTCGAGCGGCTTGCCCGCCCCGCGCGTCTCGCCGACGAACGTCGCGCGGCGCGAGATCCAGCGCTCGATGAAGCGCACCATGTTCGGAAAGCGAACGGGCGTGACGAACAGGCAGAGCTCGTAGCCCGCGGCCACCGCGCGTTCGAGCGACGCCTTGTAGAGCGGCACGATGCGCCCGCGGCGGCTGTGGCGCTTGTCGAGGAAGCTGACCGTCCAGCGCAGCAGCCGGCCGTCGATGCGCTCGGTCAGCACCCAGCCGACCAGGCGGCCGCCCAGCCGCGCGCCGACGCTGGTCGCCGGGTCGTAGCCGGCGCCGCCGCCGTAGCTCCAGGGCTCCAGACCCTCGGAGATCCAGGGGCGGGCCTCGTTGCCGGCGCGCAGGGCCGCGAGCTCGTCGAGCGGCAGCTCGGACCAGGGGAAGATCTCGAAGCCGGGGTCGAGCGCCGCCAGGTGGCGGGGCGAGAAGAGCGGCAGCGTGAGCATGTCCTCCGGGCGAAAGCGCGCCGAGACCGTTCGCGCCACCGGCGCGCTCCACCCGCGCCGCGCGAGGATCCGCTCGAGGTACGCGGTCGCCGGCTTGCCGGCCGTCCAGGTGGCGCGGATCTCCGGCGCCCCGAGCGCCGCGAGCTCGTCCTCGAGCGCACCGAGCAGCGCCCCGCCCAGGCCCCGGCCGCGCTCCCCGGCGACGACGAAGAGCGACAGCGCCTCGGCCGGCTCCCCGGCGGCGAGCGCCCGCTCGCCGAGCGCCAGCCCGACCGGCCGGCCGGCGCGCAGCGCGCCGATCGCGATCGCCTCGATCCGCCGGGGATCCCCCTGCTCGGGGTGACGCACGGTCGGCTCGAGCGCGAGCAGCCGGCGGTAGGTCGGAAAGGTCAGCTCCGCGAAGGCCGCCGCCTCCGCCGCACTCAGGCGTCGAATCTCGATCCCGGTGAGCGATTCTCCGGTCACGCCGCATTCTCCCGGCGCCGACGTTCGGACGGGAGCTCGAGCGCCGCCACCAACGGCAGCCCGGCGCCCACCGGCGTCAGCGCAACCAGGGTCCAGGCGAGGCCGGGGTAGCCGCGGAAGAAGCCGAGCTCGGGCCTCCCCTCCCCGTCGCCGCCCGCCGGAACCGTCCAACCTCCCCGTCCCTCGGCGCGCGCCATCGCGCGACGCGCCAGCCGCCGCGCCTCGGCGAGCGGCGACTCGCTCCCGAGCCAGCGAGCGGCGGCGGCGAGCGCCGTGATCCGCCCCGCCGTGCCGCAGCAGAGGTGATCGACCTCGGGCAGCGGCGCGCCCGAGACCGTCGCGAGCGCGGCCGCGAGCTCCGCCTCGGCGGCGCGATCCTCCCCCGATGCGAGCCGCAGCGCCCGATCGAGAGCGACGCCCGGGGCGCCGTGGCACCAGGAGGCCAGCCAGCGGCGCTCGGGCGGAGCGCCCGGCGCGCCGGCCACCAGCGCCGGCCAGTCGCCCCGGCGACCGTCGAAGAGCTGACGCTCGTAGTCCCGACCCGACTCGGCCGCTCGGGCATAGCCCGCCTCGCCGGTGGCGCGCGCCAGGGCGTCGAGCGCGCGCGCGATCCCTGCCGCGCCGTGGGCGAAGCCGGCGAGCGGCGGCCCGCCGCCGGGCGCGGGCCAGCCGGCGCCCGCGAGCGCCGATTCGATCAGGCGATCGCCGCGCCGGCGCGCGGCCGCGAGCGCTTCGGCCTCCCCGGCCTCGGCCAGCGCGAGCAGGCCGAGCAGGGCGCCCGCCTCGCCGGCGGCCAGGTCGAAGCCCCAGCGATCGGGCTCGAAGGGCGCCCGCTCGAGCCGCCGGCTCGCGGCGCGCGCCCCCTCGAGCAGCCGCCGGTCCTCGAGCAGCTCGGCGAGCGTCACCAGGCTCCAGACGAGCGAGCCCCAACCGTCGGTGCCGCCGGGGCGCGAGGCGAAGGCCTCCCCGCTCTCGCCCGCGCCCGCATCGGCGGCGAGGGCCTCGCCGAGGCCCTCCGCCAGGCGACGCGCGATGCCGAGCCAACGCGCGCGGCCGGTCGCCCGGTGCGCGCCGGCCGCGAAGAGCGCGCGGCCGGCCACGCCCCCGTAGAGCGCCAGGTCGCGCAGCGTCGCGCGTTGGCCGGGCGGCGCCGCGAACGCCTCGGAGCGCTCGAGCGCTTCGGCGATCGCGCCGGCCGCCGCGAGCAGGCGCCCCTCTTCGAGCGCGCGCGGCAGCGCGCGGGGCCGCGACGCCCGCTCGAGCGCCGCGCGCTCGCGGCCGATCGCCCGGGCGTCGAGCGCCCCGAGGCGAGCCCGCGCCGCCTCGACTCCCGAGCGCGCGACCCACCCCTCGATCGGCTGGCCGGCTCGCGTGGCGAGGGCGCGGGCCGTGACCGGCAGTCGGAAGACCGGCACGTCGAGCCGCTCGAGCGCCGCGCGCTCCTCGGCGACCAGCGGCCAGAGCAGCGGCCGCTCGGGGCTCGCGGCGAAAACCCGGAGCAGCGCCTCCAGCAGGAGGCTCGAGGCCAGCCCGTCGGCCAGGTAGCGCGGCTCGACGAGCAGCCCGAGCACCTCGCCGTACTGGGCGCTCGGCCGAAAGAGGATGCGGGTCTCGGCCCGCTCGTGGACGGGCGGGAAGCGGACGTCGGCCGGCAGCCGGGCGACGAGCTCGGTCGTCCGTTCGAACCCCTCGAGCAGCGCCGGGGCGTGCGCCTCGACCCGCTGGATCCGCCCGCCGAGTCGCGGCAGGTTGGCCAGCGGCCGGGCGGCGGCCCGCGCCAGCTCGAGCCGGAGGTCGTCGCCGCCGAGCCCGCTCCAGCGCCGGTCGGCC
>WYBK01000254.1 GCA_011525905.1 Acidobacteriota bacterium
ACCTCGGCGCTTCGCGAGTCGCCCTCGAGGTGTTCGATTCCAGCCGCGGGGACACCCTCTTCGTCGCCGTCTCGCACGGCCGCGCCGGACGCCGGCCGGCCGCTTCCTCCGCCCGTCGCGGCGGGAACTCGGGCGCGGCCGCCGCTGGCGCGGCCTCGTTCCGGTTCGACGGCGGCGTCGCCTGGGTCGAGCTGCCGCACGTCGGCGCTCGCGCCACCACCTTCGTCGTCGTCGAGCGCGGTCGCGGCGCACCGCCCTGGCGACAGAACGACCGCACCCGTCTCCGGCCGGTCCTGCGCCACCTGGAGCGCGCTCTGCGCTTGACTCTGCGCCTCGGCAGCTCCGCCGAGACCGCGCCGACCGGCCCGGTCAGCGCCTGGCCCGATCTCGGGCCGGAGGCCGAGGCGTCGCTGGTGCGGTCGCGCGGCTTGACGCCCGCCGAGGCGCGGGTCGCTGTGCGCATGGCCCGGGGCTCATCGACCGCGCGCGTCGCCCGCGAGCTCGGCGTGAGTCTCGAGACCGTACGCACCCACCTGAAACGGATCTACGCCAAGCTCGGCACCACCCGCCAGGCCGACCTCGTCCGCATCCTGCTCACCCGCACCCGCGCGGGGCAGTGAGGCGCCGCGCCACCGCGGCCGATTCCATGCGTGGATCCTGGGGCCGGAGCGGCTTCCGGCCGCGGGCCGCTGATAGGATTCCGCCTCGCGATGCCAAAGCGGACGGACCTCCAATCGATCCTGGTCCTGGGTTCGGGACCGATCGTCATCGGGCAGGCCTGCGAGTTCGATTACTCGGGGACACAGGCCTGCCGCGCGTTGCGCCGGGAGGGGTACCGGGTGATCCTGGTCAACTCCAATCCGGCGACCATCATGACCGACCCGGAGCTGGCCGACGCCACCTACGTCGAGCCGCTCACCCCCGAGGTGGT
The DNA here is from genome assembly GCA_011525905.1 of Acidobacteriota bacterium. Taxonomy (GTDB): domain Bacteria; phylum Acidobacteriota; class Thermoanaerobaculia; order Multivoradales; family JAGPDF01; genus JACTMI01. The sequence goes on from WYBK01000254.1 coordinate 932, forward strand.
CGAGAAGATCCTCGAGAAGGAGCGCCCGGACGCCATCCTGCCGACGGTCGGCGGGCAGACCGGCATCAACCTCGCCCTGGCGCTGCACTCCTCGGGAGCGCTCGAGCGCCACGGCGTCGAGCTGCTCGGCGCCGGCGTCGAGGCGCTCGAGGTCGGCGAGGACCGCGCGCTGTTCAAGCGGGCCATGGAGGAGATCGGCCTGCGCGTCTGCCGCAGCGGCTACGCGGCGAGCGTCGAGGAGGCTCGGGACATCGCCGCCGAGATCGGCTTTCCGGTGATCGTGCGGCCGAGTTTCACCCTGGGCGGGGAGGGGGGCGGTACCTGCTGGAATCGCGAGGAGCTCGACGAGGTGGCGGCCAACGCGCTCGCGGCGAGCCCGGCGCACAAGGTGCTGATCGAGGAGTCGGTGCTCGGCTGGAAGGAGTTCGAGCTCGAGGTCATCCGCGACCGCCGCGACAACTGCATCGTCGTCTGCTCGGTCGAGAACTTCGACGCGATGGGCGTGCACACCGGCGACTCGATCACGGTGGCGCCGCAGCAGACGCTCTCCGATCGCGAGTACCAGGCGATGCGCGACGACGCCTTCGCGGTGATCCGCCGCGTCGGCGTCGCGACCGGCGGCTCGAACATCCAGTTCGCGGTCGACCCGAAGAGCGGCGCGCGCATCGTCATCGAGATGAACCCGCGCGTGTCGAGGAGCTCGGCGCTCGCCTCCAAGGCGACCGGCTTCCCGATCGCCAAGATCGCGGCCCTGCTGGCGGTCGGCTACACGCTCGACGAGATCCCCAACGACATCACCGGCAAGACCTACGCCGCCTTCGAGCCGACGCTCGACTACACGGTGGTGAAGATCCCGCGCTGGGCGTTCGAGAAGTTCCCGGGCGCGACCGGCGTGCTGGGCACGGCGATGAAGTCGGTGGGCGAGGTGATGGCGATCGGCGGCACCTTCGGCGAGGCGCTGCTCAAGGGGCTCGCCTCGCTCGAGCTCGACGGCTCGGCGGCCGCGCGCGAGGAGCGGGTCGCCGATCCGGTGCGCCTGAAGCAGCGGCTGTCGACGCCGACCTCGGAGCGGATCTTCGCGATCTTCGCGGCGCTGCGCCAGGGGTGGACGGTCGACGAGGTGGCGCGCGCCAGCCACGTCGACCCCTGGTTCCTGCGCGAGATCGCCGAGATCGTCGAGCTGGAGGCCGAGCTCGCCTGCTGGTCGCTCGGCTCGGTGCCGGCCGCCCTGCTGGCGCGCGCCAAGCAGGCGGGCCTGACCGACGAGCGGCTGGCGATGCTGCTCGACGCGTCCGCCGAGCGGATCGCCGCGCATCGCCGCGAGCTCGGGCTGACGCGCATCTACAAGCGGGTCGACACCTGCGCCGCCGAGTTTCCCGCGCGCACGCCCTACCTCTATTCGACCTTCGGCAGCGAGGACGAGGCCGAGCCGGGGGAGCGCCGCAAGGTGCTGATCCTCGGCTCCGGGCCCAACCGGATCGGCCAGGGAATCGAGTTCGACTACTGCTGCGTGCACGCCGCCTTCAGCCTGGCGAAGCTCGGCTTCGAGACGATCATGGTCAACTGCAACCCCGAGACCGTCTCGACCGACTACGACACCTCGGACCGCCTCTACTTCGAGCCGCTGACCCTCGAGCACGTGCTCGCGATCTACGAGCGCGAGCGCCCCGAGGGGGTGATCGTTCAGCTCGGCGGCCAGACGCCGCTCAAGCTCGCCCAAGGGCTCGAGCGCGCCGGAGTGCCGATCTGGGGGACCTCGCCGGAGGCGATCGACCTGGCCGAGAACCGCGAGCTGTTCGGCCGGCTGCTCGCCGAGGAAGGGATCCGCCAGCCCGAGCACGGTACCGCGACCACGCTCGCCGAGGCGCTCGAAGTGGCTCGCGGGCTCGGCTTCCCGGTGCTGGTGCGGCCGAGCTACGTGCTCGGCGGCCGCGCCATGGCGATCTGCTACGACGAGGAGTCGGTCGCGCGCTTCATGGAGGCGGCGGCCGAGGTCTCGGGCGGCCACCCGGTTCTGCTCGACCGCTTCCTGGAGGAGGCGACCGAGTTCGACCTCGACATGGTGGCCGACGGCGAGCGGGCCGTGGTCTGCGGCATCCTGCAGCACATCGAGGAGGCCGGCGTCCACTCGGGCGACTCGGCGGCGGTGCTGCCGCCGCACACGGCGTCGCGCGCCGAGGTCGACGAGATGCGGGACATCGCGCGCCGCCTGGCGCTGCGCCTCGGCGTGCGCGGCCTGATGAACGTGCAGTTCGCCCGCCAGCGGGGGGAGCTCTACGTGCTCGAGGTCAACCCGCGCGCCTCGCGCACCGTGCCGTTCATCGCCAAGGCGGTCGGGGTGCCGCTGGTGGGCGTCGCCTGCCGCGTCATGGCGGGGGAGAACCTCGAGTCGATCGGCTTCGTCGAGGAGCCGGAGGTGCCGGCGGTGTTCGTCAAGGCGCCCGTCTTCCCGTTCAAGCGCTTCCCCGGTGTCGACCCGCTGCTCGGTCCGGAGATGAAGTCGACCGGCGAGGTCATGGGCGTCGACGCCCGCTTCGGCTGGGCCTTCGCCAAGGCCTGGGTCGCCGCCGGCAACCACCTGCCGCTCGCCGGGGCCGCCTTCCTCTCGGTCCACGATCGGGAGAAGCCGCGGCTGCTGCCGGTCGCCGAGCGGCTGGCCGAGCTCGGCTTCGAGCTGGTCGCCACGCGCGGCACCGCCGCCTTCCTCGAGGCGCGCGGCTTCGTCGTGCGTCCCATCCTCAAAGTCCACGAGGGGCGGCCGAACGTCCTCGACGCGATGATCAACGGCGAGGTCGTGCTGGTGATCAACACGCCGGTCGGCCGCGACCCGGCGATGGACGACGCCTACATCCGGCGTACCGCGATGAAGCTCGGGCTGCCCTGCGTCACCACCCTCACCGGCGCGGCGGCGGCGGTCGAGGCGATCGCCGCGCTGCGCGGCCGGACGCTCACCGTGCGCTCGTTGCAGGAGCTCGGCGCGGCGCGCGTCGCCACGCCCCGCGCATGATCCACACGGTCACCGCCTACACCGACGGCGCCTGCAGCGGCAACCCGGGGCCGGGGGGCTTCGGCGTGGTCCTGCTCTGGAACGGCCATCGCCGCGAGATCGCGCGCGGCTACCGGCGCACGACCAACAACCGCATGGAGCTGCTGGCGGTGATCGAGGCGCTCCGGGCGCTCAAGGGCCCGAGCCGCGTCGAGCTCTGGAGCGACTCGCAGTACGTCGTCCATGCGGTCGAGAAGGGCTGGGCGCGCCGCTGGCGCGCCAACGGCTGGCGCAAGGCCGACAAGAGCCGGGCGCTCAACGTCGATCTCTGGACCGAGCTGCTGTCGCTGCTCGAGGTCCACCAGGTCCGCTTCCGCTGGACGCGCGGGCACGCGGGCGACCCGGAGAACGAGCGCGCCGACGAGCTCGC
>WYBK01000255.1 GCA_011525905.1 Acidobacteriota bacterium
AAAGAGAGAGAAAGAGAGAGACAGAGAAAAACAGGCAGCAGAAGAAGCAGACGAGGGCAGCAAGAAACTCTGAGCGTGTCGGACTCAGACTGCTGGAATAGTCGGGCGCGCGGGTGGGTTGTGCGGGTCAGCGGTGGCGCTACCGGCGAGCGGATCGCCGGCGGCGGCCGCCCGGAGCGTTCATGAGCGAGCAGATCCATCTCCCCGTCCTCCCGCTGCGGGAGGCCGTCCTCTTCCCCGGCATCGCGATGCCGATCGGCGCCGGGCGCCCCGGCACCCTGAAGGCGATCGAGAGCGCGCTGCGGGCGCCGGAGCCGCTGGTGCTCGCGCTCAGCCAGCGCAAGAACGTCGATCAGGTGACCCCCGAGGGGCTCTACCAGTTCGGCACGATCGCGCGGCTCGGCCAGGTGCAGCGCCACCTCTCCGGCATGCAGCTGGTGCTCCACGGCGAGCGGCGGGGGATCGCCGTCCGGCTCGAGGAGCGCGCCGGCGGCTACCTGGTCGCCACCACCCTGCCGGCGGCCGATGAAGAGCCGCTCGACGCGCGCGACTCGGCCTTCGTCGCGCTCTTCCGCGAGGCGCGCGAGCGCGCCGTCGAGCTCGCCAAGCGCGCCGGCCTGCCCGAGGAGCTGGTGCAGCAAGTCATGGGGCACGCCACCGAGCCGGGGAAGTTCGCCGACCTGGTCGCCGCCTACATCGAGCAGCCGACCGCCGAGCGCCAGCGCCTGCTCGAGACGCTCTCCGTCGAACAGCGCCTGCGCCAGGTCCTGCTGCTCGTCCAGCGCCAGCTCGACGTGCTCGAAGCCCAGGAGGAGATCCAGTCGAAGGTGCGCGAGGAGCTCGGCGACCGCCAGCGCGAGACGATCCTGCGCGAGCAGATGCGGGCGATCCAGAAGGAGCTCGGCGAGGGGGACGAGGGCAAGGAGACCGACGAGCTCGCCGAGCGCCTCGCGAAGCTCGAGCTGCCGCCGGCGGCGCGCAAGGAGGTCGACCGCGAGCTCGCCCGCCTGCGCCGGATCGGCCGGGAGTCGATGGAGACGCAGGTCATCCGCACCTACCTCGAGACCGTGGCCGAGCTGCCCTGGAGCGCGCGCAGCGAGGAGAAGCTCGACATCCAGGCGGCCGAGACGATCCTCGAGGAGGACCACTACGGCCTGAAGGACGTCAAGGACCGGGTGCTCGAGTTCCTCGCGGTCCGCCAGCTGCGCCGCGCGCGCGAGCACGCCGTCCCGGGATCAGCCGCGACGGACTCCGAGACCGACGCCGAGCGCGAGGTCGACGCCGCGGCTCCCGCGGGGTCCGCCGAGGCGCCGCGCCCGGCCGCGGCCGACGGCGGCGCGGCGCACCGCCAGGCGAAGGGACCGATCCTGCTCTTCGTCGGTCCGCCCGGGGTCGGCAAGACCTCGATCGCCCGTTCGATCGCGCGCGCGACCGGCCGCGAGTACGTGCGCATCTCGCTCGGCGGCGCGCGCGACGAGGCCGACATCCGCGGCCACCGGCGCACCTACGTCGGCGCCATGCCCGGACGGATCCTGCAGGGCATGAAGCAGGTCGGCACCAAGAACCCGGTGTTCCTGCTCGACGAGATCGACAAGCTCGGCGTCTCCTTCCAGGGCGATCCGGCCGCCGCGCTGCTCGAGGTGCTCGATCCGGCGCAGAACGACAGCTTCGTCGACCACTACCTCGGCGTGCCCTTCGATCTCTCGGAGGTGCTCTTCGTCGCCACCGCCAACTTTCCGCAGAGCATCCCGGGGCCGCTGCTCGACCGCATGGAGATGGTCGAGTTCTCCGGCTACACCGAGGACGAGAAGCGCGAGATCGCCAAGCGCTTCCTGCTCCCCCGCCAGGTCGAGGAGAACGGCCTCGAGCGGGCGCAGCTCGCGCTGGGCGACGGCGCGCTCGCCGAGGTGATCAACGGCTACACGCGCGAGGCGGGCGTGCGCCAGCTCGAGCGCGAGCTCGGCAAGCTGGCGCGCAAGGTGGCGCGCCGCGTCGCTTCCGGCGCGCCGCTGCCGGCCGAGGTCGACTCCGCCCTGGTGCACGAGCTGCTCGGCCGGCCGCGGGTCCACCCGGAACGGGCGGCAGGCGCCGACCAGGTCGGCGTCGCCACCGGCATGTTCTACACGCCGGTCGGCGGCGACATCCTGTTCGTCGAGGCGTCGGCGATGAAGGGCAAGGGGGACCTGGTGCTCACCGGCCAGCTCGGCGACGTGATGAAGGAGTCGGCGCGCGCCGCTTGGAGCTACGCGCGCGCCCACGCCGCGTCGCTCGGCATCGACCCGGACGCCTTCGAGCAGGAGCTGCACATCCACGTACCCGCGGGCGCGGTGCCCAAGGACGGCCCCTCGGCGGGCGTGACCATGGCGACCGCGGTCGTCTCGGTCCTCTCCGGCCGGCCCGTCCGTCACGATCTGGCGATGACCGGCGAGATCACCCTCTCCGGCCGCGTCCTGCCGATCGGCGGCGTCAAGGAGAAGGTGCTCGGGGCGGTGCGCGCCGGCATCCGCGAGATCCTGCTGCCCAAGGAGAACGAGGCCGACCTCGAGGACCTGCCCTCCGAGGTGCGCGGCGGCATCGTCGCCCACCCGGTGGAGGACCTCGGGCAGGTGCTGGCGCTCGCGCTGCGCGGCGCGAGCTACCGCGAAGGGAGGCTCTTCTTCGGCGGCGACGAGCCGGGTGACCGGCCGCTGCCCGCGACGCGCCACTGAGCCTCGACCCCGAGGATCGAGCGCTCAATGGCTTCGCGGGGAGCCGTTGCCTCCCGACTCCTGCTCGGCCGACGGCGGCGGCGCGAGGCGCAGGCGTTCCTCCTCCTCCCAGCGCTGGTACGTCGCCAGGTCGCGCGCTCGCCGCCGCCGGAAGGCGAGCAGCGCCAACGTCGCGATCCCGCCCCAGAGCAGCACAGAGCTCGTGAGAATCGGCAGCCAGCGGTCCCAGAAGCTGCGCTCCCGCCAGTAGCGCCGCTCGAAGTCGCCCACGGTCTCGCCGGTCGCGCCCCGGAAGGCGTGCGCGAACCGCTCGCCGCGCGCGACGCGGGCGAGGATGCGCGCGCCGACGTCCTCGCCGTGGCGCGCCAGCAGCTCGCGCACCACGTCGCGGGCGAGCGCATAGGCGGACTCGACCTCCGCGGTTCCCCCCGCGAAGGCGGCGTCGATGCGTGCCAGCGGCAGCCGCGAGTCGGAGAGCACCGCGAGCGCCAAACGCGCCCGGTCGCCGAGACCGGTCGCGCGGCTCGAAGCCATAGCCAGCCCCTCGTCGAACCAGCGCGGCACCTCGCCGCCCCGCGCGGCACGGGCGATCAGCACGTGCGCCACCTCGTGCTGGAGCAGCGACAGGAGGTCGGCGTCCGGGTAGCGGCCCACGCGCGCGGGCAGGAGGACCACGACGCCGTTCGCCCCCTGGGCGTAGCCGGCGACCCAGGCGGGGCGCGCCCGCGCGGCCGGCGACGCCTCCGGCGCCAGCACCACGAGAATCGGCGGCCCCGGATCGGCGAGCCCGGTGCGGCGCATCGCCGGCTCGAGCGCCTCGGGTCCGAGGCGCTCGAGACGCGAGGCGCTCGCCCGCAGCTCCGGCGGGGCCTGGACGACCAGGCGCGGCACCTCGCCGGCCGCGCTCGCCCGCAGGCCGCCGGCCAGCGCGAGCCCGACGAGCAGCCAGTGGGCCCGGGACGGGAGAGGACGCGAGCGGGGGCGCTGGGGGCGCATGCCGCCCCAGTGTAGCCGCCCGTCCGCTCCGCGTCGCGGCCTCGTGACGCGCGATGGCGGCCTCGCGCGTCTCGGCCTAAGATCCTCCGTCTGGAGCGACCGCCATGAACCCGAGTCGTCTTCTCCTCCTTCCGCTCCTCGCCCTCCCGCTCGCCCCGTCGACGCCGGCGCGGTCGCTCGACCCGTCGCCGCTCGCGGCCGAGCTCGACGCGCGCGTCGCGGAGGCGGGAGAGCGCCTGGTCGCCTGGCGGCGCCACCTCCACCAGCACCCGGAGCTGTCGAACCGCGAGGCCGAGACCGCGCGCTTCGTCGCCGAGCGGCTGCGCGAGATGGGGCTCGAGCCGCGCACCGGCGTCGCGGGGCACGGCGTCGTCGCGGTCATCGACGGCGGGCGGCCCGGAGCGACCGTCGCCCTGCGCGCCGACCTCGACGCGCTGCCGGTCGCCGAGCAGGTCGACCTCCCCTTCGCCAGCCGCGCCACCGGCGTCTACGAGGGGCGCACCGTCCCGGTGATGCACGCCTGCGGCCACGACGGGCACATGGCGATGCTGCTCGCCGCGGCCGAGGCGCTCGCCGGCGTGCGCGAGCGGCTCCCCGGGCGCGTGGTGCTGCTCTTCCAGCCGGCGGAGGAGGGCGTGCCGATCGAGGAGCAGCCCGCCGGCGCCGAGAGGATGGTGGCCGAAGGGGTGCTCGACGACCCGCCGGTCGAAGCGGTCTTCGGGCTGCACCTCTTCGCCGGACAGACCGCGCGCACGATCGGCTACCGCTCCGGACCGGCGCTCGCCTCGGCCGACCGATTCGAGATCGTCGTCGAGGGGGTGCAGACCCACGGCTCGAAGCCCTGGGCGGGAATCGACCCGATCGTCGTCGGCGCCGAGATCGTCGGCGCGCTCCAGACGATCGTCTCCCGGCAGATCGACCTGACCCACGAGCCGGCGGTCGTCACGGTCGGACAGTTCGAAGCGGGCGTGCGCAACAACATCATTCCCGACCGCGCCCGTCTGGTCGGCACCATCCGCGCCTACGACGAGGGGATGCGCGACGCGATCCACGCCCGGCTGCGACGAATCGCGGAGAAGACCGCCGAAGGCCACGGCGCCGTGGCGCGCGTCGCGATCGAGCGCGGCTATCCGGTCACGGTCAACGATCCGGAGCTCACCCGCCGCATGCTGCCGACGCTCGAGCGGCTCGCCCCCGGCGCCGTCTTCGAGGTGGCGAAGAACACCGGGGCGGAGGACTTCTCCTACTACGCGCGGCGCGTCCCCGGGCTCTTCCTCTCGCTCGGCGTGACGCCGGCGGGCCAGGAGGCGAGCGCGGCCCCGAACCACTCCCCCCGCTTCTTTCTCGACGAGTCGGCGCTGCCGGTCGGAGCGCGTGCCCTGGCCCACCTCGCCGCCGACTACCTGGCCGCCGCGGCCGCTCCCGGGAGGCGTTGAGGCCCGTGCGGCGACCGCGGCAATCACGACGTCCCTCGCTTTCCCAAGGAGAACCCGACGCCATGCGCACCCTCCGTCTCGTCTGTCTCGCCACTCTGCTCGTCTCCCTGCCCTTCGCCTTCGCGGCGCTCGCCGCGGACGGCGACGCGGGCGACCCGATCACCGAGCGCCAGGAGGCGATGAAGAAGGTCGGCGACTCGATGAAGGCCCTCTCGGGCATCGCCCGGGGCGAAGCGCCGTTCGACGCCGAGGTCGTGCGCCGGAACGCGACGACGATCGCCGAGAGCTTCGAGCGCGCCGCCGAGCTCTTCCCCGCCGGGAGCGACAAGGGCGCGCACGAAACCTGGGCGAAGGCCGAGATCTGGGCGAACCGCGCCGACTTCGAGGCCAAGCTCCAGGCCGGCCACGACGCCGCGGTGGCGCTCCAGTCGGTCACCGAGGAGGCGGCCTACCGCCCCGCGCTCGGCAAGGTCGGCCAGGCCTGCCGCGCCTGCCACGACTCCTACCGCCGGCCGAAGGAGTGAGGTGACGGGCGCGCGCCGCTCGCGCCGCCGTTGGCTGGCCGCGGCGGGGATCGCTGCGGCGGGCGTGGCCGCCGCGCTCTGGCTCTCGCGCCCGCGCCCGCTGCCCGCCACGGTCCTGCCCGCGCACGCGGCGGATCCCCGCCGCGGCGAGGTGCTCTACCGGGTCGGCAGCTGCCACGCCTGCCATCGCGCGGCCCCAGGGGAGGTTGGCGAGGCGACCGGCGCGCCGGTCGGCACCGCTCCTTTCCCGACGCCGTTCGGGACCTTCTACCCGGGCAACCTGACGCCAGCGCCGGAGACCGGGCTCGGGCGCTGGCGCGCGATCGACTTCGTCAACGCCATGGCGCGCGGGCTCGCCCCCGACGGGCGCCACTACTTCCCCGCCTTCCCCTACACCTCGTATCGCGCGATGCCGGTCGAGGACCTGCTCGACCTCTGGGCCTACCTCGGGACGCTCGAGCCGATCGAGGTTGGCCGGCGGCGAGCGCAGGTGCCGCTGCTGCCGCTCGCGCGCCGGGGCGTCGGACTCTGGAAGCGGCTGGCGCTGGGGCCGGTCGCGCTCGAGCGCGATCCGGCGCGCGGCGAGGCCTGGAACCGGGGGGCCTACCTGGCGCTCGCGCCCGGCCACTGCGGCGAATGCCACACTCCGCGCGACGCGCTGATGCGCCTCGATCCCACGCGCTCGCTCGCGGGCGGCGCGCACCCCGCCGGCGAGGGGCGCGTGCCGAGCCTGCGCGGCCTGGCCGCGCGTGGCCGCTACCGGGACGCGGCGGACCTGGCGCTCGCCCTGCGCTACGGCGAGGAGCTCGGCTTCGACAAGCTGTCGAGCGGCGGCATGGCGAAGATCCAGGTCGAGCTCTCGCACCTTCCCGACGCCGAGCTCGAGGCGCTCGCCGAGTACCTCATGAGCCTCGAGCCGCTCTGACCGGCGGCCGGACGGTCGAGCGACGCGAGCCGGTAGAGTCGCGACGTGGAGCGGGTGGCGGTCGACGGTGGCGTGACGCTCGCGGTGCGGCTCGAGCCGCCGCCGGGCGGCGCGCGCGTCGACTGGACGCTGCTCTACCTGCACGGCTTCGGCTCGAAGCAGAGCGGCGAGAAGGGGGAGTTCTTCCGTGCCCGCGCGCTCGCGGCGGGCCTGCCCTTCTGCTCCTTCGACTTCCGCGGCCACGGCGGCTCGGACGGCCGGCTCGGCGAGCTCACCTTCGGCCGCACCCTCGAAGATCTCGACCGGATCCGCGGCTGGCTGGCCGAGCGCGGCCACGAGCGCGTCGTGCTCTTCGGCTCTTCGATGGGGGGGGCGACCGCGCTCGCCCACGCGGCGCGCCGGCCGGCCGGCGTCGCCGCCTGCCTGACGATCGCGCCGGCGATCGCCATGGAGCGCGAGCTCGAGCGCTGGGCCGGACCCGAGCGCTTCGCCGAGTGGCAGCGCGCCGGCACGATCCGCTTCACGAGCGAGCTAGTCGAGGTCGACCTCGGCTGGGAGATCGTCGAAGAGTTGCGCCGCCACGACTTCCGGAGGATCGCCGGCGACCTCGGGGTGCCAGCGCTGGTCGTCCAGGGGCGTCAGGACGCCTCGGTCGACTTCCGTGAGGTACTCGACTTCGTCGCGCGCACGCGCCCGGGACTCGTCGATCTGGTGCTCTGGGGAGACGGCGACCACCGCCTGCTCGACCGCCGGTCCGAGATCTGGAAGGAGTGCCTCGCCTTCCTCGCTCGCCGCGCGCTGCTCCCGTCGGCGTCCTAGTCCCGGCTCCAGCCCGCACCGCCGCTCCAGCGGGCGAAGCCCGCCTCGAAGGAGTCGGCGAAGAGGATCGGCCGTTCGGGCCGAGTCGCCCGGAAGATCCGGAAAGTGCCCGCGTCCAGGCGGTGGAAGAAGAGCTCGAGACCGTCCGGACCGAGGGCCGGCGCCTCGACGAAGCCGACGAGCGCCTCGAGCTCGACCGGCTCGCCGAAGGGCGCCTCGATGCCTTCGCGCAGCGAGCGGAAGAGACGCGCGCCGTCTCCCTCCCGGTACCGGGTGAAGAAGAGCTCGAGCCGGTCGGCCGTGATCGCGGGCGCGTACTCGAGATCGGTGCTGTTGATGGCCGAGAACCAGGCAGCCGACTCCGGCCGGCGCTCGAAGCCCCCGGGCACGGCCCGGGCGACGACGAGGTCCGCGCTGGTCGGCGGCGGCACGCCCGAGACTTCGCCATCGACGAAATAGAGCTCGCCGCCGTCCCAGGCGATCTCGGCGTCGAAGTTCACCCAGCCGGGCAGCCCGAGGGAGACGCCGGCGACCAGCTCGATGCCGACGACCTCACCGCTGACCAGGTTCCCGCAGTGCAGGCTCGCCAGGGTCTCCGCGTAGCTGCGCAACGAGACGAAGCAGAAGCGGCCACTCGCGGCGAGGCTCGCCACCGCGTCGAGCTCCGGCGAATTGGCGCCCGGCAGCTCGCCGCGGTAGACGAAAGCGAGCTCGTCGACGCGCTCGGCCATGTGCAGGTCCGCGTCCTCCCCGGGCGCGTTCGAGTCGTTGAAGAAGAGCCAGCGGCCGTCGCGCGAGAGGAAGGGCTCCATGGCATCGCCCGAGTAGCCAGCGATCGCGACCGGCTGCGGGTTCGCGAACTCCTGGACCCCGGCCGACCGCGTCTCGGCGACGGCGACGGCCGCCGCCAGAGCCGCCAGGAGCGCGAGGCGCGCGCTTCCGCGTTCCGGTCCGCGCACCGGGGCCTCAGCCCCGGTCGCGCAACTGCTCGAGCCGGCGCTGCTGCTCCGCGCCGAGCAGATTCTTGATGCGCACCAGCAGCCCGATCTGCGCCCGCTTGACCTCGCGTTCGAGCTCGAGGATGCGGTCGAGCTGAGCGAGCGCCGCGTCCTCGTCGACTTGGGCCGGCGCGAGCAGGACGCGCAGCTTGCCGAGCTCGGCCTGGAGATCGAGCTGCCGGTCGAGGAAGAGCGGCTGCACGTGCTGGATCTCCCTCTTGATCGCGTCGACCTGGGTCGCCTCGAGGCGCAGCTCCACCGCGTGCCGCAGCACGATCTCGGGTGGGAAGAGCGTGCCGCCGAGCGGGTCTTCCTCCCCGCGAGCCGGGGGCGGCGCGAGCGTTCCCAGCGCGAGCAGGAGCGCGACGACGGCGAACCTGCGAGGTCCATGGCCGCTTCCGATTCTCATGGTCTCCTCTCCTTTCGCTGCTTGAGTGGCTCGGCGCGTTCGGCCTTCGGACGGCCGGCATGCGCGTCGACGACGAGGTAGCCGAAATCGCCGAGTCGGGGCAGCGCGCTGGCCAGCTCGCGCCCCGGAGTGTCGAGCAGAAAGGCGGTCGGAGATCGCCAGCCGGAGAGCTCGGCGACAACGCCCTCCACCACCGGCTCGCGCGCCGGGCGCGCCAGGAGCAGCCCGAGCGCCAGGCCGACCAGGGCGCAGGCGGCGACGGCCGCTCGCGCCGCCCAGGCGAACCGTCGCGGCCTCTCGGAGGCTCGCACGCCGCGCTCGACCAGATCGCGAAACGATGGCGCGGCGCGGCGATCCTCCGCTCGAAGCTGCGCGAAGGCCTGCGCGAGCTCCTCCGTCCCCGTGCTCCGCCCGTTCTCCTCGCTTTCGCTCACGTTCCCTCCTCCGCGAGCAGCCGGCGCAGCCGCTGCTTGCCGCGCTCGTAGTGGGTGCGCGCGCTGCCCGCCGAGATGCCCACTACGGCCCCGGCCTCCTCGATCGTCAGCTCCTGGTAGAAGACGAGGTGGAGCACTTCGCGCTGGCGCGCCGACAACCGCGCGAGCGCCTCACGCGTGCGCGCGGCGCGCCCGGAGCGCTCGGCGAGCTCGGCCGGCCCCGGGGCGGGATCGACCGGCTCGCCGGGAGCGAGCCAGCGCAGCCGGGCGAGCCGGCGGACGGCGGCCTGCCGGCGCCGTTCCCGGCAAACCGTGCGGACCACGCCGAACAGCCAAGTGCGCAGTCGAGACCGACCCTCGAAGCGCGCCGTCCCCGTGAGGATCCTCAGGTAGGCGGACTGGAGCAGCTCCTCGGCCTCGCTCCGGTCTCCGCCGGCGAGCGACAGGGCCCAGCCGAAGGCGTCGGGGTGGAGCCGCTCGAGCTCCTCCGCCGACACCCCGGCCGCCGCCGACCCCACTGCGACACGCTCCACGCCCCCTGAGTGTCTCCGATCTCCTCGCCGTCGGACAGCGGCACTGCAATAGACTGCCGGCATGGCGGCTCTGGGCGCGGAGGCGGTCGAGCGGGTGGCGTCGCGGCTGAAGTTCCCGCAGCTGTTCGGGATCTTCCTCGCGCTCTTCCTCTTCGATCTGCTGGTGCCCGACTTCGTCCCCTTCGTCGACGAGATCCTGCTCGGGCTGGGCACCACGCTGTTCGGCCTCTGGCGCGAGCGCGTGCCGCCGCCGCAAGGTCCCAAGCCTCCGGAGAAGAACGTCACGCCGCCGCGCGCGGGCTGAGTCGCGCCGGGCGAGCGGGATCGGAAGAGAAAAAGCGGCCCGCGCCGTTTCGGCCCCGACAGGAGGACGCGTGGACGTCAGGGGCGGCGGCGCGGGCCGCGGAGCTCTTCGCTGTCAATCTTCGAGCTGCCGAACCGGGCGGGGGGGCGGGGCGGCGGCACGCGGCCGCCGCTCCGGTCCCGGGGGGACGCCCGCCCGGCTCAGCACTCGAGGACGTGGATGTTGCGCCGGGCGCACATCTCCTTGAGCACCTTGGGCCAGACCGTGACCGAGACCTCGCCCAGGTGCGCCTTGCGCAGCAGGTACATGAGGGTCCGCGACTGGCCGATGCCGCCGCCGATCGACAGCGGCAGCGTGCCGTTCACGATTCCCTGGTGGTACGGGTACTTCAGGAAGTCGAGCTGGCCGGTGAGCTCGAGCTGCTGGACCAGCGTCTTCGCGTCGACCCGGATGCCCATCGACGAGAGCTCGTGCCGGCGCTCGGTCACCGGGTTCCAGACCAGGATGTCGCCGTTCAGGCCGTGCATCGGCCGGCCGTCCTTCGACACCGTCTCGGTCACCCAGTCGTCGTAGTCGGCGGCGCGCATCTCGTGCGGGTAGCCGTCGGCGAGCGTCCAGCCGATGCCGTAGATGAAGATCGCCGGGTGCTCCTGCAGGATCGCGGTCTCGCGCTGCTTGCGCGGCAGGTCGGGGTAGAGCTCCAGGATCTCTTCGGCGTGGAAGAACTCGAGACGCTCCGGGATCGGCGGATGGCCTGCGCGTCCGAGCTCGGGGAAGAGGTCGCGAGCGAAGCGGTCGGCCTCGTGAATCACCTTCCAGATGCGCTGCACGGTCTCGGTCAGGTAGGCGAGATTGCGGTCGCCCGCCGTGATCGTCTTCTCCCAATCCCACTGGTCGACGTAAGCCGAATGGTCGTGGTCGAGGAAGTAGTCCTTGCGCACGGCGCGCATGTCGGTGACCAGTCCCTCGCCCGGCTTCATGTCGAACATCTGGAGCGCGACCCGCTTCCACTTGGTCGCGGCCTGCACGACCTGCGCGTCGACCGGGTTCTTGCCCCGGTCGTTGGTGATGCGGAAGCCGATCGGCCCGCGCGAGCCGTCGCGATCGAGCAGGTCGTTGACGCCGCTCTCGGCGTCGACGATCAGCGGCACCTCGACGCGCATCAGGCCGAGCTCGCGGCAGAGCCCCTCCTCGATGAAGCGCTTGACCGCGGCGATCGCGCGCTGCGTCTCCTTGGGCGAGAGCAGCGGGTCGTAGTCCTTCGGCAGGATGCGCTCGAGCTCCTCGTAGCTGCCGATGCCGGGGCCGGCGAGGTCGGCTCTCTTGTCGAGGGAGGCGGGCGGCTCGACGATCGTGGGCATGTTCGGATCTCCTCGGCGGCCGCACGATTCCGGAGAGCTCTAGCGCTCGCCGCGGCGGCGGAACTCGCCGGATGCACCGGGCCCATTACGCTCCCCGGGCGCGTTCGGCGCACGGTCCGCCCGGGGGGCGGGCGCCCACCCCCCCGGGCGGGGGCGAGAACCCGCGACGGCCGCTCGGCGTACAGAATGCGCTGTCGCGGCTCCGGCCGCCGCGCTCGACGCTCGTCCACTGCATCCGACCGAAGAGGGAGACCATGACCCCGACCCGCAGAGAGCTTCTCCAGATCGGCGCCACCGGCGCGCTGGGCCTCACCGTCGCGCCTGCCCTGCTGCGCGCGCAGTCCCCGGCTCCGACGCCCCCGCCGCCCCTCGCCGTGCCCCCGATGGCCGGCGTCGAGCGCGCCGCCAAGCCGCTCAGGATCCTCATCCTCGGCGGCACCGGCTTCACCGGGCCGCACCAGGTGCGCTACGCGCTGGCGCGCGGCCACAAGCTGACGCTGTTCAACCGGGGGCGCCGGCCCAAGGAGTGGCCGGGCGAGGTCGAGGAGCTGACCGGCGACCGCGATGCCGGCGACCTGAAAGCGCTCGAAGGGCGGGAGTGGGACGTCTGCATCGACAACCCGACGACCCTGCCCAAGTGGGTGCGCGACGCCGGCCAGGTGCTCCAGGGGAAGGTCGGCCAGTACGTCTTCATCTCGACCCTGTCGGCCTACGCCACCAACGACGTGCCCGGCGCCGACGTCGACGCGCCGCTCGCCGAGTACACCGGCGCGGACGCGATGAAGGAGACGATGGACTCGGTGCGCGCCAGCAACTTCGAGCTCTACGGCCCGCTCAAGGCCGCCTCCGAGCGCGAGGCCGACAAGTGGTTCCCCGGGCTGGTCACCAAGATCCGGCCCGGCCTGATCGTCGGCCCCGGCGACCAGACCGACCGTTACACCTACTGGCCGGTGCGCCTGGCGCGCGGCGGCGACGTCGTCTGCCCGAGCGAGGGGGGTGACGCGGTCCAGGTGATCGACGCCCGCGACCTCGCCGAGTGGACCATCCGCATGGTCGAAGCGCGCACCTTCGGCGCCTTCAACGCCGTCGGGCCGGGCTACGAGCTGTCGATCGAGGAGCTGCTGGTCGGCATCAAGTCGTGCGTGACCGCGGGCCCGAAGCTCCACTGGCTGCCGGCGAGCTTCCTCGAGGAGCAGCAGGTCTCGCCCTGGGGGGAGATGCCCGTCTGGGTGCCGGCCTCCGGCGAGACCGCCGGCTTCGGCAACCGCTCCAATGCCCGCTCGATCGCCGCCGGCCTGACCTTCCGGCCGCTGGCGGTGACCGCCCTCGACACGCTCGAGTGGTTCCGCTCCCAGCCGACCGACCGGCAGGCCCAGCTGCGCGCCGGCCTGGCGACGGACAAGGAGGCGAAGGTGCTGGCAGCCTGGCGGGCGAGGAAAGGGTAACGCGGCGGAGATCGAGGGGCCGGGAGTCGCTCGCGCCGGCCGGGTCGGCACTCGGTATTCGCTGC
>WYBK01000256.1 GCA_011525905.1 Acidobacteriota bacterium
CAGCCGGTCGAGCGCCTCGGGCTCGAACGCCTCGTAGGTGCCGCGCAGCCGTCCGGCGGCGTCGACCAGCGCGAAGCGGTTGCTGTGCAGGACCGGCATGTCGACGTTGCCCGGATCGTCCTCGACCGGCAGCAGGAAGCCCGTCCGGATCAAGTCGCGCACCGCCGCCTTCTCGCCGGTCAGGAAGAGCCAGTCGTCCGCCGCCCCGACCCCCCAGTCGCGCGCGTAGGCCGCGAGCACCGCGGGCCGGTCGTGCTCGGGGTCGACGGTGATCGAGACGCGGCGCACGCCCGCCGGCAGGCGCGCGCCGAGCGACTTCATCTCGGCGGTCAGGCGCGGGCAGTAGATCTTGCAGCGGGTGAAGACGAAGTCGGCGACGAAGGGGCGGCCGTCGAGGTCCCGCCGGCGCACGCGGGAGCCGGCGTCGTCGACGAGCTCGAAGTCGGGCAGCGCGGCGATCACCTCGGGCGGCGCGACGGTGTGCGCCTGGCGGTCGAGCCAGAAGACCGCCAGAACCGCGGCGAGGGACCCCGCGAGGATGCCGACGGCGAGCGCGCGCTTCATCCGAAGCGGACTCCGTCGAGCCCGAGCCGGTGATCGACCACCCAGGCGGCGAGCACCGCCGGCAGGTAGGCGACCGAGGCGAGCAGCAAGCGGCGCGCGGACGGGCGGCTCGGCCGTCGGCCGAAGGCGAGCGCGGCGGCGAGGAAGGCGAGGCCGCAGACGAGTGCCCCCGCCAGCTGCAAGGGCCCGCCCAGGCCGACGCTCGCCGGAGCCAGCGAGACCGGCAGCAGCGCCACCGTGTAGAGCACCGCCTGCCGCGTGGTGCGGCCGTAGTCGGGGTCGTCGATGGTCAGCAGGTGCAGGCCCGCCGCGCGGTAATCGTCGTGGTAGAGCCAGGCGATCGCCAGGAAGTGCGGCAGCTGCCAGAGGAAGAGCAGGGCGAAGAGCAGCCAGGCGCCGAGCTCGATCTCGCCCGCCGCGCCGGTCCAGCCGAGCAGCGGCGGCGCCGCTCCGGGGATCGCGCCGACCAGCGTCGCGAGCGCGGTGCGCCGCTTGAGCGGAGTGTAGATCCAGACGTAGCAGACCAGGGTCGCCGCGGCCAGCAGGGCGGTGAGCGGGTTGGCGCCGAGCGCGAGCACCAGCAGGCCCGCGCCGGCGAGCAGCGCTCCCCAGAGCAACGCCGTGTCGGGCTCGAGCCGGCCGGCCGGCAGCGGCCGGTTGGCGGTGCGGCGCATCCGGGCGTCGACATCGCGCTCGGCGTGGTGGTTGAGCGCGGCCGAGCCGGCGCAGACCAGCGCGGTGCCGAGCACGGTGGCGGCGAGAGCGGTCCAGGGCAGCTCGCCCGCGGGGGTGGCGAGCAGGAAGCCGGCGGCGCAGGTGGTCGCCACCAGCGCGGTGATCCGGGGCTTGGTCAGCTCGAGGAGGTCTGACAGGAGGCTCGCACCCGGCGACGCGCTGCGCATCCGAGCCAGTCTATCCCGCGCCGCTCCCGCCGACGCCCGCGCCTCGGATCGAGCCAGATCGCGCCGCCCCCCGTAAAGTCGTGAGGTGACCGGTTCCGCGCCCCCCGCCGTCCTGCGCTTCGCGGGAGTCTCCAAGAGCTACCGCGAGGCGGGGCGCGAGCACCGCGTGCTCGACGGCGTCGACGCCGAGATCCGCGCCGGCGAGCTGGTCGTCCTGCTCGGGCGCAGCGGCTCGGGCAAGTCGACGCTGCTCCATCTCGCGGCCGGTATCGACCGGCCGAGCGTCGGCGAGGTCTATCTCGAGGGGCGGCCGCTCGGCCGGCTCTCCGAGGACGAGCGGACCCGCCTGCGGCGCGACCGCATCGGCTTCGTCTTCCAGTTCTTCAACCTGGTGCCGACGCTCGACGTCGAGGAGAACGTCCTGCTCCCCTTCGAGCTGCGCGGGGGCGTGCGCCGCGCCGAGCGCGAGCGGGCCGTCGAGCTGCTCGCCGAGGTCGGCCTGGCCGATCGGCGCGCTCAGTTCCCCGACCGCCTCTCGGGCGGCGAGCAGCAGCGCGTCGCGGTCGCGCGCGCTCTCGCTGCCGATCCGGCGCTGGTCCTGGCCGACGAGCCGACCGGCAATCTCGACCTCGAGACCGGCCTCGAGGTGCTCGATCTGCTCGACCGGCTGACCCGTCGGGCGGGCAAGACGCTGCTCATGGTCACGCACGCCCGCGAGGTGATGGGGATCGCCGACCGGTTGCTCGCCCTCGACCATGGCCGACTCGTCGAGCTGCCGGCCCCGGAGCGACCATGAGCCTGATCGCCCGGGCGGGGCTGCGCGAGCTCGCTCGCCACCCCGTCCAGACCGCGCTCGCGGTCGCGGGCGTGGCGGTCGGCGTCGCCGTCGTCGTGGCTGTCGACCTCGCCGACGAGAGCGCCCGCCGCGCCTTCCGGATCTCGACCGAGGCGACGGCCGGACGGGCCACGCACCAGATCCAGGGCGGCTCGGCGGGGATCGACGAACGGCTGCTCGCCGCGGTGCGGATCGAGATGGGCCTCGAAGCTGCCGCGCCGGTGGTCGAGGAGTACGCGACGCTGCCCGACCAACCGGGACGGGTCGTTCGCCTGCTCGGAGTCGACCCGCTGCTCGAAGCTCCCTTCCGCCCCTCGCTCGCTCCCGCGGCCAGGGCGAGCGGCGAGCTCGGCCGATTCCTGACCGAGCCGGGCGCCGCGCTCCTGGCGGGCGAGACCGCCGCCGAGCTCGGCGTCGCGCCGGGCGACGCCCTGCCGCTGCGGCTCGGTGTCCGCGAGATGCAGGTGCGCGTCGTCGGCCTGCTCGAGCCGCGCGATCGCGCGAGCCGGGAGGTGCTCGCCAGCCTCCTGCTGGTCGACGTCGCGACCGCCCAAGAGCTCGCCGCGAGCCCGGGACGGCTCTCGCGCATCGAGCTGGTGCTGCCCGAAGGAACGCCCGGCGAGGCGGCGCTGGAGCGCCTGCGCTCCCGGCTGCCGGCCGGGGTCACGGTCACCCGCACCGCCGCGCGCTCCGAATCGCTCGACCAGATGACGCGCGCCTTCCGTTTCAACCTGCGCGCCCTGGCGCTGCTCGCTCTGGCCTGCGGCGGCTTTCTGATCTTCAACACCGCGACCTTCTCGGTCGTGCGGCGCCGGCCGCTCTTCGGCCGGCTGCGCGCGCTCGGCGTGCGCCGCCGCGAAGTCTTGGCCATGGTGCTCGCCGAGTCGCTCGCCGTCGGCCTGGCCGGCTCGCTCGCCGGTCTGGCGCTCGGCGTGCTGCTCGGCCGGGGGCTGGTCGGACTCGTGCTGCAGACGATCCAGGACCTCTACTTCGCCTTCGCCGTGCGCTCCTTCGACCTCGCCCCCGACTCGCTGCTCCGGGGCCTCGCGCTGGGCGTCGGCGTCTCGCTCGCCGCCGCGCTGCCCCCCGCGCTCGAAGCGGCTTCGGCGCCGCCGCGCGCCACGCTGTCGCGCGCGGCGCTCGAGGCCGGCAGCCGCCGCGGCGCGCGACTCGCCGCCGGGCTCGGCGGCGCCCTGCTCGCCGGCGGCGGCGCGCTCCTGTTGGCGCCCTCGCCGAGCCTGCCGCTCGCCTTCGGCGGCCTCTTCGCGCTGCTGTTCGGCTACGCGCTGCAACTGCCGCTCGCACTCGCGCTCGGCCTCGGCCGGGCGGCGCGGCTGCCTGCCCTGCCGGTCACGGCGCGCATGGCGGCCCGCAGCCTGGCGGCCTCGCTGTCGCGCAGCGGCGTCGCCGTCTCGGCGCTGGCCCTCGCGGTGGCGGTCTCGGTCGGCATCGGCCTGATGATCGGCAGCTTTCGCGGCGCGGTGGTCGACTGGCTCCGGCAGACGCTGGTCGGCGACCTCTACGTCGCGCCGCCGACCCGCCTGGCCACCGCCGCGAACCTCGCGCTCGAGCCGGGCTTCGTCGCGCGCGCACGTGCGCTGCCCGGAATCGAGCGGGTGCACGCGCTGCGCACGCTGGTGGTCGAACCCGCCGGTTCGCTGCCCGTGCGCGTCCTGGGCATCGACGTCGACGAGGCGAGCCGGGCCGCCTTCCGCTTCCGCGCCGGCGACCCGGAGGACGCCTGGCGCGCGGTCGCCGCCGGGGAGGCGGTCCTGCTCTCCGAGCCCTTCGCGAGCCGCCGCGCGCTCGCCCCGGGCGACCGTCTCGGCCTGCCGACGGCGCGCGGCGTGCGCGAGCTGCCGGTGGCCGGCGTCTACGCCGACTACGGCTCCGATCAGGGGGTCGCCCTGATGGCGGCGCCGCTCTTCGTGGAGCTCTTCGAGCAGGAGACGATCGCGGCGATCGCCCTGTTCGCCGCGCCCGGAACGGATCTCGACCGCCTGGCGCGCGCCGTCGAGCGGGCGGCCGCCCCCGGCGAGGTGCTGGTCCAGTCGAACCGCGCGCTGCTCGAGGAGTCGCTCGCGATCTTCGACCGGACGTTTCGGATCACCGGCGTGCTGCGGCTGCTGTCGCTCGCCGTCGCGCTGCTCGGCATCCTCGCCGCGCTCGCGGCGATCGAGCTCGAGCGCGGGCGCGAGCTCGCCACGCTGCGCGCGCTCGGCGCCAGCCGCGCGCAGGTGCGCCGGCTGGTGATCGCCGAAGGGGCCTGGATGGGCGCTGCCGCCGGGCTCTTCGCGCTGCCGCTCGGCGCGCTGCTCGCCGCGGCGATGGTCTACGTCGTCAACCGGCGCTCGTTCGGCTGGTCGATGGAGCTCGCGCTCGCGGCCGGCCCGTTCTTCGAGGCGCTCGCGCTGGCCGTCGGTGCGGCGCTCGCGGCCGCGGCCCTGCCGGCGATGCGGATCGCGGCCGCCGATGTCGTGCCGCGGCTCGAGGAGGAGTGAGGGTGCGCCGCGTGAGAGCCTGGCCGATCTTCGCCGCGGTGCTCGCGGCCGCGCTCGGGCTCGCGGCGCTCCGACTCGAGCGGCGCGCCCCCCTGCCGCCGCTCGCAGCGTCGCTCGCGGTCGCCGAGGCGATGGCGGGCGACCCGGCGGGTTTCCTGCGCGCCGAGCGGCCACGCCCCTTCGCCTTCCCCGCCGACCATGGCCCGCACGACGGCTATCGCACCGAGTGGTGGTACTTCACCGGCACGCTGTTCGGAGAGGGGGGCCGCGCCTTCGGCTATCAGCTCACCTTCTTCCGCAACGCGCTGGCACCCGGCCCCCACCCCGCCGGGGCCTCGGCGCTGCGTGCCCGCACGGTCTGGATGGCCCATCTCGCGCTCTCCGACGAGCGGGGCGGCCGCTTTCGCTGGGCCGAGCGGCTCGCGCGCGAGGCGATCGGCCTCGCCGGCGCTCGCGCCGAGCCCTTCCGGGTCTGGGTCGAGGGCTGGGAGGCGAGCGCCCCGGACGGCACGCTCGCGCCGCTCGCGCTGCGCGCCCGCGCAGAGGGCCTCGCGATCGACCTGACCCTCGCGCCCGAGCGGCCGGTCGTCCTCCAGGGCGAGGCCGGGCTCTCGGCCAAGGGGCCGGAGGCCGGCAACGCCTCCTACTACTACTCGATTCCCCGTCTCGCGACCCGCGGCGAAGTGACGCTCGACGGCGAGCGCTTCGCCGTCGAGGGGCGCTCCTGGCTCGACCGGGAGTGGTCGACCTCGGCGCTCGCGCCCGAGCTCGAAGGATGGGACTGGCTGGCGCTGCAGCTCGACGACGGGCGCGACCTGATGCTCTATCGCCTGCGCCGGCGCGACGGCAGCGCCGACCCCTTCAGCGCCGCAGCGGTGATCGAGCCCGCGGGCGACGTCCGGCGGCTCGCCGCGGGCGACTTCGCGCTGCGGCCGCTCGGCCGCTGGACGAGCCCGCGCGGCGGCGACTATCCGGCCGCCTTCCGGGTCGAGGTCCCCTCGCTCGGGCTCGAGCTCGAAGCGCGCCCTCGGCTCGCCGACCAGGAGCTCACCGGGCTGGTGCGCTACTGGGAGGGTGCCGTGCGGGTCACCGGACGGGGCCCGGAGGGTCCGATCGGGGGGCAGGGCTTTCTCGAGATGACCGGCTACGCTGATGCCCCTCCCGGCGCGTCACGCCGGCCGGCGCAGAATCGTTAGCTAGGCGCGGAAGAGCGCCGGGCGTGGCCCGCTCCAGCCGGGGAAGATCGCGCCGACCTCGTTCACGCCGAGGTGGCGGGCGGCGACCTCGGCGAATACGGCGCGGAAGTCGGTGGTGACGGGCAGGTCGCGCCCCTCGTGGAGGACGCGCTCGTCGAGGCCGGGCAGCACGCCGTGCACCCGCCCCCCGGCGACCTCGGTACCGAGCAGGAAGAGCGCCGAGCCATGGCCATGGTCGGTGCCACCCGAGCCGTTCTCGCGCACCGTGCGGCCGAACTCGGTCATGGTCATCAGGACGACGTCGCGCCGGCGCTCGCCGAGATCGGTCCAGAAGGCGGCGATCGCGCGCGCCAGGTCGTCGGCGCGCCGCGCGAAGCTGCCGCGCGCGGTCCCCTGCGCGACGTGGGTGTCCCACCCTCCCGATTCGGCGAAGGCGACCTCGAGCCCGACGTCCGACTTGATCAGCTGCGCGATCTGCCGCAGCGCGTCGCCCAGCGGGGATCGCGGGTAGCTCGCGCCCGCCGCCGGCCGATAGCGGGCGAGCTCGGCCGCGGAGAGAATCGAGATCGCCTCGAAGGCCTCCTGCCCGGTCGTCTGGAGCATCTCCGCCGCGGTCCTCTGGTAGAGCGCCTCGAACCCCCGCCCGGCGACGCGGCTCGCGCTCACCGAGCCGGGCAGACGCACCGCGAACTCCTCGAGGCGCGCGACCGCGACCGCCGGCTCGGGGCCGTAGAGCGAGCGCGGCAGGGTGCCCGACAGGGCGACGGCACGGAACGGGCTGGCGTCGTGGCCGAGCTCGCCGCAGACCCGGTTGAGCCAGCCGGTGGGCGTGCCCTTGCGCCCCGGGGTGCCGGTCTCCATGTAGTCCTGGGCGTCGAAATGCGAGCGGGTCGGATCGGGCGACCCCACCGCGTGGACCGCGGCGAGCTCGCCACCGCGGAAGAGCGGCTCGAGCGGCGCCAGCGCCGGGTGGAGCGCGAAGCCGATGCCGAGATCGATCAGCCTCTCCTCGCCGGCTGCGCGCGCCGCGCTCATCGCCAGACGCGGCCGCAGCCGCTCGAGCTCGCCGCCGGCACCCGGCGGCAGCGGCGGCAGCGCCGCCAGCGCGTCCATCGCGCCGCGCTGGAAGAGTGCCACCAGCGTCCGCTTCCGGTCCACGGTCGTCGAGGCCGCCGCGGCCCGGGCGAGGAAGGAGGGGCCGGCGCCGAAGCTGAGCAGCGCGAGCCCGGTCGATTTCAGGAAGATCCGGCGATCCCACATGGTCGAGTCTCCTCTCGGGGGAGCGTCAGCGCCGTTGGAACTCGGGCGAACCGAGGACCAGACCGACGATGCCGGCGAGCGCGCTCGGCGGCTCGCCCGCGCCGGCCATCGCCACCGGCGGGGGGAAGAGGTCGGCGAGTGCCGGGTCCTCGGCGACCGCGCGCCCCCGCCGCGAACCGCTCGGGCGGCTCGAGCGGGCCATCGGCTCGTCTCCGAGCAGGTCGATCGCGCCGACCGGGTCGGCCGCGCCGGCCGGGTTGCGTTCGGCGACCCGGCGCGCCATCTCGGGCTCGCCGAGCAGCGGCTCGAGCTGCTCGAGGGTCGGGGCCAGCGCGCGACCCGGCAGCAGCGCGCCCGCGATCCGCTCGAGCGCGGCGCGGGCGCTTTCCGGCTCGCCCCGTCCGGCGACGGTCGCGGCCGCGAAGCGGACGCCGCCGATCCTGCCGGCGGCGAGCTCGAGGCCGAAGTTCATGCGCGTCAGCAGCGATCCGGTGTTGACCCAGGCCTCGGCCCGATCGGGATAGCCGGTCGGCGCCGCGTAGGCGTAGAGCGGTTGTCCCATGCGCGCGATCCACTCGAGGGTCGGGATCGGGTTGTCGACTTCGGCGCCCAGGGCACGCAGGGCCGAGACCGCCACCTCGAAAGGCGACTTGATCTTGGCCGCGCGCGCCTCGGGCGCCCAGAACTCCGGGCTCTCGAGCAGGGCCCGCAGCACCTGCTCGAGATCGCCGCGGCTCGTCTCGAAAGTTGCGGCGAGCCGGTCGACCAGGCTGGCCGGCGGCTCGTCGGCGACGAAGCGGGCGGCCAGCTTGGCGGCGAGGTGGCGCGCGGTCGCGGGGTGGGCGGCGAGCAGGTCGAGCACCTGCTCGCCGTCCTCGAGGCCCCGTCCCGCGGGCAGCCGGGCGCCCAAGACTCGCTTCTCGCCCGCGTCGTGGGCGTCGGCACGGAAGAGGAAGTCGCCCTGGCGTTCGAAGCCGAGGCCGCCGGCCCGCCCGGCGCGCTCGAGGCCCTGCCGCCCCACCTCGCCCAGGCGTCCGGCGGGCAGCAGCGTCCAGCCGGTGAAGGCGCGGGCGACCTCGACGACGTCGGCCTGCGTGTAGCCGCCGTCGACGCCCAGAGTGTGCAGCTCGAGCAGCTCGCGCGCGTAATTCTCGTTGAGGCCCTGGGGGCGGTCGGGCCGCTGGCGCCGGCGCTCCTCCAACCGGCGCTGGACCTCCGCACCGCGCGGCGCCGCTCGAGCGGCGCCGCGGCCGAGGGCACCGCTCCGCATCGCGCCCGAGGCGCCGCGCTCGCGCGCGCGGTCGACCTCGCGCGCCAGCGTCGTCGGCTGCCCCGGTGCCGCGACCGACTGGAAGTTGTCGAGGTAGAGCAGCATCGCCGGGTGCTTGGCGGTCGCCCCGAGCAGGTCGCGAAAGCGGCCGGTCGAGTGGGGACGGATCGCGTCCCGCTCGTAGCCGAGCAGGTACTGGCGCACCGGCGGGTCGGTCAGCGAGACATTGAAATGGTTGAACCAGAAGTCGGCGAGCACCTCGCGCAGCTGGTTCTCCGAGTAGATCGCCGAGACCAATTTCGCGGCGTGGCCTTGGGCGAGCAGCTCGCGCTCGGGCCGGTAACCCTCGCGCGCCATCCAGTCGCGGATCCGCGCGCGGATCTCGAGGGCGGCGCGCCCCTGCGACCCGTCGAGCGCCCGCTCGAGCTCCTCCTGCGAGACCACGCCCGCCTCCTCCGCCATGCGTCGCAGCGCGAAGCCGGGCGGGTAGGTGCGCTGGATCTCCTCGGAGGTCATCGCCAGCGCGGGCAGCGCGGCGAGCCGCCGCTCGAGCTCCGGCTCGGCGCGCGCCGCGGCGAGCTGCTCCTCGACCCAGACGTCGAGCCCGCGCGCGACCACCGCGTCGACTTCTCCCGGCCGCGCCCCGTAGGCGAGCCGATCGAGCAGATGCGCCGCCGCCGCGCGCTCTTCCCAGCCGAGATCTCTCCAGGGCAGCTCGACTCGCGGCGGCGCGGCGCCGCCGCGAGCGGCCGCGGCGAGCGCAGCGAAGCAGCAGAGGGCAATCCAAGAGCGATTCATCGGCGCCTCCTCCTCCGGCCCGCGCGACCGGAGCGTCTCGCCGAGCAACCCCTGGCGCCCGCGATCCCTGCGGCCGGCGGCCCGATCCCGTAGGATCGCGGCCGCCGTGGACCGTCGCCAGCGCTGGCTCCTGCGCCTGATCACCATCTGGCCGCCCTTCCTCGGCGCCGGCATCCGCGTGCGTCTCCTCGCCCGCGACCCGCTCGTCTTCGAGAGCCGGCTGGCGCTCGGCTGGTCCAACCGCAATTGGGTGGGCACGCACTTCGGTGGCTCGCTCTACGCGATGTGCGATCCCTTCTTCATGCTGATCCTCGGCGAGGCGCTGGGCCCAGGCTACGTCGTCTGGGACAAGGCGGCGACGATCCGCTACCTGCGACCGGGACGGGGAGTGGTGCGGGCGCGCTTCGAGATTCCCGGCGAACGGATCGCGGAGGTCCGCAGCGAGGTCGACGCCGCCGGCCGAGCCGAGCCGAGCTTCGCCTGCGAGGTGCTCGACGCGGCGGGTGAGCGGGTCGCGGCGGTCGAGAAGGTGCTGTCCGTGCGCCCCCGCCGTGGGCAGGCGAGCGCGAGCGGCGGAAACTGAAGGAGCGTTCAGGCCGGTCGCGCGCGCACCCGCAGGGTGCGGCCGATCTCCTCCATCAGCGCGAGCAGCCGATCGTAGTCGGGGTGGCGCAGACGGAACCAGGCGTTGGCGAGGTAGCCCTTCTCGATCGGCACAGTGCGGCTGCCGGGGCGCGGCACCGAGCTCGAGAAGAGGCTGGCGCCCGCGCGGCGCCGGACTTCGGCGAGGCCGAGGTAGCCGGCGATCCGGCCATCCCGGTCGGGGCGCACCTGGACCGCTCCGGTCGCAAAGCGGCGCGAGGGGCGCGCATCGACCCGGCCGAAGGCGATCGCGCGCGCCCACTCGAGGTAGAGGTCGAGGTCGTTGCCGACGCAGTAGAGGTCCCAGAGTCGCTCTCCGGGGGGGCGCGCGCCGATCTCGGAGACCTTGAGCCCCTTCGGCCCGAAGAACCACTCCATGTGGGTCGCCGAAGTCGGGACGCCGAGCGCGGCGATCACCCGCCGGCCGATCTCGCGCAGCTCCCGATAACCGTCCTGCTCCACCCGGTTGGTGGCGGCGATGCGCGGCGAGATGCGGCGGTCGGAGAGAGCTTCGAGGACGTTGGGGAAGTAGTGCGAGACGAACTCGAGGCGGGGTACGCCGTCGACCGTCAGCGTGTCGTAGAAGCCCTCGTGTCCTTCGACGAACTCCTCGACGGCGGCCGAGCCGCCGCGCTCCACGCCCAGCGCGCGCCCCGCGGCCTCGAGCTCGGCGGGCGACTCGACGCGGAACGTCCCGAGCGAACCGAGGCCCGCGCGCGGCTTGACGATCAGCGGGAAGCCGACCCGTTCGGCGAACCGCCGGAGGTCGGCGCGCGACTCGACCGCGGCGGACTCGGCACACGGAATGCCCGCCCGGCGCAGCGCCTCCTTCATCGCCGGCTTGTCACGGCAGAGCCGGGCCGAGGCGGCCGACAGGCCGGGCAGCCCGAGCCTTTCGCGCGCCGCGGCCGCCGGCTCGACCAGCCGCTCCTCGACGGTCTCCAGGCGGTCGACGCCGCGGCGGCGGATGAGCGCTCGCGCCACCTCCTCACCGTCGAAGGGGCTGCGTACGTGCACCCAGTCGTCCAGGTGCCTCCTCAGGGTGCGGCGCAAGCGAGACGGCGGCGTGGCGCCGACCCCGGTGACGCGCGCGCCCGCCTGCTTGAGGGCGCGCGCGAACTCGTCGAAGGCGTCGAACAGGTCGGGAGCGAGCAGGGCGACGTGGGTCATCGGCGGGCGCGATCCTAGCGCCGAAAAAAACGAAGGCCCACGATCTCTCGTGGGCCTCTACGGCTGAAATTACTTCCCGGCGGCGACCTACTCTCCCACCCACCTACGCAGGCAGTACCATCGGCGCTGAGGAGCTTAACTTCCGTGTTCGGAATGGGAACGGGTGTTTCCCCCTCGCTAAGGCCACCGGAAAAACCGAATTGGAAAAGAACCGAATCCTCGAAGGGATTCCAGAACCGAATCGAACCGAAGCGACGAGATCCGCCGACCAGCAAGAGACTCAATATGGTCAAGCCGAACGACCGATTAGTACGGGTCAGCTCAAGGCCTCGCAGCCCTTACACCTCCCGCCTATCAACCTGGTGATCTCCCAGGGGTCTTCGGGGAGACCTCATCTCGAGGGGGGCTTCACGCTTAGATGCTTTCAGCGTTTATCCTTTCCGAACATAGCTACCCAGCCGTGCCACTGGCGTGACAACTGGTGCACCAGAGGTTCGTCCGTCCCGGTCCTCTCGTACTAAGGACAGCTCCTCTCAAGTCTCCTGCGCCCACACGAGATAGGGACCGAACTGTCTCGCGACGTTCTGAACCCAGCTCACGTACCGCTTTAATCGGCGAACAGCCGAACCCTTGGAACCGGCTTCAGCTCCAGGATGCGATGAGCCGACATCGAGGTGCCAAACCTGGTCGTCGATGTGAACTCTTGGACCAGATCAGCCTGTTATCCCCGGCGTACCTTTTATCCGTTGAGCGATGGCCCTTCCATACGGGACCACCGGATCACTAAG
>WYBK01000257.1 GCA_011525905.1 Acidobacteriota bacterium
CTAGGCGGCGCCGCGGCCGCGGCGGCGGACGACGGCGATCGCCGCCAAGCCGAGCAGCGCCCCGAGGCCGGCGAGGCCGGCGCGCCCGAGCGTCGGCACCTCGGTGGGCACGCAGCTCGCCGGGTAGGGGTCCTCGAAGTCGAGAATCTGGTCGTCGGCGAGCAGGACGCCGATGCCCGGGACCGCCTGCGAGACGTGCGGCAGCTCGACCGTGCCCGCCACCGTGTGCACCGCGCCGTCGGCCGGGATCGAGAGGGGCGCGACGCGCACCAGCGCGCCGTCGTCCCAGATTTCGAGCCGGAAGGCGTCCTCGCCGCCGAGCGCCTCGGCCGTCGCCTGGACCGAGAAGGCGAGCACGCAGCGCTCGACCGACAGCGTCTGGATCGAGCCGAGCACCACGGCCTCGGGTGAGGCGACCGAGGCCGCGACGGAATCGGGGAGGTTTCCGGCGAACGCGCCAGCGCCGGCCGCCGACAGCACGGCCGCCCCCAGCACGAGCGAGGCGCGGAGAACCCTCATCGCGTCCAGTGTAGACGAATCCGGCGAAAGTGCAACCCGGGGCCCGCCAGGGGCCCCGGCGAACCGCCTCAGCTCCGGCGCCGGCGGACCAGAACGGCAGCGGCCGCTCCGGCGAGCAGCAGCCCGAAGCCCGCGACGCCCGCCTTCGAGAGCGTCGGGATGTTCTGGATCGTGCAGCTCTCGATCGGGAAGATCTCGGGGAACTGGACCAAGCCCAGGCCCCCCGGATCATTGATCCACAGGGCATAGGTGTCGCCGACGAAGATGTGCTGGAAGCTGAACTCGGTGGCGAAGGGGTGGGCCGCGCCGTCGGCCGGAAACGCGAAATCCCGGCTCGCGATGACCGCTCCCTCGTCGACGATCTGCATGGTGAAGGTGTCCGTCCCGCCCCCGGCGTCGGTCGTCACGGAGCCCTGGATCGACAGGCCGCAACTTCCGGTGTCCGAGAGTAAGAAGACCCCGCCGGCGAGCTCGGGGCCGTCGCCGTTGATCGAGATCGGTCCCTGGACGGCCAGCGCCGGCGCCGCCAGGAGCGTGCAGAGAATCGTGAGGCCGGTGATCGGACGCATCGGTTACCCTCCCTAGGTCGTCGTCATTCTGACCTGCGTTGCCGTCCATCCTCGGTTGCGCCGAACGGCTCAGCCGAGCAGCTCCTCGACCGCCGCGCGCTCTTCGCGCAGCTCGGCCTCGGTCGCGGCGAGCTTCTCCCGGCTCCAGCCGTCGAGCTCGAGCCCCTGGACGATCCGGTAGTCCCCCCCCGCGCAGACGCAGGGGTAGCTGAAGACCACGCCGGGCGCGATGCCGTAGCTGCCGTCGGAGGGCACCGCCATCGAGACCCAGTCGTCGGCGCGGCTGCCGCGCGCCCAGTCGCGTAGGTGGTCGATCGCCGAGCTGGCGGCCGAGGCGGCCGAGGAGGCGCCGCGCGCCTTGATGATCGCCGCGCCCCGCTGCTGCACCGTCGGGATGAAAGTCTCGCGATACCAGCTCGGCTCGACCAGCTCGGTCGCCGGGCGGCCGGCGACCGTCGCGTGCGCGATGTCGGGGAACTGCGTCGAGGAGTGGTTGCCCCAGATCGTCATCTTGCGGATGTCGCGCGCCGGGGCGCCGGTCTTGGCGGCGAGCTGCGAGATCGCGCGGTTGTGGTCGAGCCGGGTCATCGCGTGGAACTGGCGCGGCGACAGGCCGGTGGCGTTCGAGGCAGCGATCAGGCAGTTGGTGTTGGCCGGGTTGCCGACCACCAGGACCCGGACGTCGCGCGCGGCGCCGGCGGCGAGCGCCTTGCCCTGCGGCCCGAAGATCTTGCCGTTCTCCGCGAGCAGGTCCTTCCTCTCCATGCCCGGGCCGCGCGGCTTGGCGCCGACCAGGAAGGCGTAGTCGGTGCCGTCGAAGCCCTCGGCGACGTCGGCGGTGCGTACCACCCCCGCGAGCAACGGGAAGGCGCAGTCGGCGAGCTCCATGGCGACCCCTTCGAGCGCGGGCAGCGCCGGGGGAATCTCGATCAGCTGGAGGATCACCGGTTGCTCGGGGCCGAGCAGCTCGCCGGCGGCGAGGCGGAAGGTCAGCGAGTAGCCGATGTGGCCGGCGGCGCCGGTGACGGCGATGCGGACGGGTTCTCTCATGGCGCCACCGATCCTACCCCCCCGACGGCGCCGGGACGGCCACCCGAACGGGTGAGCCGAGGGCTGGCCGAGGCCGCGCGGCAGCCGCTATCCTGGAACGGATGGCCGCCAGGATCGGAATCCGCGCCGAGGACAAGAACCGCTGGGAGCGCCGGGCGCCGCTCACCCCCGACCACGTGCGCGAGCTCGTCGAGGAGCAGGGGCTCGAGCTCGTCGTCCAGCCCTCGGCCCGCCGCGCCTTCGCCGATCGCGACTACGCCGACGCCGGCGCCCGCCTGCGCGCCGATCTCGACGAGTGCGACCTCGTGCTCGGAGTCAAGGAGATCCCCGCCGAGAAGCTCGCCGCCGGCAAGGTCTACCTCTACTTCTCGCACGTCATCAAGGGGCAGCCGGACAACATGCCGAGGCTCGCCCGTCTGCTCGAGCTCGGCGCGACGCTGCTCGACTACGAACGGATCGTCGACCGCAAGGGGCGGCGGCTGATCTTCTTCGGCCGCCACGCCGGCTACGCCGGCATGCTCGACACCCTCTGGGCGTTCGGTCAGCGTTTCGCGGCCGAGGGGATCGACACGCCCTTCGAGCGGATCCGCCGGGCGCACGACTACTCGAGCCTCGAGGAGGCGCTCGCGCACGTCGCGCGCGTCGGCGAGGAGATCCGCAAGCGCGGCCTGCCGACCGGGCGGCGGCCGGTCATCTGCGGCTTCACCGGCTCGGGCAACGTGACTCAGGGCGCCATGGAGGTCTTCGAGCGGCTGCCGGTCCTCGACGTCGACCCGGAGGTCCTGCTCGAGCTCGCCGAGGATCGCGACCGGCCGCGCAACGTCCTCTACCGCACCCGCTTCGAGCGCCAGCACCGCTACCGCAGGCGCTCCGACGGTGGCTTCGACGCCGCCGAGCTCGCCGCCCACCCCGAGCGCTACGAGAGCGCCCTGCCGCGCTACCTGCCGCACCTGTCGATGCTGGTGCACGGCGCCTTCTGGGAGCCGCCGCAGCCGCGCTTGGTGCGGCGCGAGGATCTGGCGGAGCTCTTCGAGCGGGAGCCGCAGCCGAAGCTGCGCGTGATCGGGGACATCTCCTGCGACGTCGACGGCGCGATCGCCGCCACGGTGCGGGCGACCGACCCGGGCGCGCCGGTCTATCTCTACGATCCGGTCGCCGGCGCCGAGGCCTCCGGCCTGGCCGGCCGCGGCGTCGTCGTCATGGCCGTCGACAACCTGCCCTGCGAGCTGCCGGTCGAGGCGTCGCACCACTTCGGCGACAGCCTGGTGCGCTTCGTCGGCGCGCTGGCGCGCTGCGACTGGAGCCGGCGCTACGAGGAGCTGGCGCTGCCCGAGGAGCTGCGCGGCGCGGTGATCGCGCACCGCGGCGAGCTCGCGCCGCCCTATCGCTACCTCGAGCGGGCGCTCGCCGAGAACGTCGCCGGGGCGCGCGGAGGATCGGCGTGAAGCGGGTGCTGGTGCTCGGCGCCGGCCTGGTCGCCCGCCCGGCGCTGCGTTACTTCCTGCGCCAGCCCGACTACCGGGTGGTGGTCGCCACCGACCAGCCGGAGCGGGGCGAGCGGCTGATGGGCGAGCACCCGCGGGGCCGCGTGGTGCGCCTCGACGTGCGCGAGAGCGCCGAGCTCGGGCCGCTGGTCGCGGAGGCCGACGCCGTGCTCTCGCTGCTGCCCGCCGAGCTCAACCCGGCGGTCGCGCGCGTGGCGATCGCCGAGCGCCGGCCGCTGATCAACACCTCCTACGCCAACGCCGAGATGCGCGAGCTCGACGAGCGGGCGCGGCGCGAAGGGGTGCTGCTGCTCTGCGAGATGGGCTTCGATCCCGGCTTCGACCACATGACGGCGGCCGCTACGGTGCGCCGGCTGCGCTTCGCCGGCGGTCGGCTGACCGAGTTCGCCAGCGCCTGCGGCGGCTTCCCGGCGCAGGACGCCAACACCAACCCTTGGGGGTACAAGTTCGCCTGGCGGCCGCAGGCGGTGATGATCGCCGGGCGCCGGCCGGCCCGCTACCTCGCGGAGGGCGCCGAGGTCGCGATCGGCGAGGGGGAGGTCTTCCGCCACCATTGGCCGATCGTCGTCGACGGCCTCGGCGTCTTCGAGGTCTATCCGAACCGGGACGCCCTCGCCTACCGCGAGCCCTACGGCCTCGCCGACGCCCGCGCGATCTTCCGCGGGTCGCTGCGCTACCCCGGGTGGTGCGAGACGATGGACGCCGCGTTCCGGCTCGGGCTGTTCGAGCTCGCGCCGGAGGAGATCCCCGAGGGCACGACCTATCGCGAGTTCGTCTCGCGGCGAGTCGACGGCGGTCCCGGGGGACGCTTCGTCGAGCGCGTCGCCCGCTTCCTCGGCGTCGATGCCGACGCGCAGATCCTCGCCCGGCTCGAGTGGGCCGGGCTCTTCTCCGACCGGATGGTGCCGGAGCGGCAGGCGGCGCCGATCGAGGTCTTCGGCAACCGGCTGGCCAAGCTGATGGCCTATCAGCCCGGGGAGCGCGACCTGGCGGTTCTGAAACACGTCTTCATGGTCCTCTTTCCCGACGGCAGCCGCGAGGAGGTGACAGCGCAGCTGGTCGAGCAGGGGGAGGCGTGGGGCGACACGGCGATGGCGCGCACCGTGTCGCTCACCGCGGCGATCGGCGTCCGCCTGATCCTCGAGAAGGGAGTGCAGGCGGTCGGCGTGCAGATCCCGACCCTGCGCGAGATCTACGAGCCGGTCCTCCAGGAGCTCGCCGAGGAGGGGATCGCGGTCGCCGAGACCCACCACCGGAGCGTCCCCGGCCCCTTCTCGGTCCAGCCGCCGCCCGGCCACGGCCCCGCCTCGGAGTAGCGGGCTAATCCCAGAGCGTCGTCCCGCCGCTCTCGAAGTCGTCCTCGAAGAGCAGCGCGGGCTCGTCGACGCGGATCTGCACGACGGCCTGCGCCACGTTGCCCTCCGAGTCCTCGGCCGTGAGGGTGACCGTGTGCAGCCCCTCCTCGAGCGACTCGACCGGCAGCGAGAGCGGCGAGCCGGAGCCGAGGGGGCCGTCGAGGCTCGAGCTCCACTGCAGCGCGGCGCCCTCGAGCAGGCCATCCTCGGGATCGAGCGCGGCGCCTTCGAGGGTCAGGACCTGGCCGTCGAAGAAGAGCGCGCCGCCGCCGGGCAGGAGAATCGACACCTGCGGCGGGTTGTCGACGACGGTGAACGCGGCGTCGGAGTCGTCGGACGAGGTCCGCAGGCCGTCCGTGGCCTGCACGCGCAGACGTCCGTCGGCCGTGCCGGCGAGGGCGGCGCGGGGGATCTCGAGCGTCGTCGCCGTCGCGTTCGATTCGAGCGTCGTCCAGGTGGCGCCCCCGTCGGCGCTGAACTGCACGACGAAGTGGAGCGGATCTCCGTCCGCGTCGCTCGCCGCCCAGCTCAGCTCGACGCTCGCCTGATCGAGCAGCTCGCCGCCGTTGGGCGCGAGCACCTGGACGCTCGGCGCGTTCGCGCTGGCCGCCCGGACCGCGAGCTGCTGGGCGCCTTCGAGCAGCTCGACGGACGCGATCGTCGCCGGCGAGGAGACGGCGAGGAAGAAGGGCAGCAGCGTCGGCTGCTCGAACTCGGCAGCGAGCACGGTCGGAGCGAACGCGAGGTCCTCGCTCCCCCCGCCGTCCCGGTGCACGCGGAGCGTGTAGGGGCCGGGCGCCGGCGCCGCGAGCAGGCCGCTCGCAGGCAGCGAGAGGAAGGGGTCGAAGGTCGCGCTGCCCAGCTCGGGATCGATCCAGCCGTGGACCAGCAGCTCGGCGGCGGGACCGCGACCGGCCTGCGGGACCGGCGCGACCAGGGGAGTGAAGCGGTTGTCGATCTCGGCGCGCAGCCAGGCGTAGGTGTCCTTGGACGGCCAGAAGTGGATGCCGGAAAACTGGCAGTAGGACATCAGGTCGAAGAACCGGTCGGGCGCGACGATCCGCTCCTGGAGCGTGTCGAAGCCGAAGATCTTGGCGTTCTCTCCCGAGGCCATCGGTCCCAGCGTGGGCCTGCGCAGGCCGCCGATCTCCGCGATGTAGGGGAACTCAGGCGTGCCGGGCTCGGCCGACTCGCCGCAGAAGCCGGGCAGGCGGCCGTTGGGCAGCGGCAACAGCAGCGGGTCGACGGTGTGGTCGCGCCAGAGGTTGTGGGCGAACTCGTGGGTGTGAGTCTGCCGACCCGCTGCGAGCGGGTCGCGCGGCATGTAGCCGGCCCCGGACCATCCGCCGATCCCGGCGCAGCCGTCGATCCGATCCCCGAGCGCGACGCCGTAGTAGATCGTCTTGCAGGTGATCCCCTCGTCGCAGCCGTCGAGCAGCCGACGCGCGCGCATCCACTGCCAGAGGAAGCAGGAGGGAACGTCGGGGGGGACCGGCGCGGGCCAGCGGGCCACCGAGCCGCTCCAGTCGACGGCGTCGATCGGCAGGGCCGAGACCAGCCGCCGCGCGAGCTCCAGCCGGCGCTCGGGCGAGACGCTCTGGAGGCCGTTCGTCGTGTGCAGGTAGTCGATCGAGACGAAGCGGACACGCGGGCGCTCGACGCCGCCGAAGCTCATCGACACGCGGCAGTCGTTCGGCGTCGGCGGCGCGGCGTCGAAGCACTCGAGAGGCCGGTCGAGCAGCTCGACTTCGAGCTCGACGTCGCCCAAGGTCCAGTCGATCGGCAGGCGCCACTCCGAGCTCGCGGCGAGCTGCCCCCTCTGGGCCGTGACGTCCGGCTGGGCGAGCCCCGCGCCCGCGTCGACCGGCGCGAGCGGCGAGAAGGGGAGCTCGGGACCGCCCGACGTCTCGTAGGCCCGGAGGCGGGGGTGGATCGCGACCGGTGAGCTGCTCTGGAAGTAGGCACGGACCCAGGTCTGCTTCCCCTCGACCAGAGGCACGCTGCCGCCCCAGTCCTGGACCACCTGGACCGCCTCGAGGCCGACGAGCTCGACCGGCGGCGGCACTCCGGCGTTGGTGATCAGGATGGCCGAGGAGATGCCGCCGGTCTGGGCGACCCAGACGAGGCTGCCCGTGTCGGAGAAGCCGCGCGCGACGCCCGGGCCGCCGGCGACGTCCTGCGGGATCAGCAGGCCGAAGAGTGTGCGCACGACGCCGGGCGCGACCTCGATCGAATCTCCGGTTCTCGCGACCAGGTGGAAGGCGCCGTCGGCGCCGTGGGCGACGAGCACCTTGTTGTTCGTGCTGGTGACGCCCGGGCCAGCGATGGTCGCCCGGAAGGCGACCTGGCCGTTGGCGTTGACCAAGAGTTGGTCGAAGAGCTGGTAGACGACGCCGGCGGGCAGGTTCGCGACCCGCGCCCCCACGTGCGCGACCTCCCGCCACCCCGAGGGGCCGATCGCCAGGATCGCCTGGCGCGAGCCCCCCGCGACGTTGCGGTGCGTGATCATGTAGAAGACGCCGTTGTCGGCGAGGAAGGTGTGGGTGCCGCTGAACGAGAACGGGGGGTCGACCGCCGGCAGGCGGTAGGCGAGCGCGGGCGAGCCGCCGGCGTCGGAGATCCAGAGGCCCCACCCCCCCGCACCCCCTTGGATGAGGGCGCCGAAGGCGATCTGCCCGTTCCGGTTCGCGAAGGGGATCCCCGGGAAGAGCGTCTCGCCGGGACCGAGCCCGGGTGCCGTTCCCCCTTCGAGGACGACCGGCGCGAGCGATCCGGAGCGGTTCGACCAGATGCCGTCGATGAAGAGCCCCTGGCTCGCGACGAAGGGCGCCGAGTGGAAGGTGACGTCGCTTCCGGGCGCGAGGCTCACACCGGTCGAGACGATCGAGGGAAACACCGTGCCGGCCGGGAGCCCGGGGACGTCGTCGCCCTCGCGCACGACGATCGTGCGGTTCGCGCCGTCGTCGACAAAGACCGCGGAGTCGTTCGCCGTCGTGATCCCCGGTCCGGCGAAGCCGCCAATGAAGGCCAGACGCCCCAGCTCGTCGAACTTCGTGTCGAACAAAGGGAGACCGGTGAAGGTGGCGCCTGCAATCTCCGGCAGCGGATCTCCCATCCGCGCGACCGCGCGCAGGCCTCCACCCTGCTCGCTCCAGAGTACGCGTTCGGAGGGGCCGCCGTCGAGGACGTCCCAGGCGAAGCCGGCGCGCGGCGAGCTGGCGACCGCCTGGGTCGTGGCGTCGGCGACGTCGACCCCGAAGGTCGTGCCTGGCAAGGGGCTCGCCGCGCCGGCGCGCAGCAGGAGGGTGACCGGGTTGCCGCCGGCGAGGCGCCAGTACCCCTTGTGGTTCGTGCCGTCGACCCCGGCGCCGGTGAGCTCGGCGCGAAAGGTGACGTCGCCATCGGCGGTGATCGTCGGCTGGTAGAGCAGGAAGTAGATCGCCCCGCCGGTCCCCGGCGCGGTCTGCCCGGTGTAGGCGACGACCGAGCTCGGCAGCGGCTGCGCGTTCGCGGGCGGCGCGCCCGCGGCGAGCAGGGCGCAGGCGGTCGGGAGAAGGGGGGCGAGGCGGGACTTCGGGCGTCGCATCGGTGCCTCCGGCGCGGGGCGTGGGTTCTCCTCGATCCATCCATGCGCCGAAAGGCCGGGAAGATCGCCACCCGGCGCGGCCCGGCCGGGGGTAGAGTTCCGTCGATTCCTTCGCAGGACCGGAACGCGACGCCCGTGACCGCACCGCCCGAGCGCCCGGCCGCGCGCCTCCTCGACTCGATCGCCGGGGGGGACCCGCGCGCGGCCGAGGAGCTGCTGCCGCTCGTCTACGAGGAGCTGCGCCGGTTGGCGCGGGCGCGCATGGCGCGCGAGGCCCCCGGGCTGACCCTGACGCCGACCGCGCTCGTCCACGAGGCCTACCTGCGCCTGGTCGGCGACGTCGAGGTCGCCTGGGAGCACCGGGGGCACTTCTTCGCGGCGGCGGCCGAGGCGATGCGGCGGGTCCTGATCGAGCGCGCCCGCCGCTACGGCCGGGCCAGGCACGGCGGCGGCCAGTTGAGGGTCACCCTCGACGAGGGACTGGTGGGGGTCGCGGCGGCCTCGGAAGAGATCCTGGCGCTTCACGACGCGCTCTCCCGGCTCGCCGCGCAGGACGCCGAGATGGCCCGGGTGGTCGAGCTCCACCAGTTCGCCGGCCTCTCGATCGCCGAGACCGCGGCCGCCCTCGGCGCCTCGCAGCGCACCGTTTCGCGCCGCTGGACCGCGGCGCGCGCCTGGCTCCGGCGGGAGATGCGGCGCTCGGACGGCGCTGCGGATTAGCCGGGTCCTGCGCGCCCGGCGCGTAGCGCCGCGAGCCGGGCCCGCGCTTCGGCGGTGTCGGGGTTGTCGACCGCGCCGAGCACCGCGAGGCTCCGGACCAGGAGCGGCTCGGCCTCCGCCGGCCGGCCAGCGCGCGCCAGGCACTCGCCGAGCGCGCTCTCGAGCCGCGCGATCCGGCGGTCGGTCGAGGGGAGCCGGGCGCCGAGCAGGCCGAGCGCCTCGCGCAGGAGGGCCTCGGCGCGGGCGAGATCGCCGGCGGCGAGCGCGAAGCGGCCGTGCGCGGCGACCGCTTCGGCGGTGCGCGCGTCCTCGCCGGCGAC
>WYBK01000258.1 GCA_011525905.1 Acidobacteriota bacterium
GCTCCTCGCGGTCCTGCCGCTCGCGCGCGTCGCGGTCCACGACCTCGATGCCGCCCGCGCGGCCGCCTTCGCCGCCGAGGCCGCGGCGCGCCACGCCCTCGAGGCTTCTCCCGTCGAACGGCTCGACCGCGCGGCGCGCGATGCCGACGTCATCGTCACCTGCACGACCGCGCGCGCGCCGATCCTGCGCCGGGCCGACGTCGTTGCCGGCACCTTCGTCGCGGCGGTCGGCGCCGACCACCCCACCAAGCAGGAGCTCGACCCCGAGCTGCTGCTCGCCGCGCGGCTGGTGGTCGACTCGCGCCGCCAGGCGAGCGAGATGGGGGAGCTACACCACGCGCTGGCGCGCGGCGGCGCCGAGCTGGCGCAGCGTGCCGCCGAGCTCGGCCAAGTGGTGCGCGGCGAGCGCCCCGGCCGCGTCGACGAGCGCGAGATCACCCTGTTCGACTCGACCGGGCTCGCCCTCGAGGACGCCGCCGCCGCGCTCGTGGCCTACGAGGCCGCCCGAGCGGCCGGCGAGCCGGCGGTCTCGCTCGCGTCATGAGCGACACCGGCGGGCTCCGCGCGCCGGCGCGCCGCGAAGCGCTCGGCTACTGGTGGCGCCTCGGCTGGACGAGCTTCGGCGGACCGGCCGGGCAGATCGCGCTGATGCACCGCGACCTGGTCGAGCGGCGGCGCTGGATCGACGAGACGTCGTTCCTGCGCGGCCTGAACTTCTGCACGCTGCTCCCCGGCCCGGAGGCGCAGCAGCTCGCGACCTACATCGGCTGGCGGCTGCACGGCCCCGGCGGCGGCGTCGCCGCCGGGGCGCTCTTCGTCCTGCCTTCGGTGGCGATCCTGCTCGCGCTCGCGGCCGCCTACGTGGTCTGGGGACATCTGCCCGCCGTGGTCGCGGCGCTCTCCGGCATCCAGGCGGCGGTCGTCGCGATCGTGGCCGAGGCGATCGTGCGCATCGGCCGGCGCACGCTCGTCCGGCCGGCGGCGCTCGCGATCGCCGCGGCGGCCTTCCTGGCGCTGCGCGGGCTCGGCCTCCCCTTCCCGGCGATCGTCGCCGCGGCGCTCGCCGCCGGAGCGCTGCTGCGCCGCGCGCTGGTGCGCCCAGGCGCGGCGCCCCCGGGCGGGCCGGCCGCCGCCCCCCGAACAACGGCCCTCGGCCAGCTCGTCGGCGTGGGTCTCGCGCTCTGGGGCCTCGGCCTCGCCGTCGCGCTGGCGGCAGGCGCCACGGCGCGCCAGGTCTACCTCTTCTTCACCCAGGCCGCCTTCGTCACCTTCGGCGGCGCCTACGCCGTGCTCGCTTACGTCGGTGAGGTCGCGGTCGACCGGCGAGGGTGGCTGACCGCGCAGCAGATGATCGACGGCCTCGCCTTCGCCGAGACGACGCCCGGGCCGCTCATCATGGTCCTGCAGTGGGTCGGCTTCCTCGCCGGCTGGACGTCGCAAGGGGGAGCGGCCTGGGGGAGCGCCATCCTCTGCGCGCTGCTCGCCACCTGGGCGACCTTCCTGCCCGGCTTCCTCTTCGTCCTGGCGGGCGCGCCGGCGGTCGAGCGGCTGGCCGCCAGCCCGCGCCTGGCGGGCGCGCTGGCCGGCGTCACCGCGGCGGCCGTCGGCATGATCCTCGACCTCGCCCTGCGCCTGGGCGGCGCAGTGCTGCTCGCCGGCGGCGAGCTCGACGGGCCGGCTCTCGCGATCGCCCTCGCCGCGGGCGCCGCGCTGCTCTCCGGCCGCGTCTCGATCCTCGCGCTGGTCGGCGCCGGCGCGCTCGCCGGGCTGCTCGCGCGGTTCTTCTGAGCGGCCCGCCGGCCGCGAGAGACGGCTCAGTCCCCGGCGTAGGTGACTTCGAGCTTGCGGGCTCGGCGGGCGGCGGTCCAGAGCAGGAGGGCGGCGAGCAGCAGGACGCCGGGGACGGCGAGCGCGGGCGGCGTCGGGGCCGCCGGCAGGGCGAAGGGGCCGCGGTCGACCGGCAGCGGGCAGAGCGACTGCAGGTGGTGGATCACCGAGACCTTCTGCAGCACCGGCGGCAGCAGGAAGTTGATCCACTCCCAGCCGAGCAGGATCGCCGCCGGGATCATCGGGTTCCGGAAGAAGAAGGCGAGGGCCAGGAAGAGCGCGCCGTAGCCGACCACGGCGAGCAGCGTCACGCCGAAGTAGGCGAGCGCGTGCCCCGCGCCCGGCCCGGCGAACAGATAGCCGGTGCCGTTGGTCGTCACTCCCGGGACGAAGGCGAGCAGCAGCTGGAGCGCCAGGCTCACCGAGAAGAGCGCCCCGGCCGCCACCAGCCCGGCGACGAACTTGCCGGCCAGGAAGACCTCGCGGCGCATCGGCGAGAGCAGGTAGAAGTGGAGGCTGCGCTCCGAGGTCTCGCCGCGCACCAGATAGGTGAAGATGCCGAAGCAGCCGAAGAAGACCACCAGGCGCAGGAAGAAGAGCTGGAAGATGTGGCCGTAGACGCGGGCGACCTCCGCGGCCGGGGCCGGGTCGCCGCCGCTGATCGGGTGGACGACCGCGCGCAGGGCGAGCAGCGTCACCGGCAGCAGCGCGACCAGCACCACCGGCAGCGCCCGCGCGCGCAGGAAGGTCTTCTTCAGCTCGAGGCCGAGCATCGCCCGCACCTGAGTGGCCCAGAACGCAGCGCCGCCGGTCCCCGTCGCTCCCATGGCCACTCCTAGCTCGCGCCCTGCGCCTGGCCGCCGATCAGGTAGCGGTAGACCGACTGGACGTCGTCGTCGGCCGGCAGCACCTGCTCGACCTCGACGGCGCCCTCGGCCGCCAGCCGGTTGAGCAGCAGGTAGAAACGCTCCGCATTCTCCGTGCGGATGCGCACCCCCCGCCGGTCCGGATCGATCTGCGCCTCGACCACGTGGTCCTCGGCAAAGAGGCGCGCCGCCAGCCGTCCCGGCTCGGGGCAGCGCACCAGCACCTGCAGCGGGCGCTCGGCGGCCATCTCGTCGCGCACGCCCTCGATCGCCCCCTCGGCGACGACGTAGCCGCCGTGGACCAGCACGACCCGGTCCGACAGCTCGTCGACCTCGTGCAGCACGTGGCTCGAGAGGATGACGTGCTTGCCCGCCGCCGCCTCGGCGCGGAAGAGGTCGAGCGCCTCGGCGCGCGCCAGCGGGTCGAGGCCGTTCAGCGGCTCGTCGAGGACGAGCACGCGCGGCGCGTGCGCGATCGCCTGCGCCAGCTTGATCCGCTGTTTCATCCCCTTGCTGTAGGCGGCGATGCGCCGGGGCGCGGCCGCCGTGAGGCCGACCCGCTCGATCGCCGCGCGCGCCCGCTCGGCGGCCTCGGCGCGGCCGAGCCCGTGCAGGCGCAGGTAGAGGTAGACGAAGTCCCAGCCGGTGATGCCGCGCGGGTAGCTGTCGAACTGCGTGCAGTAGCCGAGCAGGCGGCCGAGCTCCTCCGGCCGGTCGGCGCCCAGGCCGAGCACCTCGATCCGCCCCTCGTCGGGGGCGAGCAGTCCGGCCATCAGGTTCATCAGCGTCGATTTGCCCGAGCCGTTCGGCCCGACCAGGCTGGTGATCCCCGGTCCGATCTCGAGGTCGATCCGGTTGACCCCGAGCACCTCGCCGTAGAACTTCGAGACGCCGGCGAAGACGATGCGGTCGGCGCGGCCGCTCACCGCGACACCTCCGCCCCCTTGACCTTGGCGCGGAAGGCCGCGAGCGCCGCCGCCGTGACCAGGGTGAGCATCGCCGCGCAGGCCGCCACCGGCAGCGGTTCCTGGACGACCGGCCGGCCGAAGATGGTCGCGCCCCCCATCAGGCTCTGCCAGATCGTCTCGACCGAGTCGTCGAGCGCCAGGATCGAGCCCCAGCGCGTGTCGAGGAATTGATTGATCGCCAGGCCGAAGGCCTCGCCGATCAGGAAGAAGCCGAAGACCGCCCCGGTCGCCACCGGCCGCCAGCGGATCCAGGCCGAGATCGCCAGCACGACGAGAGAGACCATCAGGATCCAGATCCAGGAGCCGAAAAAGAGGGTCAGCGGCACGCGGGCGTGGCCGCCCAGCCAGCCGGGCGCGAGCGCCGCCTGCAGCCCGACCAGCGCCAGGCCCGGCACCCAGGTGGCGAGCGAGAGCGGCAGCAGCAGCGCCAGGAGCTTGCCGGCGACGTAGCCGCCGCGCGAGATCGGCCGCGACAGGTAGAGCGGCAGGGCGCCGTGCGCGAAGTCGGGGCCCACCAGCGCCGGCCCGACGAAGGCGGCGAAGAGGAAGGCGAGCGCGGTCTGCACCGAGAGGAAAGCGAAGAAGGTGCCGTTGTCGACCAGCGACAGGTCGACCTGGATCCCCGCCGACTGCAGCACGTCGAGGTTGTTGGCCAGGTAGACGAAGGTGCCGAAGCCGAGCGGCACGAGGCCGACGGCGACCGCGAGCACCAGCGTCAGCTTCGAGTCGAACAGGTGGCGCAGGGCGAAGCGGGCGAGCGTCCAGACGGCCGCGCGCTCCGCCCGGCGCGGCCCCGCGTAGCCGCGGTAGCGGCGGTCAAAGACCGGCACGTTGCGCCCCCTCGATCGCTGCGCTCGCCGCGCCCGCTCCGCTCGTCCCGTTCGCGCCGTTCTCCATCGCGCGCAGGAAGAGGTGCTCGAGCGAGCTCTTGCTCGACGAGAGGCGGCGCAGCTCGACGCCGCGCTCGGCCGCGAGGCCGTAGAGCGCGCGCACGCCGACGCCTTCCGGCAGCACGACCTTGACCCGCCGGTTGGCGAGCTCGGCGACCTCGCAGCCGAGGCCGGCGAGCCCCTCGAGGAAGGCGGCGACCTCGGCGCCCCGCGTCTCGAGCTCGAGGAAGCGCCGGTTGGCGTGGCGCTCGGCGGCGAGGTCGGCGATCGTCGCCACGCGCCCCTCCTTGAGCACGATCACCTGGTCGGAGCAGCTGTCGACGTCGCGCAGCAGGTGCGAGGAGAGGATCACCCGCACGCCGCTGCCGGCGAGCTCGGCGATCAGGCGCAGCATCCGCTCGCGCGCCGCCGGATCGAGGCCGTTGGTCGGCTCGTCGAGCAGCACCAGCTCGGGGCCGTGGGCGATCGCCTGGGCGAGCTTGACCAGTTGGCGCATGCCGAGCGAGTAGGTCTCGATCTTGCGGTAGCGCGCCTCGCCCAGGCCGACCCAGAAGAGCGCCTCGTGCGCCCGTTCGAGCGCTTCCTTGCCCGGCAGCCCGGCGAGCTCGGCCATCATGCGCACGAAGCGCACGGCGCTCGTGCCGGCGACGTGGGCATCGTTCTCCGGCATGTAGCCGAGCCGCGCCCGGATGGCCGGCAGCTCGGTGCGCACGTCGCGGCCGAGCACCCGCGCCGTCCCGGCCGAGGGGGGGTAGAAGCCGAGCAGGGTGTTGAGCAGCGTCGTCTTGCCGGCGCCGTTGGGGCCGAGCAGGCCGACCACGCGGCCGGTCAGCTCGCCGGCGAGCCCGCACAGCACGGGCCGGCCGGCGAGCCGGACTTCGAGCCCCTCGAGCGCGAGCAGGGGCGGTCGCGGGGCCTCGGCCATGCCGCGACCTACGCCGTCGCGCGCGCCGGGGTTTCGCTCGGCTCCTCGCCGCCGGCCGCCGGCGCCGGCGGGCCGTCGGTGACCAGCGCACCGAAGGCGAGCAGCCGCTCGAGCGAGAGGCCGAGCGGGCCCGAGAGCCCGGCGGTGGCGAGCGTCACCCGGTCGGCGTCGCCGTAGACCACGGCGAGCGTCGGCCCGCTCTCCGCCGCGGCCGCGGCGTCGAGCCGGGCGCGCTCCCCCTCGGAGAGCGCCACGCCGGCGGCCAGCTCGCCGAGCGCCGAGAGCGCCCCCGACAGGCTCTGCCAGGCGACCGCCGAGAAGTGCAGGCGGCCGTCGCGCGGCAGCAGGTCGCGGAAGCGGCTCGAGGCCGGCAGCGAGATCCCCGCCTCGCGCCGCGCCACCGACTCGACCAGCAGCGGCGCCTGCGGCCCGGCGACCAGGTAGCCGTCGTGGACCAGGAAGGAGATCAGCGTGCGCTCGCCGCTGGCGACCGAGACGACGACGTGGCCGCTCATCGACTCGCGCCGGATCGACAGGCGCGGGCGCTCCTCCTCGGTCTCGCCCGCCGCGGCGGCCCGCTCGGCCTCCCGGTTCCACGCCTCGACCAGCCGGTCGAGGGTGTCGGCGAGGCGGCCGGGGTCGGCGACCTCGACGACCACCTTCCAGGCGGGCGTCGGCAGCCAGGGGCCGTCGACCGCGAAGGCGAAGTCGCCGCCGAGCGCCGCGGCCAGGTCCTCGCGCAGCGACAGGCCGTGCTCCGCCTCGAAGCGGGCGAGCTCGGCGAGCGCCGAGCCGTCCTCGGCGCCGACCATCGCCAGCAGGTCGTCGAGCATCGCCGCCGGGTCCTTGAGCAGCCCGCCGACCGCGACCTCGGCCTCCGGCGAGACGAACTCGAGGGCGCCGACGGGGCCCGGTTCGGCGACCCAGGAGGCGATCCCCCGCC
The DNA here is from genome assembly GCA_011525905.1 of Acidobacteriota bacterium. Lineage (GTDB taxonomy): Bacteria > Acidobacteriota > Thermoanaerobaculia > Multivoradales > JAGPDF01 > JACTMI01. The sequence continues at coordinate 6,420 of WYBK01000258.1, forward strand.
GCTCGCCGGCGAAGGAGACGACGGCGCGCATCTCGGTGCCGCTCTCGGCCGCTTCGCTCTCGAGGATCAGGTGGCGCAGGTCGGCGAAGCCGCTCGCCTCGAGCGCGGCGTCCTCGCCGTCGCGCTCGTGCGCGATCAGCGTCTCGAGGTCGAGGCCGAGCAGCCAGGCGGCGCCCTCGGCGTAGACCGCGGCGAGGCGGGCGTGGAAGTCGGTGGCGGCGAACGGGCTCGCCGCCGCGGGCAGCGCCGCCTCGACCTGCGCGAGCGCGGCGGCGCTCGGCGAGACCGCCAGCAGGTCGCCGGCGAGCCAGACGAGCAGCGTTTCGGAGCTCGTCGCGGGCGCTGCGGCCGGCGAGGCGATGCGCAGCAGGTGCGCGCCCCCCTCGCTCTCGGAGTTCAGCAGCGCGATCTCCTCGTCGAGGAAGGGGGAGAAGCTCTCCGGATCGCGCACCTCGGCGAGCAGGAGCGGCAGCTCGCGCCCCTCGCCCCGGTCGCCGAGGGCGACGGCGATCTCCTCGCCCAGGTGCCCGCCGAAGCGCACCAGCTCGGCCAGCGCCCGCTCGATGTCGGCCTCCTCTTCGGCGTCGAAGCGCTCGGCCCACCACTCGGCGAGCGCCGGATTCTCGGCGACCCGGGTGGTGACCAGCGACCAGGCCTCGGCGAGCGAGCCGGCGAGGTTGGGCAGGCCGGCGTAGATCATCGTGCCGGCGGGCGCCAAGTCGAGCAGGCGGGTCGAGGTCCGCTCCCCCGGCACCGCCAGCGCCTCGTCGAGCTCGCGGCCGAGCGCGGCGAGCGCCCGCACCCGCTCCGAGTAGGCCTCGGCGTTGCGGCTCCAGGCGAAGTCGCGGCCGACCGGCACGCGGCCGAGCCGCGCCGAGGTCGACAGCTGGTCGCCCGGCTTCAGGACCGCGCGGCGCGCGCCCTGGGCGACCCGCACCTCCCCTTCGATCACCGAGACGCGCGACCCCTTGGCGCCGTGGGCGACCGAGAAGATCGTGCCGACCACCGCGACCTCGCAGTCGCCGGTGGCGACGTAGAGGTGACCGGAGCGCTGCGGCGCCGCCTCGACGATCAGGTTGCCGCGCGACAGCTCGAGCGCGACGCCGTCACGGCGCGCGGCGAGCGCGAGCTCCGAGCGGGGCGCCAGCTCGACCCGGCTGCCGTCGGCCAGCTCGAGCAGCGCGCGCGAGTCCGGCCCGGTGCGCAGCCGCTCCCCTTCGCCGACCGCGATGCCGGCGTCGAGCGGCGCGGCGGCCGCGCCGGCGACCCGGAAGAGCTCGCCGTCGATGGCGGCGACGCGGGCGCCGGCGTCGATGCCCGCGAAGGCGCCGGAGAGCCAGAGCAGGGTTCCCACCGCGACGATGCCGGCCAGCCCGGCGGCGAGCGCCCAGGGGCGGGTCGCCCGCAGCGCCCGCGCGACTGGCGGATCCTTCACGATGCGCGTCGCGGGCGTGCCCCGGCGCGCGGCGGCGAGCGCCCGGCGGCAGGGGACGCACTCGCGCGTGTGGTCCTCGAGCAGCAACCGCTTCGGCTCGGCGAGCGCGCCGGCGAGGTAGGCGGGCAGCAGCGCCTGGAAGCCGGCGCAGCCGCGGATGCGATGGGACTCTTCGGCCTCCGCAACGGGCGAGGAGAGCGTGGGCTCGGCCTCGGCCGCGGCGGCGAGGCGGCGGCGGATGCGGCCGAGCGCGGCGGCCTCGGTCGCGGGGTCGATGGCCTCGTCGCGCACGGCGGCGAGGGCGCGGTCGAAAGGCTCTTCGTGCTTCATCGCGATTCTCCCAGAAGGGTCTCGAGCTCGCGGCGCAGGCGCGCCCGCGTGCGGTGGAGGAGGACGGCCACGACCCCGGCCGAGGTCCCGGTGAGCTCGGCGATCTCGCGATTGCCGAGCCCCTCGAAGTAGCGCAGGGCGAAGATCTCGGCCGAGCGCGGGGTCAGGCGGGCGATCGCCAGCCGCAGCGCCCGGCGCAGCTCGGCGAGCTCGCGCTCCCGCCCCGGGCCGGGGGCCGGGTCGGCGAGCGCGACCGAGGGGTGATCGTCGCTCTCGAGCGGCACCCAGCCCGCGCGCTGGCGCGAGCGGACCAGGTCGAGGGCGCCGTGGACCGCCGAGCGGTAGACGTACCCCCCGGCCCCCTCGCCCGCCGGGATCTCGCCCTGGCGCAGCAGGCGCAGGAAGACGGTCTGCACGACGTCCTCGGCGTCCATCGCGTTGCCGGTGATGCGGAACGCGGCGCGGAAGGCCTTCGCCCCCTGCTCCGCGAAGAGCGCCTCGGCCCCCCCGAGGGGGGCGGCGGCTGGCGTGATCTCGTTCAAGGCGGCTGGCACCCGGTCCTCCGCTCGGTCGTCCACACCGACAACGGAGTCGGAGCCCGTTTCTTAACAGCCGCGACCGGCGGCGGGGGCCGCCGGCCGCCTCAGCCGCCCAGGATGTCGGGCGGCCGCTCGATCTCGCGCGGCGAGGAGAGGACCTTGTAGAAGCACCAGCCGGTCAGGCTCCAGACGAACGCGGTCGACAGCACCAGGAAGACCCAGCCCCAGAAGGTCATCGCACCCCCTCCACTGCGGTCACTCGGCCTCGTGCCGGCCGTCGATGTCGAGGCCGGCGGCACGCCAGCGCTTCTCGCCCAGGCGGGTGCAGATCACCAGGAGGAGCGCGACGCCGCCGATCAGCGCGAGCGCCCCCTGGCGCAGCGGCTCCTCGGCCACCGCGCGGAGCCAGGAGCCCAGGTTCTGCCAGCAGAAGGCGAGGAAGACGAGCAGCAGGTAGGTCGGCGTCACGTACTTCATGATGAACCGGTAGAAGTGCGGGATCTCGATCAGCGCGCCGTGGTGCGCCTCGCGCATCCCCCGGTCGACGCCGAAGACCCAGCTGAAGCAGATGATCTGGACCATCGCCAGGACGAAGATGAAGAAGGTCCCGACCCAATCGTCGATGGTCGACCAGAAGATGCCGCCGCGGCTGAAGTACATCACCAGGAAGGAGCCGCCGACGCAGATCGAAACCATCAGCGTCGTGGCGTTCTTGCGGCTCCAGCCGAGCGACTCCTGGAAGAAGGCGAGCGAGGGCTGGTACATCGAGATCGAGCTGGTGATCGCCGCCAGGAAGAGCATCAGGAAGAAGATGGCGCCGATTGCGTTGCCGAACGCCCCCATGTGGGCGAAGACCACCGGCAGCGTCGTGAAGCCGAGCCCGAAGGTCCCCCCCTGCACCGCCCCGATCATGTTGGCGGTGCCCAGGAAGACGAAGGCCGCGGTGATCGTGATCAGGCCGCCGAAGCCGACCTCGAACAGCTCGTTGGTCGACGAGGCGGTCAGGCCGGAAAGCACGACGTCGTCCCGTTTGCGCAGGTAGGAAGCGTAGTTGATGATGACGCCGAAGCCGACCGAGAGGCTGAAGAAGATCTGCCCGGCCGCCGCCAGCCAGGTCTGCGGATTGGCCAGCGCCTCGAAGTTCGGGTTCCACATGTAGCCGAGGCCGTTGATCACGTTCTGCTCGGGGTTGGCCGCGTCGGGGGTGCCGAGGGTGAGCACCCGGGCCAGCACGATCAGCGCGCAGATCGCCATGATCGGCATCGCCCAGGTGACGAACTTCTCGATCCCCTTCGAGATGCCGCGGTAGACGAGGTAGATGTTGACCGCGAAGGTGATCACCCAGAAGACGAAGGTCGCGATCGACCCGCCGGCGATCACGCCGTTCTCGCCGCGGCCGGTGAAGTCGCTGTAGAACTGGGCGGCGCGCGCGGTCTGGTCGGCCACCGGGGCGGCGACGTCGATGCCCATGCCGCCGGTCAAGTACTGCCAGAAGTAGCCGAGGCACCAAGCCTCGATGTAGGTGTAGTAGAAGGAGACGGCGAGCGGAATCAGCACGCCGATCACGCCGAGGTAGCGCGCGGCCGCCCCCTTGCCGATCACCCCGAGGATGGTGGGCGCCGAGTGCATTCCCTTGCGGCCGCCGTAGCGCCCCATCGTCCACTCCGCCCAGCCGATCGGAATGCCGACCAACAGCAGCGCGCAGAAGTAGGGAATCATGAAGGCGCCGCCGCCGTTGGCCGCCGCCTGCCCGGGGAAGCGCAGGAAGTTGCCCAGGCCGACCGCGGAGCCGGCGACCGCGAGGATGACTCCGACCCGAGTCCCCCAGCGCTGGTCGTCGTGCTTCGAATCCGTCATCGGACCTCCCTATCGTTCGAGGTCCGGGGCGTGGGTCGCGGGGCTGGTACGAACGCCCGGCGCCACCCCCCGGAGCGCCCGTGGACGTGCAGAGAGCGAATCGCGGCGAACGATATCGCCTTTGGTTGCGGGAGGAAAGGGCCGCCGCGCGGGGCTGCGCGCCCCGCTATGACATAATCCGCCGACTCCGGGCCGCCCGGCTCGCCCCTGACAACCAGGAACGGAAACGTACGCATGGACAAAGAGACGCTCGTCTACGTGATCCCCCTGCTCGGTGTCGCCGGGCTCCTCTACACCCTCTGGAAGTCGGCCTGGGTCGCCCGGCAGGACCCGGGCACCGAGCGGATGACCAAGATCGCTGCGGCGATCCAGCAGGGCGCGATGGCCTTCCTGCGCGCCGAATACCGCGTGCTGGCGATCTTCGTCGTCGTGGTCGCCGCCCTGCTCGGCTTCTCCGGCGCCAAGCAGCCTGGCTCCTCCGCCTGGATCGCCGGCGCCTTCGTGCTCGGCGCCCTCTGTTCGGCGCTCGCCGGCTTCATCGGCATGCGGGTGGCCACCAAGGCGAACGTGCGCACCACGAACGCCGCCCGCCAGGGGCTCGGCCAAGCGCTCGAGATCGCCTTCGCCGGCGGCTCGGTCATGGGCCTCGGGGTCGTCGGCCTCGGCGTGCTCGGCCTGTCGATCTGCTTCCTCCTCTTCTCGAACCTGTTCGCCGGCGACATCCTGCGCACCGTCTCGGTGATCACCGGCTTTTCCTTCGGCGCCAGCTCGATCGCGCTGTTCGCGCGCGTCGGCGGCGGCATCTACACCAAGGCGGCCGACGTCGGCGCCGATCTGGTCGGCAAGGTCGAGGCCGGCATCCCCGAGGACCATCCGCTCAATCCCGCGACCATCGCCGACAACGTCGGCGACAACGTCGGCGACGTCGCCGGCATGGGCGCCGACCTGTTCGAGTCCTACGTCGGCTCGATCGTCGGCTCGATGGTGCTCGGCACCGCCTTCATGGCCGGCCGGCTCGCCACGGGCGAGCCGTTCACCGCCGACGGCTTCGACGGCCTCTCGGCGGTGCTGCTGCCGCTGGTGCTCGCCGGGGTCGGCATCCTGACCTCGATCGCCGGCACCTTCTTCGTGCGCGTCCGGGAGGGAGGGTCGCCCCAGAAGGCGCTCAACGTCGGCGAGTTCGGCTCGTCGATCGTCATGGTCGCGCTCTCCTACTTCATCATCCGCGGCATGCTGCCCGAGAGCTTCACCTTCGACGACGTGCTCTACGGCGGCGAGCGGACGATCACCTCGATGGGCATCTTCTGGGCGACGGTCATCGGCCTGGTCGCCGGCCTGGCGATCGGCATGATCACCGAGCACTTCACCGGCACCGGCACCAAGCCGGTCCGGTCGATCGCCGAGCAGTCGCTGACCGGCGCGGCGACCAACATCATCGCGGGCCTGGGCGTCGGCATGCGCTCGACCGCCTGGCCGGTCCTGGTGCTCGCCGCCTCGATCATCGGCGCCTTCCACTTCGGCGGCCTCTACGGCATCGCGATCGCCGCCGTCGGCATGCTGTCGAACACCGGCATCCAGCTCGCGGTCGACGCCTACGGCCCGATCTCGGACAACGCCGGCGGCATCGCCGAGATGGCCGAGCTGCCCAAGGAGGTGCGCGGCCGCACCGACAAGCTCGACGCGGTCGGCAACACCACGGCCGCCATCGGCAAGGGCTTCGCGATCGGCTCGGCGGCGCTCACCGCGCTGGCGCTGTTCGGCGCCTTCATGACCTCGGCCAACCTCAAGACGATCGACGTCTCGAAGGCCCACGTGATGGCCGGCCTGTTCGTCGGCGCCATGATGCCCTTCCTCTTCTCCGCGCTGGCCATGGGCGCGGTCGGCCGCGCCGCCATGTCGATGATCCAGGAGGTGCGTCGCCAGTTTTCCGAGATCCCCGCCCTCAAGGCGGCGCTCCGGGCGATGAACGAGCACGCCGACAAGGACTTCCACCACTGGCCGGCCGAGGACCAGAAGGTCTTCGAGGAGGCGATCGGCCAGGCCGAATACGCCAGGTGCGTCGAGATCTCGACCACCGCGGCGATCCGCGAGATGGTCGCCCCCGGCCTGCTCGCGGTGGCCGTGCCGGTCGCCTTCGGGTTCGGGCCGAGGCTGCTCGGCCTGGGCTCCGGCGCCGAGATGCTCGGCGGCCTGCTCGCCGGCGTCACCGCGACCGGCGTGCTGATGGCGATCTTCCAGGCCAACGCCGGCGGCGCCTGGGACAACGCCAAGAAGATGTTCGAGGAGGGGGTCGAGGTCGGCGGCCAGAAGTACTTCAAGGGCTCCGACGCCCACAAGGCGGCGGTGGTCGGCGACACGGTCGGCGATCCGTTCAAGGACACCTCCGGCCCCTCGCTCAACATCCTGTTGAAGCTGATGTCCGTGATCGCCCTGGTGATCGCGACGATGCTCTGAGCCGGCTCCGGCCGCGCCGCAACGAGCCTGCCGAGGGCCCCGGGCAACCGGGGCCCTTTCCATTTCGGGGGGGCCGGCCCGCGCCGGGGGGCGGGGCCGCGGCGGCGGCCGGGGAATAGGCTTCCCCAGATCCGCCCCTGGAGGCCCCATGCGCTCACGTTTGTCGATCCTCGCCGCGCTCGCCGGCGCCGCCCCCGCCGGGGCGAGCGAAGCCGAGCTCGTCCTGCCCCCCCTCGACCAGGTCCGCTTCCTCGGCCTGGCCGGCGACCGGCTGCTGCTGTTCGGCCTGCTGGTCTGCGTCGCCGGGGCCCTCTTCGGCATGGCGATCTACCGCCAGCTCAAGCGGATGCCGGTGCACGAGTCGATGCGCGAGATCTCGGAGCTGATCTACGAGACCTGCAAGACCTACCTGCAGACCCAGGGGAAGTTCATCCTGCTGCTCTGGGCCTTCATCGCGGCGATCATCCTGGTCTACTTCGGCTGGCTGCGCCACTTCCGCCTCGACCAGCTCGCGCTGATCATCCTCTTCTCGCTGGTCGGCATCGCCGGCAGCTACGGCGTCGCCTGGTTCGGCATCCGGGTCAACACCTTCGCCAACTCGCGCTCCGCCTTCGCGGCGCTCCGGGGCAAGCCTTTCCCGACCTACGAGATCCCGCTCAAGGCCGGCATCTCGATCGGCACTCTGCTGATCTCGACCGAGCTGGTGATCATGCTGGTCATCCTGCTCTTCGTGCCGGGCGACTACGCCGGCCCCTGCTTCATCGGCTTCGCGATCGGCGAATCGCTGGGCGCCGCGGCGCTGCGCATCGCCGGCGGCATCTTCACCAAGATCGCCGACATCGGCGCCGACCTGATGAAGATCGTCTTCAACATCAAGGAAGACGACGCGCGCAACCCGGGCGTCATCGCCGACTGCACCGGCGACAACGCCGGCGACTCGGTCGGCCCCACCGCCGACGGCTTCGAGACCTACGGCGTGACCGGGGTCGCGCTGATCACCTTCATCCTGCTCGCGGTGCCCGACCCGACGGTCCAGGTGCAGCTGCTGGTCTGGATCTTCGCGATGCGCGTCCTGATGATCGCCACCTCGATCGGCTCCTACTTCGTCAACGAGGTGGTGGCGCGCGCCCGCTACGGCGACCTGCCGAAGTTCAACTTCGAGGCGCCGCTGACCAGCCTGGTCTGGCTGACCTCGCTGGTCTCGGTGGCGGTCACCTACGCGGTCTCGAAGCTGCTCATCCCCGAGCTCGCCGGCGACCCGACGATGTGGTGGAAGCTGGCGACCGTGATCAGCTGCGGCACGCTGGCCGGCGCGATCATCCCCGAGCTGGTCAAGGTCTTCACCTCGACCGAGTCGCGTCACGTCCGCGAGGTCGTCACCGCCTCGCGCGAGGGCGGCGCCTCGCTCAACATCCTCTCCGGCCTGGTCGCCGGCAACTTCTCCGCCTACTGGATGGGCGCCGCGATCGCCGGGCTGATGGGCGTGGCCGCCTGGATGGCGGCGGGCTTCCCGGGCGGGCTGATGATCGCGCCGGCGATCTTCGCCTTCGGCCTGGTCGCCTTCGGCTTCCTCGGCATGGGGCCGGTGACCATCGCGGTCGACTCCTACGGCCCGGTCACCGACAACGCCCAGTCGATCTTCGAGCTGTCGACCGTCGAGACGACGCCCGGCGTCGCCGCCGAGATCGAGCGGCAGTTCGGCTTTCGCCCCGACTTCGCGCTGGCCAAGCGTCACCTCGAGGCCAACGACGGCGCCGGCAACACCTTCAAGGCGACGGCGAAGCCAGTGCTGATCGGCACCGCCGTGGTCGGCGCGACGACGATGATCTTCTCGATCATCATGCTGCTGACCCACGGCCTGACCCGCGACGTCGACAAGCTCTCGGTGCTCCACCCCGAGTTCCTGCTCGGGCTGATGATGGGCGGCGCGATGATCTACTGGTTCACCGGCGCCACCATCCAGGCCGTCTCGACCGGCGCCTACCGCGCGGTCGAGTTCATCAAGAGGAACATCCGGCTCGACGCCGACGCGCCCAAGGCCTCGGTCGCCGACTCGAAGCGCGTGGTCGCGATCTGCACCCAGTACGCGCAGCGCGGCATGTTCAACATCTTCCTCGCGGTCTTCTTCTCGACGCTCGCCTTCGCCTGCTTCGAGCCCTACTTCTTCGTCGGCTATCTGATCTCGATCGCGCTGTTCGGGCTCTTCCAGGCGATCTTCATGGCCAACGCCGGCGGCGCCTGGGACAACGCCAAGAAGATCGTCGAGGTCGAGCTCGAGGAGAAAGGGACGCCACTGCACGCCGCCACGGTGGTCGGCGACACGGTCGGCGATCCGTTCAAGGACACCTCGTCGGTGGCGATGAACCCGGTGATCAAGTTCACCACCCTCTTCGGCTTGCTCGCGGTCGAGCTCGCCGTCGAGCTCACCGCCGCCGGCAAGGGCGCCCTCACCCGCGGCCTCTCGCTCGCCTTCTTCGCCGTCGCCGTCGTCTTCGTCTGGCGATCCTTCTACGCCATGCGCATCCCCAAGGAGCTCTGACTCCCCAGGGGGACAGGCAACTCGAGTAACCTGTCCCCATTCAGGCGAGGGTGGCGGAGGTGGCGGCGTCGAGTCGGGCGAGGATCTCGGCCAGCCACTCTCGATGCTCCGGCTTCATGACGCAGGCGCGCAGGCAGCGGATCTCCGGCCTGTCCCACTCGAGGACAGGCCGCGCCGCCCCGGCCATGGCGCGCGGGAAGGTGGCGAGCGCGAGGTGGAGGTCGCGTGCGGCGGCCGCCTCGAACAGCCGCCGGGCGAGCTCGGAGGACTCCGAGGCCGTGGGCGCGCGCACCGCCCAGACGACGATGTCGAGCTCGGGAGCCCCGAGCGGGGCGAAGCGCCGGTCGGCGGCCAGCGCCGCGTGGAGCGCGAGCGCCGCTTCGCGGCCCGCCTCGAGCCCAAGCGCCAGCTCACCGCCGCGCTCGAGCGGCAGCAGCCGCTGCGTGGTCCAGAGCGCCACCGCCGCCGCTCCGGCGCGCGAGCACTCGAGCGAGATCTCTCCGAGGTGGAGCTCGGGGGAGGAGAAGTAGGTGTAGGGGGAGTCGTGGCGATAGATGCGCCCCACGCCCGGGTCGCGGAAGAGGACGCAGCCGCAGCCGTAGGGCTGCAGGCCGTGCTTGTGGGGATCGACCACCGCCGAGTCCGCCCCGCCGATGGCGTCGAAGGCCGCCCGCGCCTCGCTCTCCAGATTCTCCGCCAGCGTGAAGTAGCCGCCGTAGGCGGCGTCGACGTGGACGCGCGCGCCCTGGCGCCGGGCGAGCTCGAGGATCTCCGGCAGCGGGTCGACCGCGCCGGCGGCGGTGGTGCCGAGAGTCGCCACCACCGTGCCGATGCCGCCGCCGGCGAGCGCCGATTCGAGCGCGGCGACGTCGAGCCGGCCGCGCGCGTCGACGGGGAGCGCGACGAAGGGCACGCCCAGCACGGCGCAGAGCCGCGCATGGGTGTAGTGCGCCTGGGTGGAGGCCGCGATCGCCCGCCCGGGCTCGAGCTCGCGGGCCACCCAGAGCGCCTCGAAGTTGGCCATCGTGCCCCCGCCGGCGAGGTGCCCGAGGTGCTCGTCGAAGCCGAGCATCGTGGCGAGCGCCGAGACCGCCTCGCGCTCCATCGCCGAGCTGGCGCGCCCGCCGTCGAGGGCGTGGTTGTTCGGATTGAGCCACATCGCGAGCGCGTAGGCGAGGCGCGCCACCGGGTGTGGCGGCTTCAGCATCTGCCCGACGTAGAGCGGGTGATGGTAGGGGTAATTGTCGCGCAGGCGGCCGGCCGCTTCGAGCAGCACCGCGCGCCAGCGCTCGCGCTCGCTCCGGCGCTCGAGCCGGGGCAGGCGCGCGAATCCCTCGTCCAGGACGGCGAGCGCCTCCTCGAGCAGGTCGAGGCCGGCCGGGTCGAGGGTGCTCATGGCGGCCCGGAGCGGGCCTCGTCCTCGCCCTCGAGCCCGGCGACCACCGCGCGCAACAGGTCGCGCTCCGCCTCGTCGAGCGGCCGCTCGTGGCGGCTGCCCGGATCGAGCACCACCCGGTCGGCCGCCGCCAGGAAGGGGAGGAGATGGGCGCCCCGGCACTCGAGCAGCTCGAACGGGTCGGCGCGCCCCGAGCGCCGCTCGCGCAGCACGAGGAAACGCTCGAGGCGGTCGCGGCGGCGGAAGAGCGGCAGCGTCTCGCCGCTCGCCTCGGGGTAGCTCCAGGGGAGGAATCGCTCGCGTTCGGCGAGGTCGGCCTCGACCGCGCGGTCGAGCTGGTGCCGGCTGGCGGCGCCGGCGCCCGCCGGCAGCACCGGCAGATCGGGCAGCGCCAGGAACCAGAGGTCGGCGTCGAGCAGCGCCGCGAGAAAAGGGGCCCCGCGCGACGTCGCACCGCCAGCCGGCCCCGTCGCGCCTCGCCCTCCTCTCGCCATCTCGAACCCCCCTCCCGGCCGACCTCTGCGCCGAGGATACGACCCGGCCCGCGGGCGGTGAAAGCCCCGCGCGGTCCGCGCGCGAGCGCCGCCGCCAGGACGCCGATGCGCAGCGGCGACACCTCGCCCGCTCCTTCAGCCGGCGCCGAACCAGCCGCGGTCGCGCGCCTCGCCGAGCCGCCGCTCGAGGTAGTCCCAGAGCGCCGGGCATCCCTCGCGGATCGGTGCCGCCACCCGGGCGACGACCCGCTCGTAGCTGATGCCGTTCTCTCGCCAGCTCTGGCCGTCGTTGGCGAGGTTGAGCAGCACCGGCATCGCCCGGTCGACGGCGCGGGCGAAGCGCGCCTCGGGGCTCTCCCCCGCCTCGAACTCCTCCCAGAGCGCGAGGAAGGCCGCGCCCTGGCCGCCCGGCAGCAGGCCGAAGATCCGCTCGACCGCCGCGCGCTCGGCCGCCTGCCGCTCCGCCCAGCCCCCCTCGGTGAAGACCATGACGTCGCCCGCGTCGATCTCGCCGATGTCGTGCACCAGCAGCATGCCGACCACCCGGTCGAGATCGAGCCCCGGCTCGGCGTGGTCGGCGAGCGAGACGGCGAGCAGCGCCAGCTGCCAGCTGTGCTCGGCGGAGTTCTCGTAACGCTCGAGGCCGAGCGGCCGCACCTTGCGCGTCACCCCCTTGAGCTTCTCGAGCTCGAGGATGAACTCGACGATCGACTCCACGGCGGCGCGCTCCTTCAGTCCGCCGTGCGCCCGTCGGGCGCACCCCGTCGCCGCCCGTCCTCGGCCTCCGCGCCGGGCAGCGGCGGGTCGCCGGCGGCCTCCCTCTCGGCCGGGCGCTCGGCGCGCTGCTCGACGAAGGCGCGCATCTGCGGCTCGACCAGCGCGTGCGCCGCGAGCAGCGCGTTGCCGACGCCGCCGGGGCGCGCCCGCTCCTTGCGGTAGTAGAGCCACCCCAGCCGCTCGGCGGCGAGCAGCAGCCGGTCGAGCGCGACGAGCGCCGCGGCGATCGCGAAACCCCAGAGGAGCCAGCGCATCGCGACCCGCTAGCCCTCGTCCTCGGCGACGCAGTCCGCCTCGATCTCGACCAGCCAGGCGGGGTCGATCAGCCCCTTGACCTCGACGAAGGTGCAGGCGGGCCGGATGGCGCCGAACAGCTCGCCATGGGCACGCGCCGCCTCGCGCCAGCGCGAGATGTCGGTCAGGTAGACGCGGGTGCGCAGGACGCTGTCGAGCGTCAGACCCGCCTCGGCGATCGCGGCGGCGATGATCTCCAGACAGCGACGGGTCTGTCCGAGCACGCTGCCGGGCGCGGCGACGCCGCCGCCGGGCGCGATCGGCGCGGTGCCGGAGACCGCCAGCTGCCGGCC
>WYBK01000259.1 GCA_011525905.1 Acidobacteriota bacterium
CTCGAGCGCCGTCTCGCTGGGCTCGGCGAGCGGCTCGAAGCGGCGGCGCTCGATCGCGGCGGATTGCTGGAAGCCGTCGCCTGGGTGGGCGCGACCTTCGGCCGCGCGCCCGCGGGCGACCCGGCGTCGCTGCCCGACGGCGTCCTCGCCGACCACCTGGCCGACGCCCTCGCGCGGCCGCTGCGCGTCTGCGGCGTCGTGCCGGCCGGAGGGGAGCCGGGCGGCGGACCCTTCTGGACGCTGGCCGCCGACGGCGCCGGGGCACCCCAGATCGTCGAGGCGGCGCAGGTCGATGGCGGCGACGTCGCGCAGCAGGCGATCTGGCGCTCGTCGACCCACTTCAACCCGGTCGACCTCGCGATCGCGTTGCGCGACCGCAAAGGGCGCCCCCATCCGCTCGAGCACTTCGTCGACCCGGACAGCTGGTTCGTCGCGGTCAAGAGCGAGGGGGGGCGCGAGCTCACGGTGCTCGAGCGTCCGGGGCTCTGGAACGGCGCCATGGCCGGCTGGAACACGCTGTTCGTCGAAGTCCCCGGCGCGACGTTCGCGCCGGTCAAGACCGTCCTCGACCTCGCCCGCCCGGAGCACCGGGCCCGCTGAGCGGCGCTCGCGCCGCCCGCGGGGGTGGGTCGCAGCCCCGGCCCGGCGCGCTTGAATGGGCGCGGGGCGGAGGCTACGATGCCGCGGGCCTCGACCCGGAGGGAGCCAGCAGAGATGCCGACCATCTTCGTTCCGAAGGAGACCGCACCCGGCGAGCGCCGCGTCGCCGCCGTTCCCGAGACCGTCAAGCGCCTCGTCGGCGCCAAGCTCGCCGTCCAGGTCGAGTCCGGCGCCGGCGACGCCGCCGGCTTCCCCGACGACGCCTACGCCGCCGTGGGAGCCCAGATCGTCACCGAGCCGCGCGCCGCCTGGGCGAGCGCCGACGCCGTGTTCCGGGTGCAGGCGCCGCGCGCCGACGAGGTCGGCCGCATGAAGCACGGCGCCCTGCTCTTCGCGCTGCTCGACCCCTACCGCAACGTCGCGCTCGCCAAGCTGATCGCCGCCCAGGGAGTCACCGCCTTCGCCATGGAGCTGGTGCCGCGCACCACCCGCGCCCAGGCGATCGACGTCCTCTCCTCGCAGGCTTCGATCGCCGGCTACAAGGCGGTGCTGCTCGCCGCCTCCCGCCTGGGTAAGTACTTCCCGCTGCTGATGACCGCGGCCGGCACGATCCAGCCCTCGCGCGTCGTCGTCCTGGGCGCCGGCGTGGCCGGCCTGATGGCGCTCGCCACCGCCAAGCGGCTGGGCGCCGTGGTCGAGGTCTCCGACGTCCGCCCGGCGGTCAAGGAGCAGGTCGAGTCGCTCGGCGGCCGCTTCATCGACCTGCCCGAGCTCGGCAGCGGCGAGGGCGCGGGCGGCTACGCCAAGGAGCTCACCCCCGAGTTCCTCGCCAAGCAGCGAGAGATCCTGACCGCCCGCATCCAGGTGGCCGACGTCGTCATCACCACCGCCCAGGTCCCCGGCAAGAAGGCGCCGGTGCTGCTGACCCGCGAGATGGTCGAGGGGATGAAACCGGGCGGCGTCGTGGTCGACATCGCCGCAGCCCAGGGGGGCAACTGCGAGCTGACCAAGGCGGACGAGGAGGTCGTCCACCGGGGCGTGCTGATCCTCGGCCCCTCGAACCTGCCGGCGAGCGTGCCGCAGGACGCGAGCCTGCTCTACGCGAGGAACCTCCAGACCCTGCTCAAGCTCGTGACGACCAAGGAAGGCGAGCTCAAGCTCCCCGAGGGGGACGAAGTCGTCGACGGCACCTGCCTCTGCCGCGACGGCCGCATCACCCACCCCCAGATCGCCCCGCTCGTCGACTGACGAGAAGCGAGCCAGCCGCCAGCCCAGCCGCCCGAGCCTGGGCGCCGAGGCCGGGGGCCGCGCCGAGGTTCGACGCGCCGACGGTGGGGGGTCCCCATGCCCCGACTCGCTCCGATCACCATGGGGTTCCCCGCAAGCGGCGAAGCTCGGCGCGGCCCCCGGTGTCGCCGACGGCACCGGCCGCGAACGTTTGCCGCAATTCCAAGCCACGGCTACACTTGCGCGCGGCATCCCGCGGAAGGGGACGGCATGGGGACCCACGACGTCAAGGAGCTCGACTCCCAGAACCTGCGCACCTTCACGCAGAAGCTGCTCGCCGACCTGCGGGCGCTCGAGCGGATGCTCGCCACCGGGGCGATCGAGACCGGCGTGCGCCGGATCGGCGCCGAGCAGGAGCTCTTCCTGGTCGACCAGCAGATGCGCGCCGCGCCGCTCGCCATGGAGGCGCTCGCGGCGATCGACGACCCGCACTTCACCACCGAGGTGGCCCGCTTCAACCTCGAGTACAACACCGACCCGCTCGACTTCGGCGGCTCCTGCCTGGCCGAGATGGAGCGCCAGCTCGCCGAGCTGCTCGAGCGGGCGCGCGCGGCGGTCGCGGGTCTCGGCGCCGACCTCGTCATGGTCGGCATCCTGCCGACGCTGGACATCTCCGACCTGGGGCTCGAGAACATGACCCCGAAGCCGCGCTACTTCGCGCTCAACGAGGCGATGCGCCGGCTGCGCGGCAAGGACTGGGAGTTCTATCTCAAGGGGACCGACGAGCTGCTGGTCCGCCACGACTCGGTGATGGTCGAGTCGTGCAATACCAGCTTCCAGGTCCACTACCAGGTCGGCCCCGAGGAGTTCGCGCCGCTCTACAACCTGACCCAGGCGGTCGCCGCGCCGGTGCTCGCCGCCGCTGCCAACTCGCCGATGCTCTTCGGCCGCCGGCTCTGGCGCGAGACGCGCATCGCCCTCTTCCAGCAGTCCGTCGACCACCGCGCGCCCGGCGTCCACCTGCGCGAGCAGGCGCCGCGGGTCTCCTTCGGCCGGCGCTGGGTCGACGAGAGCGTGCTCGAGATCTTCGCCGAGGACATCGCGCGCTTCCGCGTGCTGCTCTCGGCCGAGATCGACGAGGACCCTTTCGCCGCGCTGGCCGCGGGCCGCGCTCCCGAGCTCAAGGCGCTGCGCCTGCACAACGGCACGATCTACCGCTGGACTCGCCCCTGCTACGGCATCCTCGCCGGCAAGCCGCACCTGCGCATCGAGAACCGCATCCTGCCCGCGGGCCCGACCCTGCTCGACGAGGTCGCCAACGCCGCCTTCTGGTTCGGCCTGCTGTCGGGGCTCTCCCGGGTCTACCCGGACGTGCGGCGGGTGATGGACTTCGACACCGCGCTCGACAACTTCGTCTCGGCCGCGCGGCTCGGCTTGCGCGCCCAGTTCGGCTGGCCCGGCCACCAGCACGTGCCCGCCGACGAGCTGATCCTGAAGGAGCTGCTGCCGATCGCGCGCGAGGGGCTCGAGCAGAAGGAGATCGCCCCCGAAGACATAGGCCGCTACCTCGGGGTGATCGAGGAGCGCGTGCGCACCAAGCGCACCGGCGCCCAGTGGCAGCTGGAGTCCTTCGCCGCGATGCGCGACCAGGGGAGCCGCGGCGAGCGGCTGGCCGCGCTCGCCGCGGCGATCGTCACCAACCAGCGGACCGGCCGGCCGGGGCACGAGTGGCCGCTCGCCGGCATCGCCAGCGCCGGCGGCTGGGAGCAGCACTACGCGCGGGTCGAGCAGTTCATGTCGACCGACCTCGCCACGGTCGGCCCCGACGAGGCGATCGAGCTGGTCGCCCACCTGATGCAGTGGAAGCACATCCGCCACGTGCCGGTCGAGGACAACGAGCACCGGCTGCTCGGCCTGGTCTCGCAGCGCTCGCTGATCCGGCTGATCGCCGAGCGCTTCCACGAGCTCGGCGCGCGTCCGATCGCGGCGCGCGAGGTGATGACCCCCGACCCGGTGACCGCCGCTCCCGAGACCTCGATCGGCGAGGCGATCCAGCTGATGCGCAAGCACCGCGTCGGCAGCCTGCCGGTGGTCAAGGAGGGGCGGCTGGTCGGCATCATCACCGAGTTCGACTTCCTCGGCATCGCCGCGCAGCTCGTCGACCGCGAGCTCGACGCCGGCAAGATCCGCTCGCACGGGAGCGCCGCGCCTGCCGCGGCGCCGCGCGCCGAGCCGCACGAGCGCTGAAGCGGGCGGCGGCGCCGCGGCGACCGGGAGCGCCATGGCCATCGCCCTCTTCCTCGCGAGCGCGCTGGCGCTGACGGCGCTCGCCGCCCGCCTGGTCGGCGGCATCTCCTGGAGAGCGCGGGCGGCGCTGCTGGCGCTCGCGCTCGCCCTGCCCGGTCCGGCGCTCGTCTCCGGCCGGGTGCTCGCCCCGATCGACGCCACGTACAGCTTCCTGCCGCTCGCCGGCCTGCCGGAGAGCGAGCGTCCCGGCTCGCTCTCGCCGGGCATCCTCTCGGACATCCACACCCAGATGGTGCCCTGGCGCAAGGCGGTGCGGCACGCCTTCGCGCTCGGCGAGTGGCCGCTCTGGAACCCCTTCGTCCAGTGCGGCGACCCGCTCGCCGGGAGCGCGCAGCCCGCCCCCTATTTCCCCGCGAACCTGCTCGCGCTCCTCCTGCCGCTCGAGGACGGCTTCGCCTTCGCCGCCGCCTGGACGCTCTTCTCGGCGGCGCTCGGCGCCTTCCTGGCGCTGCGCGGCCTCGGCTGCCGGGAGCTCGCGGCGCTCGTCGGCGCGGCCGGCTGGACGCTGTCGAGCTTTCTCCTGTTCTGGCTGCTCTGGCCGCTCGCGCAGACGGTGGCTCTGCTGCCGGCGCTGCTCTTCGCCGTCGGCCGGCTGCGGCGCGCGCCCGGGCTGCCGGCGCTCCTCCTGCTCGCCGCGGTTCTCACGCTCGTCCTGCTCACCGGCCACCCCGAGTCGATGCTGCACTCGGCCGCGGTCGGCGCGATCTGGGGGCTCGCGGAGCTCCGGCTCGCCGGCGGGCGCGAGCGCCTGCGGACCGCCGGCCTCGCCCTCGCGGCCGGCGCCCTCGCGCTCGGCCTCACCGCCTTCTTCCTGCTGCCGTTCGCCGAGGCGATCCCGCACACCACCGAGCACTACCTGCGCGCCGTCCACTTCCGCGACGCCTCGCCCGACCGACCGCTCGGCGAGGCGGTCCGGCTGCTGCGCACGGATCTCGTCCCGTTCGTCCACGGCGTGCCCGGCCTCGAGCTCGCCCGGGTCGACGAGTTTCTCTGGATCCCATCGAGCGGCTACGCCGGCTCGCTGCTGCTGGTGCCGGCGCTGGTCGGCTTGCTCGCCCGCGGGCGCCCGCACCGTCTCCTGCTCGCGGCGCTCGCCCTCTTCGGCGCCGCCGCCGGGGCCGGCGTGCCCCCCCTGCTCGGCTGGCTCGACCGGCTGCCGCTCTTCTCGATCTCGCTCAACGAGCGCCTGGTCTTCCTGACGCCGCTCGCGCTCGCCTTCCTCACCGCCTACGGCGTCGACTCCTGGCTCGAGTCGCCGCCCGAAGAACGCGCCCGCGCGAGGCGCCGGATCCTGATCGCGGCGCTCGCGGTGGTGGGCGCGACCGCGCTGGCGATCGCGCTCTGGTGGCCGGAGATGCGGGCGAGCGGGCTGGGCGCCGGCTTCCTCGCGCGGCGGTCGGCCTGGGCGCTGGCGCCGCCGCTCGCTCTGGCCGCCCTCGTCGCGGCGGCCGCGCGTCCCCGCCTCTGGGGCGCGGCGCTCCTCGCGTTGCTCGCCCTGCAGCGCGTGGGGGAGGCTGATTCTTTCCAGGCGGCCGTCGGCCGGGAGTTCTTCTACCCCGAGGTCGCGCCGCTCTCCGCGCTGCCGGACGACGCCGAGCCTTATCGGATCGTCGGCCTCGGCAGCGCGCTGCTGCCCAACTCGGCGGCGCTCTGGGAGCTCGAGGACGCGCGCGGCGACAACGCCTTTACCCTGCGCCGCCTGATCGAGACTCGCCGCCTGCTCGGCCGACCCCACGACATCTCGCGCCTCCTGCTCGACTCGCTCGAGCCCCCCTTCCTCGATTTCCTCAACGTCCGCTTCGCCCTGGTCCCGCAGGACGCGGCGCTGCCGCCGCGCTGGCGAGAGGTCGCCGCCGCGCACGGCGCGCGGCTGGTCGAGAACGGCCGCGCCCTGCCGCGTGCCTTCGTGCCGCCCAGCGTGCGCATCGGCCGCGATCGGCACGAACTGGCGGCCGAGCTCGCCGGCGCCCGCCGCTTCGGCCAACGCGCCTGGATCGAGCCGGGCTGGCCGGGCGCCCCCTCGCCGCCGGTGACGCGCGCCAACGGCCCCGGCGAGGCCGAGACCCGCCGCACGGGGCTCGGCTACCGGATCCGGACCCGCCTCGCGCGCGACGCGTGGGTCACCGTCGCGGTCGCCGCCTGGCCCGGCTGGCGGGCGATGCTCGACGGCGAGCCGCTGCCGACCGGCTTCGCCAACCACGCCTTCCTCGCGATTCGGGTCCCGGCGGGCGAGCGGGAGGTCCTGCTGCGCTACCGGCCGCGGGCCTTCGACGTCGGCCTGACGATCTCCGCTCTCACGCTCGCTCTGGCGCTCGCTCTCGCGGCGGCCGCCTGGCGGCGTCGGGCGGCGCGCTGAGGCCTCAGCCGCCGAGCGCGCCGAGCAGCGCCTCGAGCCGGGCGCGCTCGCCCGGATCGCGCTCGAGCCGCAGCGCCTCACGGAAGGCGCGCGCGGCGCCGGCGCCGTCGTCGAGCGCCTCGAGGTAGACCGCGCCGAGCGTCTTCCAGAGGTCGCCGCGCTCTGGAGCGAGACGCAGCAGGGTCTCGTAGAAGATCGCCGCCTCGCGGGCGCGGCCGAGCGCGAAGGCCGCGCGCGCCGCGTTCTCGAGCGGCTCCGGGTCGGTCGGCGCCCGCCGTGCCGCCTCGCGGAAGTCGTCGAGCGCGGGGTCGAGCGCGCCCCGCTCGGCCCGCGCCACCCCGCGCTCGGCGAAGACCTCCGCCGCCCGGGCGCCGGCGTCGATCGCGCCGTCGAGCACGCCGACCGCCTCGCCCCCGCGCCCGCTCTCGCGCAGCAGGCGCGCCAAGCGTGCCGCGGCCTCCGCCTGTGACGGATCGAGCGCGAGGGCGTGGCGGTATTCGCGCTCCGCCTCGTCGCGCCGGCCGAGCGCGAGCAGGCTCGAGGCGACGTTGACCACCGGCACGGCGGAGCGCGGGTTCTCGCGCGCGGCGCGCTCGAAGAGCGCGAGCGCGTCGGCCGGACGGTCGGCGTCGCGCAGGCACTGGCCCGCGAGCGCGAGCGCCGGGAAGTTGCGCGGGTCCTCGGCGACCAGCCGCTCGAGCTCGCGCAACACCTCGGGGCAGCGCCCCTGTTGCACCCCTGCCGCCGCGGCGTGCAGCCGCCGGGCGATCTCGACCCGCTCGCGCGGGTCGGGCAGCTCGGCGCTCACCGCGCCGCCGGCGACCCCGCCGAGATAGCCGAGGCTCGCGAGCTGCCGCCGCTGCTCCTCCGAGAGGGTGTCCCGAGGCGCGACCCCCTGGTCGAGCCGCTCTCCCGCCGCCGCGAGCAGCCGCTCGAGCCGCCCGGCCCACAAGCGGACCAACGCCGGCTCGGACGGCGCGAAGTCCTCCGATTCCCCGGCCGCGCCGTCGAGCCGGAAGAGGCTGGGTCGTGGCGCGTGCAGGTAGAGCGCGGCGCCGTCCGAGAGCGCGCGCAGCGGGTACCACTTGTAGGCGAAGAAGGGGAGGAAGCTCTCGCTGTAGGCCAGGCGGCCGCAGCGGCTGCCGCTGGCGACCGGCAGCAGCGCCTCGCCGTCGAGCCCGGGCGGAATCTCGGCGCCGGCGAGGGCAAGCAGCGTCGGGAAGAGGTCGGCGGTACGCGCCAGGCAGGAATCGACGGCGCCGTGCGGGACCCCGGGGCCGGCGAGCATCAGCGGCACCCGCCGGGCCCCCTCGAAGAGCAGCAGGCCGTGCGAGGTCTCGCCATGCTCGCCGAGCATCTCGCCATGGTCGCCGACCACCGCGACCACCGTCTCCTCGGGCAGGGCCGCCAGGAGGCGGCCGAGCTGCTCGTCGACGAAGGCGATCTCGCCGTCGTAGAGCCGGTCGGCGCTCCCGCCGGCGGCCAAGCGCGGCGGCGGCCGATACTCCTCGTGCGGGTCGAAGTAGTGGACCCAGAGCAGGAAGGGCTCGGCGAGCCCGTCGAGCGCGGCGAGCGCCGCGTCGGTCGTGGCGTCCGCCGTGCGCTCGGCGACCTCGGTACCGAGCGCGTAGCCGGCGCCCAGGTCGTCGTCGTAGCGACCGAATCCCTGATCGAGCCCGTGGCGCCGGGCGAGGACCACCGCCGAGACCACCGCGGCGCTGTCGTAGCCCGCTCGCCCGAGCCGCTCGGCGAGCGTCTCGAAGCGCGGCTCGAGCGCGAAGATGCCGTTGTCGCGCACGCCGTGGCGCGGCGGATAGAGCCCGGTCAGGATCGTGGCATGCGACGGCAGCGTGATCGGCGCCGCGCTGTCGCAACGCTCGAAGCGGATGCCGCGCCGCGCGAGCGCATCGAGATTCGGCGTGCGCGCGCCGGCATGGCCCCAGGCGCCGATCCGGTCGGCGCGGGTCGTGTCGAGGGTGACGAGCAGGACGTTGGGCGGCCGCGCCGGCGCTGCCGCTCGCTCCGCGAGCGCGGATCCGGCGGCCAGCGCCAGAGCGACCGCGACGGCGCCCGCCGCGAGCTTCGCACGCCTGGTGCCGGCGGGCCTCATGGCGCGAGAGTCTACTGGGGCCTCTCTTCCCACGGGAGGGCCGGTTCGTCCCAGCTCAGGCCCTCTTGACACCACCCAGTCACCTCGCCTAGCCTCCCCGGCGTCTTACCGACAGCTCGCCACGTTCCCGCCCGCCCGGCCGCCCCACTCGCCCGTTCTCCGAAGTCCCAGGAGCGCGGCCCGGCCCCCGAGGGAGACCCGAATCGCAGCCCTGCTTTCGCCGCGGAGCGATCCGCGTCATTCCCCAGAGGAGGCAGGAACGATGAAGGCAAGGACGAGCCTGGCGGCCAGGAAACTGTGCCTAGCCGCCGCCGGTCTGCTGCTCGCCAGCGGCGCCGGCGCCCAGGTCGCGCTCGAGCGGGGCAGCGACCTCCACTCCCTGAGCTTCGAGAGCTCTCGGCTCACCACCACCTCCGACCCGGTCGCCATCGACGAAGCGCGCGCCAGCCTCGGCCTCGAGGCCGACCTGGCCTTCCAGGAGTTCGCGCGCACGTCCGGCGGCACCTGGGTCGGCTACGTCGACGAGCGCACCGGGCGCCTCGAGTACTTCGAGGGCTCCGGCCTCGCCTGGATCGCCGGCACCGGCAACCAGATCGCCGACGAGGCGGCGGCGGCCGGCGGCCTCGCTCCCGAGCCCTCGCTGGCGCGGCTCGACGCCATGGCGCGCGAGCTCGCGCGCGTCGCCGCACCGATGTTCGGCATCGACGCTGAGGGCCTGGCGCTCGACGGCGCGCGCTCCGGCAGTCCCGCGCCGCACGTCTGGTTCGTCGTCTACGACTACCTGCTGGGCGGCCTGCCGGTCGAGGGCGCGTACGTCGTCTTCACCGTCAACAACGGCAACCTGATCTCGGTCGGCAGCGAGAACCTGCCGGCGCCCGGCACCCGGGTGCCGCAGGTCCGCGTCCCGGCCAACCTGGCGCGCGAGGCCGTCGAGAAGCACGTCGGCGGCTTCCGCCCCGACGACGTCTGGGTCGACGCCGGCTCCTACCACCTGCTGCCGGCCTCGCGCCTCGACGCGCGCTTCGACGCCGGCTACGAGCCGGGCCGCGGCCGCGACGTGGCCGGCGTCTGGCAGTTCGTCTTCCGGCGTCCCGGCGAGCTCGGCACCTTCCGCGCGCGGGTCGACGCCGAGAGCGGCGAGCTGCTCGACTTCCTCGACGTCAACGAGTACGGCTCGGTGACCGGCGGCACCTACCAGGGCGACCGGCCGTCGCCCGAGGTCGTGCTGCCGATGCCCTTCGCAAACTACGGCACCGGTCTCTACACCAACTCGGCCGGCATCTTCGGAGGCACCAGCGGCACGACCACGTTGACCGGCCAGTACGTGCGCATCGTCGACAGCTGCGGCTCGATCTCGAAGGCGGCCGACGGCAACGGCGTGATCGCCCTGGGCTCCTCGTCGGGCACCGACTGCACCACCCCGGGCAGCGGCGGCGCCGGCAACACCCACGCGGCGCGCACGCAGTTCTACGCGCTCAACCGCGCCAAGGAGGTCGCCCGCGGCTGGCTGCCGTCGAACAGCTGGATCAACGCCCAGCTGCGCGCCAACACGAACCTCAACCAGACCTGCAACGCCTACTGGAACGGCTCGACGGTCAACTTCTTCCGCTCGGGCGGCGGCTGCGCCAACACCGGCGAGCTGCCGGGCGTCTCGCTGCACGAGTACGGCCACGGCTTCGACTCGAATGACGGCTCGGGCTCCTCGCCCGACAACGGCACCGGCGAGACCTACGGCGACTTCACCGCCGCGCTCGCCACCCACGATTCCTGCATCGGCAACGGCTTCCTCGGCAGCTCGAACTGCGGCGGCTACGGCAACTCCTGCACGAGCTGCTCGGGCGTGCGCG
This sequence comes from Acidobacteriota bacterium, assembly GCA_011525905.1. Taxonomy (GTDB): domain Bacteria; phylum Acidobacteriota; class Thermoanaerobaculia; order Multivoradales; family JAGPDF01; genus JACTMI01. The sequence continues at coordinate 10,448 of WYBK01000259.1, forward strand.
ACATCGACTGGGCCAAGCACACGCGCAACACGCCGTCGACCGTCGCCAACTTCACCCAGACCACCTGCCCGCAGCCCTCGGCGAACAACCCGAACTACGTCGGCCCTTGCGGCAAGGACGCCATCGCCCGCAGCCAGACCAGCAAGAAGCGCGAGGGGCACTGCGAGTCCTACGTCTCCTCCGAGGCGCTCTGGGATCTCGCCGAGCGGGACATGCCCAATCCGGGCTCGGGCGCGGCCTGGGCGATCGTCGACCGGCTCTGGTACCTGTCGCGCTCGACCGCGACGGCGGCCTTCACCTGCAACGTCTCGACGACCACCTGGACCTCGTCGGGCTGCGCCACCGGCAGCCTCTTCCGCGTCTTCCGCGCGGTCGACGACGACAACGGCAACCTGGCGGACGGCACGCCGCACGGCGGCGCGATCGCCGCGGCGTTCAACCGCCACGGCATCGCCTGCACCACCGACGCCGGCTGGAACACCACCTTCGCGGCGGTGACTCCGCCGGCGGCGCCCTCGCTCACGGTGACAGCGGGCGACAACTCGACGTCGCTCTCCTGGAGCGGCTCCTCGGGCGTCTACGACGTCTACCGCAACGAGACCGGCTGCAGCGCCGGCTTCACCAAGGTGGCCAACGACGTCTCGGGCAGCTCGTACAACGACGGCGCGGTGGCCAACGGCTTCACCTACTACTACCAGGTCGTCGCGCAGCCCTCGGGCAACGAGGCCGCGGCCTCGGCGCCCTCGACCTGCCGCTCGGTCACCCCGACGGGCGGCGGCTCCTGCACGCCGCCGGCGGCGCCCACGGGGGTCTCCGCCTCCGCCTCGTCGCAGACGGCGGCCAACGTCTCCTGGAGCGCCGCCGCGGGCGCGACCTCCTACACGATCCTCCGGTCGACGACCAGCGGCGGACCGTACTCCCAGGTCGGCACCTCGGCGACGACCTCGTTCGCCGACTCCGGGCTCGCCTGCAACACGACCTACTACTACGTCGTCCAGGCCTCCAACGGCAGCTGCTCGTCGGGCAACTCGGCGCAGGCCTCGGCGACCACGCAGGCCTGTTCCGGCTCGGTGCTCGACAACGGCGTGCCGGTCACCGGCCTTTCGGGCTCGACCGGGAACCAGCAGTTCTGGACGATGAACGTGCCCTCGGGCGCGACCAACCTGTCGTTCCAGATCTCCGGCGGTACGGGCGACGCGGATCTCTACGTCCGCTTCGGCGCCGCGCCCACGACGTCGACCTACGACTGCCGCCCCTACCTCAACGGCAACAACGAGACCTGCAGCTTCCCGTCGCCTTCGGCCGGGACCTGGCACGTGATGCTGCGCGCCTACTCGACCTACTCGGGCGTCTCGCTCGTCGGCTCCTACTCGGCGGCCTGCGTGCCGCCGGCGGCGCCCACGGGCGTCTCAGCTATCGGAACCGGGCAGTCGACGGCCTCGGTTTCCTGGAGCGCGGCTTCCGGCGCGACCTCTTACAAGGTATTCCGCGGCACCACGAGCGGCGGACCCTACACTCAGGTCGGCACGGTGACCGGCACCTCGTTCTCCGACAGCGGGCTCTCCTGCAACACCAGCTACCACTACGTCGTGCGCTCGTCGAACGGCAGCTGCGACTCGGGGAACTCAGCGCAGGCCTCGGCCACCACCTCGGCCTGCCCGGGCGGCGGCTGCACCACCTCGACGCTCTACTCGAACAACTTCGACTCGGCGTCGGGGATGTCGAACTGGAGCAAGGGCACCTTCCTGTCGGGCGGCTCGACCGTGAGCTGGCGGGGGGTCCAGACCTGCACCGCGAAGAGCGGCAGCCGGATCTTCCGCTACGGCGGCTCGACCTGCACGGCGAACTACGGCAACGGCCACTTCGCCTACGCCAAGCCGACCGCGATCAGCGTCCCGGCGGGCTCCTCCGAGGCGACGCTCAGCTTCTGGCACCGGCGGCGCTTCGAGTCGGGCTACGACGGCGGCACGCTCGCCGTCTCGGTCGACGGCAGCAACTACGTCTACGTGCCGGCTTCGGCGATCACCGGCGGCACGGCCTACAACGGCACGATCGCGGCTTCCTGCGCCCCCTCGGGCGCGGCGGGCGCCGCGGTCTGGACCGGCAACTCGACCAGCTTCACGCAGGTGACCGTCGATCTCGACGCCGCCTGCGACGCCGCGACCGGCGGCTCCGGCGGCTGCGCCGGCCAGACGGTGCACGTAGCCTTCACGACGATCACCGACTGCTCGACCACCGACGACGGCTGGTTCCTGGACGACGTGACGGTGACCGCCTGCACGCCGTAGTCACCTGACGGCCCGCCGAGACGGACCCCGGGGGCCCGTGGCCGTGAGGCCGCGGGCCCCTCCCTCGTCCGGCCGGCGCGCGCGAGCCGCGCGATAAGCTGGCCGCGCCGACTCCGCGGAGGACTCCGATGCCGAAGACCCTCTCCTCGCTCGCTCTCGCTCCCCTTCTGCTCGTCGCCGCCTCCGCCTGCCAGCGCGAGACGGCGCGCTCCGCCGCGCCGCCGGCGCGGGTGGAGAACGCCGCGCTCGGGGTGGTCTTCACCGAGCTGCCGGCGGGGGTCGCGGTGGCGCGCAACGACGGGGCGAGCCTCGAGCTCGTCGCGGCCGATCCCGCGGGCGAGGGGCGGATCGAGGTGCGCGTCGAGGCGCGCAACGCCGCCGGCATCAACCTGGTCGAGGAGGCGAAGGCCTTCGGCGCCGCCGCCGAGGAGGCCGGCGGGCGCTTCTTCGGCGCCAACGAGCTGGTCACCCCGCTCGGCCCCGCCTACACCGCGCGCGCCGCGGTCGACGACGGCGCGACCGAAGAGCGTCGCGTGCTGCTGGTCCACCCCGCCGACCCCGAGCGGCTGCTGGTCGTGGCGTTGCGCTACCCTCCGGGGGATGCCGAGAGCGCCCGCCGCCGTCTCCAGCAGATGCTCGAGCTGGTGACGGTGCTCGAGCCGCTGGCGGCGGCCGCTCCTCCCGGCCCGGCCGCCGGCTAACCTCTTCAGTCGCCGCGCGCGAAGCGGCGCACCGCAGCGCCGAGCAGCAGCGTCGCGATCAGCGCCAGGGCGCCGAGCTGCGGCGCGACGTCGGCCGCCGTGACCCCCTGCAGGAAGACGCCGCGCACGATCTCGAGGAAGTGGCGCAGGGGGTTGGCGAGCGTCAACCAGCGGAAGAGCGGCGGCATGCTCGAGACCGGGAACATGAAGCCCGACAGCAGCATGGTCGGCATGAAGACCAGGAATGCCGAGAGGAAGGCCTCCTGCTGAGTCCGCGAGATCGTCGAAATCGCCAGCCCGATTCCCAGGGCGCAGAAGACGAACAGGAGGGTGGCGCCGAGCAGCAGCCAGGGGCTCCCGCGGAAGGGCACGTCGAACCAGAGCAGCGCGACGGCGGAGATCAGGACCAGATCGACCAGGCTGATCAGGGCGAAGGGGATCGTCTTGCCGAGCACCAGCTCGAGCGGCTCGAGCGGCGAGACGACCAGCTGATCGAGCGTGCCGATCTCGCGCTCGCGCACCACCGCGAGGGAAGTCAAGAGCATGCAGATGAGCAGCAGCAGCGCGCCGATCACCGCCGGCACGTTGTAGTTGCGGCTGTCGAGGTCGGGATTGAACCAGGCGCGCACGCGCAGCTCGAGCGCCGTGGCTTCGGCCAGGCCGGCCAGCTCGGCCGCCCGGCCGGCGACGATCCGCTCAGCGTAGCCCTTGGCGACGGTCGCCGTGTTCGAGTCGGTGCCGTCGTAGAGCAGCTGCACCCGCGCCCGGCCGGCGGCGAGGTCCGCCTGGTAGCCCGCCGGGATCACCAGCCCGGTCAGGGCGTCCCCCCGCTCGAGCACCCGCACGAGCTCGGCCGGGCGGTCGGACCTGCCGACCACGGAGAAGTAGCCGCCGGAGGTGAAGTCCTCGACCAGCTCGCGCGCGGCGCGCGAGCCGTCCTGGTCGACGACGAAGAGGCGCGCGCCGCGCACCTCGGTCGACACCGCGTAGCCGAAGACCACCAGCTGCAGCAGCGGCGCCACGAACAAGATGCGCGCCATGCGCGGATCCCGGAAGAGCTGGCGGAACTCCTTGACCACCATCTCGCGCACTCGGCTGAGCCGCTCGCGCATCAGGTCAGCTCCTTCTCGAAGCTCCGGACCGCGAGCGTGAGACCGACCAGGGCGAAGAGGATCATCAGGACCGCCTGCACCGCCAGCACCTCGGGCCCGACGCCCTTGAGAAAGATGCCGCGGGTGACCACCAGGAAATAGCGCGCCGGCACGATCAGGGTCACCAGCTGCAGCGGCCGCGGCATGACGTCGATGGCGAACATGAAGCCCGAGAGCAGGAAGGCGGGCAGGAAGGTGGCGACCATGGCGATCTGGGTGGCGAGCACCTGCGAGCGCGCCACCGCCGAGATGAAGAGCCCGAGCCCGAGCGCGCCGGTGAGGAACTGGAGCGAGAGGCCGGCGAGCAGCCAGACGCTGCCGCGGAAGGGAACGCCGAAGAGGTAGACCCCGAGCAGCGCCGAAAGCGCGACGTCGAACAGGCCGATCCCGAGATAGGGCAGCAGCTTGCCGAGCACCACCTCGAGCCGGGTGACCGGCGTCGCGGCGAGCTGCTCCATCGTGCCGCGCTCCCACTCGCGGGCGACCGTGAGCGAGGTCAGCAGCGCCGCGATGATCATCATGATCACCGCGATCAACCCCGGCACGATCATGTTCCGGCTCGACAGCTCCTCGTTGAACCAAACGCGCGACTCGGCGACGAGCGGCAGGGCCATCTCCCGTCCGGCGAGGCGAACGGTGGCGCCGAAGTCGCGGGCCACCGCCTCGGCATAGCCCTGGGCGATGGTCGCCGTGTTGGCGTCGCTGCCGTCGAGCACCAGCTGCACCGGGGCCGTACGGCCGGCGCCCAGGTCGGCGGCGAACCCAGGGGGCACGACGAGGGCGGCGAGCGCCCGCTTGCGAGCGAACAGGTCCTCGAGCGCGGTGGCGTCGGGCGGGCGCGCCACCACGCTGAAGTAGCCCGAGGCCTCGAAGGTCTCGACCAGCTCGCGGCTCGCGGCGCTGCGGTCCTGGTCGATCACCGCCAGCTCGATGTCGGTGACGTCGAGCGAGATGGCGTAGCCGAAGAGCACCAGCAGCAGCAGGGGCAGGGCGAAGGCGAGCAGGAGGCTGCGCCGGTCGCGGCGCAGCTGGAGCGCCTCCTTGCGGGCGATCGCGGCGAGCCGGACGAAATCGAGCGCGGCCACGGGTCAATCCACCTGGGCGCCGCCGGTCGCCTCGACCAGGGCGACGAAGACGTCCTCGAGCGAGGGCGCGATCTCGCGCAGGCCGCCGACGGCGACGCCGCGCGCGTCGAGACGCGAGCGGACCGCGGCCGCGGCCCCTTCGCGGTCCGCCAGGGTGAGGTGCAGGTGACGGCCGAACAGGCCGGCGCGCACGACTTCGGGTGCGCCATCGAGGGCCGCGAGCGCGCCGATGGCGTCGTGCGTGGCGAGCTCGAAGAGCGGCTCGGCGAGCCCGGCGCGCAAGCGCGCCGGCGAATCGAGCGCGATCAGCCGGCCGCGGTTCATCAGGGCCAGCCGGTCGCAGGCCTCGGCCTCCTCCATGTAGTGGGTCGAGACGAAGACCGTGGTGCCGCCGCCGGCGAGCTGGTAGATCAGGTCCCAGAACCGGCGACGCGAGATCGGGTCGACGCCGGAGGTCGGCTCGTCGAGGAAGAGGATCGGCGGCTCGTGCAGCACCGCGCAGCCGAGCGCCAGCCGCTGCTTCCAGCCGAGCGAGAGCTCGGCCGTGAGACGGCCGCGCTCGTCGCCGAGCCCGGCCATTTCGAGCACCCAGTCGCGGCGCGCCGCGCGACGCTCGCGCGCGACGCCGTAGAGGCCGGAGAAGAAGGCGATGTTCTCCTCGACGGTCAGGTCGCCGTAGAGCGAGAAGAGCTGCGACATGTAGCCGATCGAGCGGCGAATCGCCCGCCGCTCGCGCGCCACGTCGAGGCCGGCGACCCGCCCCCGCCCCGAGCTCGGGGCGAGCAGGCCGTTGAGCATCTTGATCGTCGTCGTCTTGCCCGCGCCGTTGGGGCCCAGGAAGCCGAAGACCTCGCCGGGCGCCACCGCGAAGCTCACCCGGTCGACCGCGACGAAGTCGCCGAAGCGGCGGGTCAACTGCTCGACCTCGACGGCCGGGCCCGCGCGTTCGCGCGCCGGCCGGGCGAGGGTCACGCCGCCTCCCCGCGCGCGGCGCGGATGCGGGCGAGGAAGACGTCCTCGAGCCCCGGCGTGACCGGCCGGGCGTCGGCGTCGCGGTGGCCGGCCGCCGCGAGCGCCGCGAGCAGCGGCTCGCGTGCGGCGTCGGCGGAGGCGACGCGGACGCGCAGGCGGTCGCCGAAGAGCTGCGCGTCCTGGACGCCGGGCAGCGCCGCCACCCGTGCGAGCGCCGCGCGAGCGCCGTCGAGGCGCACCTCGAGCAGCTCGCCCGGATAGGCGGCGGCGAGCTCGGCGGGCGTGGCCAGCGCCAGCCGGCGCCCCTCGTGGAGCAGCCCGACCCGATCGAAACGCTCGGCCTCGTCGAGATAGGCGGTCGAAACCACCGCGGTGACGCCGCGGCCGACCATCTCGTGGACGATCCGCCAGAGGTCGCGGCGCGAGACCGGGTCGACGCCGAAAGTCGGCTCGTCGAGCAGCAGGATCCGCGGCTCGTGGACGAGCGCACAGGAGAGGCCGAGCTTCTGCTTCATGCCGCCGGACAGCTGGCCGGCCAGCCGGTCGCGGAAAGGGCCGAGGTTCGAGAAGGCGTAGAGCCGCTCGAGCCGCGCCGCGCGTTCGGCTCGCGGCACGCGGTAGAGGTCGGCGTAGAAGGCGAGGTTCTCGGCGACGGTGAGGTCGGCGTAGAGGCCGAAGCGCTGCGACATGTAGGCGAGGTGGGGCTTGACGCCCTCCGGGTCGGCGGCCACCGAGACGCCGGCGAGAAGCGCGTCGCCGCCACTCGGCCGCAGCACGCCGGCGAGCATGCGCAGCGTCGTCGTCTTGCCCGCGCCGTCCGGTCCGACCAGGCCGAACAGCTCCCCGGCGGCAACGTCGAAGTCGAGCCCATCGACCGCCACCGTGGCGCCGAAGCGGCGAGTGAGGCCGCGCACCGCGATCGAGGCCGGAGCGAGCCCGTCGCCCCGCTCGGTCACGGTCCCTCCTCGAGCGTGACGTCGGCCGGCAGCCCCGGCTTGAGCTCGAGCTCCGGATCGCCGGTGATCCGGACCTTGACCGCGTAGACCAGGCGCACCCGCTCCTCGGTGGTCTGCACGTTCTTCGGCGTGAACTCCGCCTCGCTCGCGACGAAGGCGACCTCCCCCTCGTAACGCCGGGCCGGGAAAGTGTCCGAGGCGATCGCCGCTCTCTGGCCGATCGCTACCCGCCCGAGGCGGTTCTCCGGCACGTAGATGCGCACCCAACGATCGTCCGGGTTCATCAGCGTCACCACCGGCGCTCCGGGCGCGACGATCTCTCCCGGCTCGCGGTGCCGCACGGTCACGACGCCGTCGAAGGGCGCGAGAAGCCGCGTCTTGGCGAGCAAGGCGTCGAGCGTCGCCACCGCCGCTTCGGCCTGGGCCACCTGCGCGCGCGCCGCGGCGATCTGCTCCGCGCGGGCGCCGCGGCGCACCAGGGTCAGCTGCTCGTCGGTCTGCTCGCGCTGACGGCGGGCGAGCTCGAGCGCGAGAGCGGCCTTGTCGAGCGCTTCGCGCGCCACCGCCTTGCCTTCGAAGAGGGTGCGCGTCCGCTCGAGGTCGCGCTCGGCGTCGGCGACTCGCTCGGCGGCGGCGGCGGCCGCCGCCGCCGCTTGCGCCACCTCCTCGGGGCGGAAGCCCGCCTCGAGCTCGGCGAGGCGCGCGCCCGCCCCCTCGACCTGCGCCACCGCCTGCGCCCGGCGCGCCGCGAGCTCGACCTCGTCGAGCCGCGCGAGCTCCTGCCCGGCCACCACCCGATCCCCTTCGCGCGCGGCGAGCGCGACGAGCCTGCCGGCGGCTTCGAAGCCGAGCCGGGCCTCGGTCGCTTCGACCGTGCCCGAGGCGGCGAGGCCGTCCGCCGCGGGCGACGGCGCGAGCAGGAAGCGCCAGACGAGGAAGCCGCCGAGGGCGAGCAGCAGAACGGGGGGGACGATGCGCTTCGGGCTCATGGCTGCTCCTCCAAGGTCTGGCGGATCCAATCGACATCGAGCTCGCCGGTGACGCGCGCCAGCTCGACGCGGGCGACGATCGCGCCCGTCCGGGCCGCGGTCCAGTCGGCGCGCGCCGCGGCGAGCGCCGCCTCGGCGTCCAGGTAGTCGACCTGCGTGCCGGCGCCGACCTCGAGCCGCAGCCGCTCGACGCGCGCGACCTCGGCCAGCCGCGCGGCGGCCCGCCCGAGCGCCGCGGCTTGCGCCTCGGCCTCGACCAGCGCCGCCACCGCCCGGTCGACGCCGGCGCGTGCCGCCAGCTCGAGCTCGGCGACGCCGGCGCGCGCCGCGTCGCGTGCCGCCTCGGCGCGTGCCACGCGGCTGGCGGTCGCGCCGCCGGTCCAGAGCGGGACGGCGAGCTGGAGGCCGGCGCTCCACTCGCCGCTGAAGTCGAGCGCACCGTCGCCGAACTGCTGCAGCGCGCCGACCGCGCGCAGGTCGGGAAAGTAGGCCGTGCGCGCCAGCGCCCGGGCCGCCTCGGCCGCCTCGGCCTCGCGGCGCGCGCGCTCCACGGCGGGGTTCGCGGCGACCGCGCGCACTTCGAGCGCGGCGCGGCTCTCGGGCGGCGCGAGCCGCGAGCGCAGCGGGGCGAGCCGCGGCGCGCGCGTCGCTTCCGGCTCGGCCGCGAGCAGGCGCGCGAGCTCGCGCTCCGCCGCGTCGAGCCGCGCCGCGCCGCTCACCTCGCCGGCCTCGGCCGCCGCCAAGGCCGCCTCGGCGCGCAGCCGCTCGAGCTCTGCGGCCCGGCCGACCGCGACCAGCCGCTCGACCCGCTCCAGCTCCTGGCGCACCGCCGCGACGCGGCTGCGCTCCGCGTCGAGCATCTCGGCACGCGCCAGCACGTCGGCGAAGGTCGTGGCGACCGCGGCGGCGAGCTCCTGCTCGACTCCGCTCGCGGCGGACGCCGCGGCCTCGAGCCGTGCTCCGGCCTGACGCCCGCGCGCGCGCCGCTCGCCCGAGTCGAAGAGGGTGTAGTGCAGGTCGAGCGAGGCCTGGACCAGCGTCTCGTCGAAGGCCGGAAAGTCGGCGGGATCGAAGGCGTGGATCGGGCTGACCAGGTAGGGCTCGCCGTAGCGCGTCCCGGTCAGGCGGGCGCTCGCCACCGGGCCGTTCGAGGCGCGCGCCTCGACGACGCCCTGCTCGGCCTCGAGCCGGCGGGCGGCGGCGGCGGCGACCGCGGGGTGCGCCGCGAGCGCGCGCGCCACCGCCTCGCCGACCGTCAGCGTCTCCGCGGCCGGAGCGGCGGACACCGCCTCGGCGGCGAGCAGCAGCGCGAGCAGAGGGAGCATGGGGACCTGCCGTCGCTCGGTCATCGGGTCTCCTTCATCGGGTCTGCCGCCGGCGCTTCGGCGCGGAACGGGGGAGCACCTGCCGGACGTGGCGGACGGCCAATCGCCGGAGCTCCGGCTCGCTCGGCGCGAGCTCGGGCAGCAGGCGGCGCTGGATGGCGACGACGGCCGGCAGCCCGAGCAGTTGGATCAGCGTCGCGCGCGGCGACGGGGCGGCGGGGCCGGGGGCGAGCGCGGC
>WYBK01000032.1 GCA_011525905.1 Acidobacteriota bacterium
CCAGCGGGCGAAGCTGCCGGTCTCGAAGCCGTCCGAGAAGATCGCGTCGGGGGCGAGCGGGGCCAAGCAGGACGGGTAGGAGCTGGCGCGGCTGGCGACGTGGGCGGCCATGCGCTGCGGCACGCGGCCGGCGAGCACGCCGTAAGGGTGGTCGAGGCCGAGGGTCAGCTCGATGTTGGGGTAGCCGCCCGTGAGCAGGTGGCAGTAGCTCATGATCGTGCCGTTGCCGGCGCCGGGCGCACCGCCGGTGACGCTGCCCAAGCCGGGCAGCGTCTTCGCCCCGCTCGCGTAGCAGCCGGAGGAGGTCGAGGTCCAGCACTGGTCGACGTGCGAGGAGCTGCCGCCGTAGTTGGCGTAGCAGTGGGTGTGCGGCGAGGCGAAGTTGTGGCCGATCTCGTGGGTCACCGCGATCGTGTCCCAGATCGGCTGCGGGTCGCCCGGCTCGAAGTCGCCGTCGATCGTGCCGGTGTAGCCGTAGGCGCCGCCGTAGTTCGACACCGCCGTCATGCCGCCGCAGCCGGCGCCCGAGATGTCGACGCTGAACGCGCCGCTGCACAGGACGCCGACCCAGGCGATACCGCCGCCGTTCGACTTGCCCGAGAGGAAGTGGGCGATCGTGCGCTCGACGCCGCCGCGGTTGTCGTTCCAGTACTTGCCGAACTCGTAGAGGGCGCAGCCGGTCGAGGTCTGCGCCCAGGGATCGGCCGCGCTCGACCAGAGGCTCACGGTGACCACCGCGAGGCTGGTCTCGACCTCCTCGATGTAGATCGAGGAGGAGAAGGCGAGCAGGTCGACGGCGTACTCGGCCGCCGCGGTGGCGTCGCCGAAGAGCTGGAAGTACTCGTAGTCGGTCTCGACCGCGACGCGCGCGGTGTGCCCGACGACCTCGGGGGCGAGCGCGGCCTCCGCGAGCGCCGCCGGCCCCTCCCAGTCGCTCGCGAGCGCCTCCGCCTCGGCGAGTTGGTCGTTGGCGCAGGCGAAGGGCGCGGCGTCGCCCCCGCTGGCGACCCGGTGCAGCTCGAGCCGCTCCTCGCCCGGCCGGGAACGCAGCGAGGCGTAACCCTCGCCGTCGGCCAGCAGGCCGCGCACCTCGCCGTCGGCGTGCACGGCGAGGACGACGCGCGACCCCGGGCGCCCCTCGACCTCGCCCCGGAAGTGGCGGCTCGCGGGAAGGGGGGCCACGGTCTGCCGGGCGCCGTCGTGGAGCACGAGCCGGGCGCCCGGGGCGACGGCGTCGAAGCGCTCGACTCGCAGCGTGATCTCGCCGGGGCGCCCCGCCTCGGTCACCCCGGAGATCCGCACCGTCTCGCCGAGCGGCGTCCGCCCGGCCGCCGCCAGCGCCTCGCGGCCGAAGAGATCGAGGGCCCCAGCCGACCCGGCGAGGAAGAGATGGAGAGCGAGAGCCGGAGCAAGGGCGCGCATTCGGAACGGATCCTGGCTGCCGGCGCGCCCGAGCGCTGGCGGCCGCTGCACGCTCGCGGCGTGATGCCGTTCACAATCGCGCGAGCGAGCTCTCGAGCGACGCGCGCAGGCGCTGCCTCGAGTGCTCCGCGAGCAGGCGAGCCCGCCCGCCCGAGGCCAGGCGGCTCGCGAGCTCGGGATCGGCCGCGAGCCGCTCGATCGCTCGAGCCCAGTCCGCCGGCCGCTCGGCGGCGAGGTGATCGACGCCGTCGACCCCTCCCGCTCCCGCCGCCGCCCAAGGAGTGGCGACCACCGGCACTCCCGCGGCCCAGGCCTCGAGCAGCTTGATCGGCACTCCCGAGCCGACGAAGAGTGGTACGAGCGCGAGCGTGGCCCGCGCGAGAGCCTCACCGAGGCTCGTCGGATCGGCGTGCAGGACCCCTCCCGCGCGGCGGACCGCCCGGGCCAGCGACCGCCCGGGCCGGCTCCCCGCGACCAGCAGGTCGGTGGGCACCCCACGCGAGGCGAGTTCCGGCCAGACCTCGGTGAGCAGCCAGCGCGCGCCGTCGCGGGTCGGAAAGTAGCCGAGATTGCCGGTCAGGCAGGCGAGCGGACGCTCTCGCCGGGCACGCGCCGGCGGCGGCTCGACCGGGTCGATGCCGACCGGAACCACCTCGAACCGCGCCCGCGACCCGGCCGACCGCGCCTCGAGCCAGGCGCGATCCCGCTCGCAGACCAGCCAGGTCGCCGCCGCTGCGCCCGCCATCCGGCGCTCCGCCGCGAGCAGACGGCGCGCCTCGAGACGCAGGAGCGGGCGCGCCCAGGCGCGGTCGCGGTCGGCGCGCCGCTCCAAGTTGAGGGCGAGGCTGTCGACCAGATCGGCGATCCAGGGAGGGCCACCGCGACGCTCGAGCCGTTCGGCGAGGCCGGCCAGCCGAGAGAGCTGGAGGATGACCAGGTCGGCCTCGCCGGCGAGCCGGTCGAAGGCGGCGAGGAAGGCCGGCCCGCCGACTAGGCCGGCCTGCGCGGGCCGTCCGCCGAGCAGCGCGGCCGCCGCGCCCAGGCCGCCGCGCAGCGCCGAGACCGGCGCGGCGACTTCCCGGATGCCTCGGGGCTCGCCGGCCGCCGGCGGCGCGCCACCGGCCGGCGCGAGCAGCGTGACCGCGTGACCGGCGCCGGCGAGCTCCTCCAGCGCCCGCAGCGCGCGCAGCTGGTGGCCGCGCCGGGCCGGCCGCAGCGGGCGGGGTGAGACGAACAGGATCCTCACCGGCGCTCCGCGACGCGCGCCGCGATCCCGAGAAAGCGCTCGGCGAAGCGGGCCGGGGCGTGCTCGCGCTCGAGCCGCTGACGCCCCCCTTCGACCAGCCGGGAGCCGAGCGCGGGATCGGCCACCAGCAGCGCGACGGCGTCGGCGAAGCGCTCGGCGCCGGCGCCGAGCAGCGCCTCGCGGCCATCCTCGACGCCGAGGCCGGCGGCGGCCTCGGGCGTCGCCACGGCCGGGACGCCGCGCGCCCAGGCCTCGAGCAGACGGATGCGCACCCCGCTCGCCAGGCGCAGCGGCAGCAGCAGGATCGAGCCGGGCGCGAAGGCCAGGGCGCTGTCTGCCGGGGCGCCGTGGTCGATCACCCCCTCGGCCCCCGCCGCCCGGCCGCCGGCGAAGCGATGCACCCGCGCCGCGGGGAGCCGCCGGCGCAGCTCCGGCCAGACCTCGTCGAGGAAGAACCGCTCGCCCTCCCGATTCGGCTCCCAGCGGCTGCCGAACAGGACGAGCGCCGGCGAGCCTTCGAGCGGCGCCGGACCGAGCGGCAGGCGGGGCGGGAACGGCGGCGGGACGACCTCGACGCGCGCGCCGCCACGCGCCAGCGTCGCGAGCGCGGCGGCGTCCTCGCGCGACAGCGCCACGACGCCGTCGGCGCCGGCGAGCGCGCGCCCTTCACGCTCCGCCAGCCGGCGCGCCTCGCGCGCCAGGGCGAGGGCCGCCGGGCCGCGTGCGAGCCGCGCCGCGCCAGTCCAGAGCGCGCTCTCGACGTTCTGGGCGCGCAGCAGCAGCGGTCGTCCGGCGGCGCGCGCCGGCGCGGCGGCGGCCGCCGCTTGCAGCTGCTCGGCCACCACGAGGTCGAAGGGCTCGCTCGCGGCCAGCCGGCCGGCCTCGGCTGCCAGCGCCGGCCAGCGGTGGCGCGCCAACGACCAGGGCTCGCCGGTCGCCGCGGCGCGCAGGCCGGCGGCGAGCCGGCCGGCGATCCGGGTGGCGACCAGGCGGGGCGTGCAGAGCCGGGCGAGCTCGCCGAAGTCGACGCCGCTCGCGGCCGGCGCGACCAGCGTCACCCGGGCGCCCGCCGGCGCGAGCGCCGCGAGGCTCTCGGCGAGCAGCCGCCGGCCGCCGTCGATCGGCGGCAGGGGGCACTTGGTCGCGACCCAGAGGATCCTCAAGCGCCCGCCGGCGGCGTCAGACGAAGGTGAGCAGGTGACCGAGCTTCTCGCGCTTGGCGCGCAGGTAGTCGCGATTCGTCTCGAGCGGCGGGATCTCGAGCGGCACCCGCTCGACGATCTCGAGGCCGTAGCCGCCGAGGGCGACGTACTTGCGCGGGTTGTTGGTCATCAACCGCATGCGCGTGACCCCCAGATCGCGCAGGATCTGCGCCCCGACGCCGTACTCGCGCGGATCGGCGTGGAAGCCGAGCCGCTCGTTGGCCTCGACCGTGTCGTGCCCCTGGTCCTGCAGCTCGTAGGCGCGCAGCTTGTTGAGCAAGCCGATGCCGCGCCCCTCCTGCAGCAGGTAGAGCAGCACGCCGCGCCCCTCGGCGGCGATCAGTTCGAGCGCCAGCTGGAGCTGCCGGCCGCAGTCGCAGCGATCGGAGCCGAAGATGTCGCCGGTCAGGCACTGGCTGTGGACGCGCACCAGGACTGGATCTCCGGGCTCGCCACCCGCCAGGTCGCCGAAGGTCAGGGCCACGTGCTCCTCGCCGGTGGCGGGCACGCGATAGGCGTGGACGCGGAACTCGCCCCAGCGGGTCGGCAGGCGGGGCGAGGCGACGCGCTCGACGATCGACTCGGTGGCGAGGCGGTGCCGGATGAGCTCGGCGACGGTGAGGATCTTCAGGCCGTGGCGCGAGGCGAAGGCGACCAGGTCGGGCACGCGGGCCATCGTGCCGTCGTCTTTCATGATCTCGCAGATCGCCGCCGCCGGCGCGAGCCCGGCGAGCCGGGCCAGATCGACCGAGCCCTCGGTCTGGCCGGCGCGCTTGAGCACGCCGCCCGGCCGGGCGCGCAGGGGGAAGACGTGGCCCGGGCGCAGCAGGTCCTCCGGGCGCGTTGCGGGATCGACCGCGGTGCGGATCGTCGCCGCCCGGTCGAAGGCCGAGATGCCGGTCGAGATCTTGCCGCGCGCCTCGATCGAGACGGTGAAGGCGGTGCCGAACGGGGAGGTGTTGTCGGCGACCATCGGCGGCAGCTCGAGCCGGTCGCACTGCTCGGCGGTGAGCGCCAGGCAGATCAGACCGCGCCCTTCGCGCGCCATGAAGTTGATCGCCTCGGGCGTCACCTTCTCGGCCGCGATCGCCAGATCCCCCTCGTTCTCCCGGTCTTCGTCGTCCACCAGGATGACGAAGCGGCCGGCGCGGAAGTCGGCGAGCGCTTCCTCGACGGACGCGAAGGGGGGGGATGCGGGTCGGGTCTCGGGCATGTCGGAGCGGCCGGGGCCGCGGCGCTGCGGGAGGCGGCGGCCGCCGCCCGTTCGAGCAGTCTACCGGCGCGCGCCGCGTCAGGGCAAACCGACGACGCGCCGCGCCGAGCTCAGAAGGGGTTGCCGAGGCTGACGAACCAGACGTAGCCCGGTTCCCAGGGCTCGCGCTCGAGCTTCCAGCCGACCTCGAGACGCAGCGGGCCGATCGGCGAGAGGTAGCGCACCCCGACCCCGGCCCCCCAGCGCACCTCGCCGGGATCGACGTCGGCGAAATCACGCCAGACGTTGCCGCCATCGGCGAACAGGGTGCCGCCCAAGCCGCCGAAGATCGGGAAGCGGTACTCGAGATTGACCAGGACGAGCGCGCCGCCGCCGATCGGCACGTAGTCGTCGCCGCCGCTCGCGATCAAAGTCTCCCCCGGCACGCCGAGTCGATCGCGCTCGAAGGCGCGATGGCTGGTGCGGCCGCCGGCGTAGAAGCGCTCGGCGGCGGGCACGTAGTCGATCCCTTCGAACGCCGGATCGGTCTCCTCGCGCAGGTTCTCGATGGCGCCGAGCCGAAGGCTCGTGGCCAGCACGCCGGCGTCGCCCAGATCGACGTAGCCGGTGCCCTGCCCGAACAGCTTGCGGAACTCCGAGTTGGCCGCGAACGCCGGGAAGGCGCGCTCGAGCGAAGTCGACAGGCTCCACCCTCGCCGCGGATCGATCGGGTCGTCGCGCCGATCGTAGAAGGCGATCGGCGTCAGGCTCGCCACCCGGGCGTCACGGCTCTCGAGCGGAATCTCCGCCTCGGCCACCTCGCTTTCGAGCTCGACGATCCGGTAGTCGTAGACCAGGCTGCCGAGCAGCCGGCCGAAGTCGCGCTGGACGCCGAGCTGGAGGCCGCGGCGCAGCACGTCGAAGTCCGGGTGGTTCTCCGACTCGCGGTAGACCGAGCCCCGGAACTCGACCGGCACCGGCCCGAGATAGGGCTGGCGGTAGAGCAGCCGGTAGACCTCCTCGCGCTCGCTCACCAGGGCGTCGGCCGACAGCGACGCGGCCCGGCCGAAGAGGTTGGCGTGCGCCAGCCGGAGCAGGCCGCGAGCGCCGCTCTCCGAGTCGTAGCCGAAGCCGTAGCCGACCGAGCGGACGCGCCCCTCCTCGACCTCGACGAGCACGGTGCTGCCCGCGCGCAGCCCGCGGCCGGCGACCGTGACTTCGACGCGCGAGAAGATGCCGAGCCGGTAGAGGGCGCGCTGCACCTCGAGCAGCCGGGCTCCCGAGATCGGGTCGCCCGGCGCGAGCGGCACGAAGCGGCGCAGCACGGCCGTCGGCGTGCGCACCTGGCCCCGCAGCACCACCGCGTCGACCGTCGAGCGCTCCCCCTCGAGGAGGTCGAAGCGCACCGAGGCGAGCGCGCGATCGGGGTCCCACCCCACGCGCGCGGAGGCGAGCGCGGCGCGATACCCCTCCCGCTCGTAGGCGAGGCGGAGCAGCTCGAGCGCCTCGTCGATCAGCACGCGGTGGAAGGGGCCGCCCGGCGCGATGCGCAACGCCGCGGCCAGCTGCTCGTCAGTCAGCGCCTGGTTGCCCTCGAAGAGGATCTCGCCGATCCGCTGCCGCTCCCCCTCGACGATCGGCACGACCAGGCGCAGGCGATCCGGCGCGATCGTCTCGACTCGCGCGGGTCCGATCTTCGCCTGCCCGAACCCCTGCACGGCGTAGAAGGAGCGCAGGTTCGAGAGATCCGCGGCCAGCTGCTCGTCGACCAATCGGCCGCTGCCGGGCACCAACGGCCGCCGCGGCGAGAGCGCCATGCGCTGGACGAGCACGTCGCCGGCGAAGCTCGCGTTGCCCTCGAAGGCGATCTCCGCGAGCTCGAAGCGGGGCCCGGGCTCGATCTCGAGATGGACGACCAGCACCTCGCCGGCCGGCTCGTCACGGCGCTCCTCGCGCGTCTCGACGCGCACCTGCCAGTGCCCGCGCTGCTGATAGGAGCTGCGGATCTGGGCCGCCGCCTGGAGCAGCAGCGCCTCGTCGTAGCCCGCCTCGCCCAGGAAGGGGAGCAGGTCGCGCTTCTCGAGGTCGTCGCGCTCCGCCCCGACCAGGCGCAACTCGAGGCGCGGGCCCCGCTCGATCCGGTAGGCGAGGTCGACCCGGGCCGCCTCGGCATCCCGATGCTCGGGCAGCGCTTCGACCTGCGCCAGGCGATAGCCGGCCGCGACCAGCGCGCGCGTCAATCGTTCGGAGTCGTCGCGCAGCGCCGGGCTCCGGTAGGGGCGGCCGGGGCCGGCGCGCAGGACCGCGAGGAGCTCGCGCTCCTCGGCCGGCGAGGCGACCCCCTCGAGCCGCACCTCGCCGACCTGCCAGCGCGCGCCCGGGTCCAGCCGGTAGGTCACCCGGGCGCGTCGGAGCCTCGCGTCGACGGCGACGTCCAAGCCCACCTCGGCGTCGAGGTAGCCCTCCGCTTCGAGCAGCTCCTCGAGCCCGTAGACGCCGCGCAGCACCCGGTCCTCGCGCAGCGGCCGGCCCGCCTTCTGGTCGACCGCCGCGGCCAGCCGGTCGGCCGGCAACGCCGCCTCGCCGGCGATCTCGACCGACTCGACCCGGACGTCGGCGCGCAGCACCACCACGGCCTCGACCCCACCCGCCGCCGGCCGGGTCAGCACCTCGACCTCGGAAGCGAGGCCGGCCAGCCGGAGACGGATCAGCGTGTCGCGGACCGCGCCTGCCTCGAGCGGCGCGCCGGGGACGAGCGCCACCAGAGCGCGCACCTCTTCGAGGTCGACCTGGCCTTCGCCGCGCACCTCGACGCGCGTGATCCGGGGCGCCTCGGGCGAGGCGCCTGCCGGAGTCTCCGGCAATACGCCGGTCGGAGCCTCCGAGAGCGCGCCAATCGGCGCGACGAGACCCGCGAGCCCTAGCAGCGTCCAGGCGGCACGCCGGGCGAATGCTCCTCGCGCCCGGCTCAGTAGCGGGTCTCCCATCGCGCGTCGACCGCGTAGGAATCGTTGCCGTTCTGGGTCAGCACGAGCGTCAGCTTCTCGTCGATCCGCCACTCGACCTGGAGGATCTGTTGCGCCGTGGTCGAGGGATCGTAGGAGTAGGTGACGAACAGATCGCGCGCTACCCGCTTGCCGACCGTGACCCGCGCCGTCGAGACGGCGTCGCCGACGGTCAGCGGATCGATCCGCACGGTGTCGAGCCCGAAGAGCCGGTGCACGCGGGCGGAGAGCAGCGACGCCGCCTGGCCGTAGAGCAGCGTCTCGGCCGCCTGCGCGGTGGCCGCGCCGCCCGGCTCGGCGCCGGTCCCGCGGCCGCCGCCGTAGCCGGAGAGCGCGTCGGGCTGCAGCGGCGCGCCGCCGGCGATCAGGCCGAGGACGTCGAGATCGGGCAGCGGCGGCTCGGCGGTGAAGGTCGTCTCGAGCCCGGCCAGCGGACCGTCGAGCCGCACGGTGACCAGGTAGGGATCGATGCGGGTGCGGGCGACCACGTCGAGCACCGGCTCGATCCGGGTCGGGTTGGCGAACAGGACGCGCGCCCGCTCGAGCTCGTAGCTGTTGCCGCCGTACTCGACCCGCCCGCGCGGGTCGACGGCGAGCTCGCCGAAGACGACCGGGCGCGCCAGCGTCCCGCGCACGGTGAGCTCGCCGCCGCCGGAGAGCGAGGCGATGTTGTTGCGCACCCGCAACGCTCCCGACGCCTCGACCACGATGCCGAGCGAGGTCGTGGCGCTCAGGTCGTCGGTGGCCACCTCCTCGACGCGCCCCTTGGTCAGCAGCCGCTGGATGAGCTGGGCGGGCGAGAGCGCCACGTCCTGCAGGTAGAAGGCGCGATCGAGGCGCACCTCACCGCGCAGCTGACGCCCTTCGGGCGTCGAAGCGAGCGCCAGGTCGGCGTCGCCGCGCAGCAGCCAGCCCGCCGGGTAGCGCAGCGCGAGGCGGCGCGCCGCCAGGTCGAAACGGTAGCTGGGCTCGGCGGCCACCGGCAGGTCGACCCGGCCGGCCACCGTCAGCTCGCCTCCGGCGAAGGCGGCGTCCAGCCGGTCGAGCACGACCGCGCGCGGATAGAAGAGCGCCAGGCCGCGGACTCGCTCGAACGAATGGGGTACCCCCGCGAGGATCCAGCGCCCGTCGGCGAGCGAGGCCTGACCGTTGAGCTCCGGATGGTTCGGCGCGCCGCGCACGACGGCCAGCAGGTCGAGCCGGCCGGCGATGTCGTGGCCGCCGAGCAGCGGGCGCAGCACCGCCGCGCCGACGCTCGCCTGAACCCGGAGGTCGAGCCGAGGCGAATCGGCCAGCTCGACGGTCCCGCTCAGGAAGAGCTCGTCGCTCGCCCCGCTGGCGCCGAGGTAGAGGGACTCGAGCTCGAGCCGATCTCCCTGCCAGACGGCGCGCACCGGCTCGAGCGCCTCGAGGATTCGGCCGCCGGTACGGACCTCGAGCCGGGGGAGCTCGAGCGCCGCGGTGAGCGGCTGACCGGGCGAGGCGGCGAGGGTCAGCGTGCCGGCGAGCTCCCCGGCGAGCCCTTCGATGCGCCCGGCTCCCGCCAGATCGAGCCAGCGATCGAGCCGCGCGCTCGCCACGTCGAGCTCGATTTCGGTCGCTCCCGAAGGGTCGAACGCTCCGGCGCCGGCAGCGGTCAGCAGGTCGCCGATCGTGGCCTCGAGGGCCAGCCGCCCGTCGGCCAGACGAACCGTGGCCCGGGCGCGCTCGCCCGCCGCGGCCGGGCCGCCCGGTAGCACCAGGTCGTCGCTCGTCGCCTCGACCGTCGCGACCGGCGCCTCGAGCGTCCCGCCGAGCGAGCCCGCGAGCCGGAGCCGGCCGGCGGCGCGGCCGGCGAGCGGGCCGGCGAAGGGCTCGGCGCCGAGGTCGAGCGCCGCCGCCGCGAAGCCGAAATCGAGGCTGCCGGAGGCGACGCCCAGGCGCCCGCTCGCCTCGAGCCGCCCCGCCGGCGTGCTCAGGGCGCCCCGCACGAGCTCGACCGTCTCGGGATCGAACCGCACGCGCCCTTCGATGCGGCCGAGCGCCACCCCCTCGACCGTCGCCGGGGCGAGCGTCGCCTCGAGGTCGCCGGCGATCGAGTCGAGCGCGCCGGTCAGGCGCAGCGTGCCGGTCGCCGCGCCGTCGACCGGCAGTTCGAACGGCAGCCAGGGGCGCGCCTGGTCGAGCGGCCAGTGCTCCGCCCGCACCAACAGGTCGAGCCCGTCGCCGGCCAGCGGGAGACGGCCGACCAGCGAGAGCTGCGCGCCATCGTCGCCGGCGGCGGCGAGGTCCATCGCCTCGATCGCCTCGCCCGTCGCCACCAGGCTGCCGCTGAGGCGCTCCGCGGCCATTCCCGGCGCTGCGACCGCCGCACAGGCGAGCTGGAGATCGGCGCGCAGGCCGCGGCGATCGACCGCCACCCGGCCGGAGACCACGCCGGTGCCGCTCACGGGACGCCAGAGGTCCCCGGGCGCTCCCAGCTCGGCGAGCGTCGCGAGCTCCGCGAGGTCCTCGGCGTTCGCCTCGAAATCGAAGGTGCCGGCGCCCGCTTCGAGGTCCCAGGTGCCGCTCGCCGAGGCGCGCACGCCCGGTGTCGCCAGCTCGAGCGCCGGCAGCAGCAACCGGCGGTCCTCGAGCGCCAGCCGCGCCGCCCCGGTCGCCGGCAGGCCGTCCGCGCCCGCGCGAGCGATCGGCAGCACGTCGAAATCGCCGCTGCCCGAGCCGCGCCGGGCCCCCGCCAGCTCGAAGTCGTGGCGGAAGGTCCCGTTCACCTCGCCGGCCAGTCGTTCCCCGGGGAGGCCGAACCGGGCCAGCACCCGCGCCAGGTCGGCGCCCGCCAGTCCGACCTCGAGGCGCGCCGGATAGCGGCCCGGCTCGAGGTCGACCTCGAAGGCGCCCTGGACGGCCCCCCCCTCGAAGCGGCCGCGAGCGACGTCGACGTGCACCGCCCGCCGCTCGACGGCGACGCTGCCGGCGAGCTGCTCGAGGCGGAAGCCGAAGAGGTCGAGGGCAGGCGAGGCGAGAGAGCCGCGGAAGCCCCAGGCCTCGCGCCGCCACTCGAAGCGGCCCTCGACCTCGACCGGCCCGGCGATCTCGCCGTCCAGGTAGCCGAGCCGGTCGACCACCGACCCGGCGCCGTCGAGCGCGATTCCGAGATCCACCACCGTCGGAGCGAAGCCGATCTGGCCAGTCACCCGCGCCGCGAGGTCCGTGCCGTCGACCCGCGCCTCGAGGATCTCGAGCCCCGAGCGCGTCAGCCGCGCCTTGGCGGCGAGCGCGAGAGGGAGCGGCCGCGCGCTCGGCAGGAGCAGCTCCACCTCCCGGGCGCTCACCTCCCCCTGGAGGTCGAGGCCGCCGAGCCCGACCAGGCTCGCCACGACCGACCGGGCCGCGACGTCGACCGGGACGGTGCGTTCCGCCACCGTCACCTCGGAGTCGGCGACGCGCACGCCGTCGACCCGCAGGCGCAGCTCGCCGCCGCCCCCCGTCCGCCGCGGCCGGGGGATGTTGTCCGAGCCGCCGGCGCGGAACTCGAGGTAGAGGTCGAGCCCGTCGATCTCGACGGCGGAGAGGACGAGCTCCGAGCGCCCGAAGCCTTCGAGCTCCCCTTCCACCGCCAGCCGCCGCAGGCGGGCGAAGGGGCGCGCGCCGGGGGCGTCGCCGGCGACGGTGACGCCCTCGAGCTCGACGGCGAAGGGGAGCAGGCGGAAGTCGAGCCGCTCGATGGTCACTTCGCGCCGCAGCGCGTCCTCCAGCCGTGCGCGCACCAGCTGACGCGCCCGCTCGCGCGCGAAATCGGATTCCAGGAAGAGAACGAGGCCGGCGACCACGAGGGCCAGCGCGGCCAGGGCCCAAGAGACGGGCCGGAGGATCCACCTCCGGAAGCGTCCCGGGCCAGCCACCGTCACTCCCCCCAGTGGAGCTTGCTGCGCAGTCCCTCGAAGATCGAGCGCGGCTCGAGCGTCCGGGCGAGGTGCACGCTCTCGGCCGACCGGGTCACCCGCAGGCGGTCGCCGCGCGTCATCTCGCACCCTTCCTGGCCGTCGACGGTGAGGTTGACCTTTTCACCCGGTGTCTCGAGGATCACTTCGACCACGCTCGAGTCGGGCACGACCAGCGGGCGCAGCGTCAGGGTGTGCGGGCAGATCGGCGTCAGCACCGCCACCGGCAGGTGGGGGTGGAGGATCGGACCCCCGGCCGAGAGGTTGTAGGCGGTCGAGCCGGTCGGCGTCGAGACCACCAAGCCGTCGGCGCGGTAGCGCGACACCAGGCGGCCGTCGACCTCGAGCACCAGCTCGACGATGCGGGCGAGCGATGCCTTGGCGATGACCGCGTCGTTCAGGGCGCGGAAGCAGGCGCGCTCGCCGTTGGTGCGCTCGAGCAACACGTCGAACAGCGAGCGCGAATCGAGCTCGAAGCGCCCGGCGAGCACCTCGACCAGCGCCGGGTAGAGGTCGTCGCGCGGCACCTCGGTCAGGAAGCCGAGCCGGCCGAGGTTGACGCCCAGGATCGGCGGCCCGCCGGCGTAGCGGCGCGCCACCGAGAGCAGCGTGCCGTCGCCCCCCAGGACGACCACCAGGTCGGCCGGCGCGCCCGGCTCGAGCACGCCGTCGGAGCCGCCGATCGCCGCGCGCGACGCCGGGTCGAGCAGCACCTCGTGGCCCCGCCGGGCGAGCCAGACCACCAGCTCCTCGGCGAGCCCGAGGGCGCCGTCGTCGCGTTTGGCGACCACGCCGACGCGCGGAAAGGCGGTCACGCGCCCCTCCGCTCGAGCAGCGCGAAGGTCTCGCGGTTCCCCTCGGCGCCGGCGACCGGCGAGTCGAAGGTGCCCACCAGGAGCAGTCCGAGCTCGGCGAGCTCGCGCGCCCGGGCTGCGACCGTTGCCCGGCGCAGCGCCTCGTCGCGCACGATCCCTCCCTTGCCCACCCGACCCTTGCCGACCTCGAACTGCGGCTTGAGCAGGACCAGCAGCCGGCCGCCGGGCGCCAGGTGCGGCAGCAACGCCGGCGCCACCAGCGTCACCGAGATGAACGACAGGTCGACCACCACGAGGTCGAAGGGCGCGGCGAATGCGTCGGGCGCCAGGTGGCGGGCGTTGACCCGCTCGACCACCTCGACCCGCGGATCGGCGCGCAGCCGGGCGTCGATCAGGCCGTAGCCGACGTCGAGCGCAACGACCGAGCGCGCTCCCCGCTCGAGCAGGCAGTCGGTGAAGCCGCCGGTCGAGGCGCCCACGTCGAGGCAGCGGGCCCCCGCCGGGTCGAGGGCGAAGTGGTCGAGCGCCGCCGCCAGCTTGCGGCCGGCGCGAGAGACGTAGGGTTCGGCACGCTCGGCGACGGCGAGCGCGGCGTCCGCGCGCACCGGCGTGCCCGGCTTGTCCAGGCGCCGCCCCTCGACCGAGACCACCCCGGCGAGCACCGCCCGGCGCGCCTTCTCGCGGGAGTCGAACAGGCCACGCTCGACCAGCAGCTGATCGAGCCTCGCGCGCGCGGGAGCCGGCATGTCCGAAGTCTAGCCTGCCGGCGGCTCGGCGGCCGCCCTGCCGGGCGCGCTCAGGCAAGCGAGCGGTTGCTCTGGCGGCCGCGGTCGCGCCGCTCCCGCTCGCCGGCGCGCTGGGCGAAGAAGCTGCGCAGGCGGAAGTAGAGGCTCTCGGCGTCGAGGCCGAGCGTCTTGCGCAGGACCTCCTGCGAGCCGTGGGGCACGAAGCGGTCGGGCACGCCGACGTGGAGCAGGGAGACGCCCGCGAGCTCGAGCTCGGCGAGCGCCTCGCCGACCGCCGAGCCGAAGCCCCCGGACACCACGTGCTCCTCGACCGTCGCCAGGCGGGCGCCGGCGCCGAGCGCCGCGACCTGGGAGCGCAGCAGCTCGCGGTCGAGCGGCTTGACGAAGCGGGCGTTGACCAGGGTCACCTCGATCCCCTCCTTGGCCAGCCGCTCGACCGCTTCGGCGGTCGGGTGGACGGACGAGCCGATCGCCCAGACCAGGCCGTGCCCCCCCCGCCGCAACACTTCGGCCTTGCCGATCGGAAGCTGCCGCATCTCGGCGTCCATGGGCACGCCGATGCCGTTGCCGCGCGGGTAGCGCAGCGCCGCCGGATGATCCTGCGCGAGCGCGGTCGCCAGCATGTGCTGCAGCTCGTTCTCGTCCTTCGGCGCCATCACGATCGTGTTCGGGAAGATACGGAAGTAGGCGTAGTCGAACAGGCCGTGGTGCGTCCAGCCGTCGTTGCCGGCGATGCCGCCGCGGTCCATGGCGAAGACCACCGGCAGGTCCATCAGACAGACGTCGTGGAAGATCTGGTCGAAGCCGCGCTGCAGGAAAGTCGAGTAGATCGCCACCACCGGGCGCGACCCGCCCAGGGCGAGGCCGCCGGCGAGCGTCACCGAGTGCTGCTCGGCGATGCCGGTGTTCAAGAAGCGCTCGGGGAACTTCTCCGAGAAGGGAACGAGGCCGGTGCCGTCCGGCATCGAGGCCGTTATGGCCACGATGCGTGGGTCGTTCTCGGCCAGTCGGACCAGGGCGTTGCCGAAGATCGAGGTGTAGGTCGGGGCCGCGGCGGACTTCTTCTGGATGCCGGCCACCGGGTCGAAGGGCGAGGGGCCGTGGTACTCGACCGGCTCCTCCTCGGCGTACTTGTACCCCTTCCCCTTCTGGGTGATGGCGTGGATCAGGACCGGGCCGTCGATCGTCTTCGCCTCGCCGAAGATCTCGAGCAGCGCGGGCACCGAATGACCGTTGACCGGCCCCAGGTAGCGGAAGCCCATCTCCTCGAACAGCGACCCCGGGGTGAAGACCTGGCGGATCCCCTCCTCGAGCCCCTTGGCGACCTCGAGCATCGGGTCGCCGATTCCGGGAATGCGGTGGAGCACCTTCTTCACCTCGTCCTTGAGCTTCGAGTAGTGGCGCCCGGCCATCAGCTCGTTGAGGTACTTGGTGAGCGCGCCGACCGAGGGGGAGATCGACATCGAGTTGTCGTTGAGCACGACGATCATCTTGGTGCCCAGGTGCCCGGCCTGGTTCATCGCCTCGAAGGCCATGCCCGCGGTCATCGAGCCGTCGCCGATGATCGCCACGACCTGGTGGCTCTCCTTGCGCAGGTCGCGCGCCAGGGCGAGGCCGAGCGCCGCCGAGATCGAGGTCGACGCGTGCCCGGCCGCGAGCACGTCGTACTCCGACTCCGAGCGCAGGCAGAAGCCCGACAGGCCGCCGTACTGGCGCAGCGAGCCCATCCGGTCGCGCCGCCCGGTCAGGATCTTGTGCGGATAGGTCTGGTGTCCGACGTCCCAGACGAGCAGGTCGCTCGGCGTGTCGAACAGGTAGTGCAACGCGATCGTCAGCTCGACCGAGCCCAGGTTCGAGGAGAAGTGGCCCCCGGTCTGCGAGACGCAGCGGACGATCTCCTCGCGCAGCTCGTCGGCGAGCCGGGGGAGCTCCTCGGGCGCCAGCTTGCGGAGGTCGACGGGACTGTGGACGCGATCGAGCAGTTTCATCGTGTCAGTGGTCTCGGGAGGAGAGGAAGTCGATCAGGGAACGAAAGAGCCCGCCCGCCTCCGGCAAGCTCGCCGCGAAGCTGCGCGCCTCGGCCGCGAGCTCCGCGAGCTTGGCGTGGCTCGCCGCCAGGCCGTGCAACCCCGGCCAGGTCAGCTTGCGCGCCTCGGCGTCTTTGCCGGGGGTCTTGCCGAGCTCCCCGGCGCTACCCTCGACGTCGAGAATATCATCCGCGACCTGGAACATCAGGCCGACGCGCTCGCCGAAACGGGTGAGCAGCGTCTCCTCGGCGACGCTCGCGCCGGCGTGGATCGCGCCCAGGCGCAGGCTCGCGACCAGCAGCGCGCCGGTCTTGCCCCGGTGAATCCGCTCGAGCGCCCGCGCGGCGTCGGCGGGCCAGGCGCGCTCGGCTTCGAGGTCCTCTTCCTGGCCGCCGATCATGCCGCCGGTGCCGGCGGCCTCGCCGACCAGCGCGACGGCGCGCGCCCGCCGCCCGGCCTCGGCCTCGGCCGGCTCGAGCGCCAGCAGCGTCAGGCCGAGCGTGAGCAGCGCGTCGCCGGCGAGGATCGCGGTCGCCTCGTCGAAGCGCCGGTGGAGCGTCGGCCGCCCCCGCCGCAGGTCGTCGTCGTCGAGCGCCGGCAGGTCGTCGTGGACCAGGCTGTAGGTGTGGATCAACTCGACCGCCGCGGCGGGGGCGAGCAGGCGCTCCCGGCCGGCTCCGAAGGCCTCCCCGGCGGCCAGCACGAGCGCCGGCCGGAGACGCTTGCCGCCCGCGAAGACGCTGTAGCGCATGGCGGCGTGGAGACGGCCGGGACGCTCGCTCTCCGGCGGCAGCCGGCGGTCGAGCTCGCGCTCGATCGCCGCCCGCGCCGCCGTCACGAAGGCCTGCCAGGTGCCGGCGGCGCTCATTCGCCGTCCCCGCCGCGCTCGGCGATCACGAATGGGACCGCCAGGACGAAGAGCAGCATGCGCTGCACCTCGGTGTCTCCCCAGTTGTTCTCGAAGAGCGCGGCCACGCCGAACGCCACGAGGGCGCCGAGCACGCCGAGGTGGAGGTCGCCGCCGCCCCCTCCTCCCTCCCGGGCGCGGCGCAGGCCGCGCAACGCGGCGAGCCCCGCCAGGCCGAGCAGCGCGAGGAAGGCGCCGAGCGAGAGCAGCCCGCGCTCGGCGGCGAGCTGCAGGTAGGCGTTGTGCAGGTGCGGGATGGTGCGCCGGGGCGCGGTCGGGTGGCGGTAGAGCGGATAGCGCCGCTCCACCCGGTCGGGCCCCAGCCCGAGCAGGGGGTGCTCGCCGACCATGCGCAGCCCCGCCTCGACCATGCAGAGGCGATCGTAGTTCGACTCGTCGGTCAGGTCGGCGATCGACATCGCCCGCTCGACCACCGGCACCGGCGCGAGGATCAGGAAGAGCAGCGCTCCGGGCACCGCCCAGGCGAGCAGGCGCGGGCGCACCAGCGCCCCGACCAGGGCGAGCGAGACGGCGAGCGCCAGCCAGGCGCTGCGCGTCAGGCTGCCGATCAGCGCCAGGTTGATCGCGACGAGCGCCGGCCAGGCGATCGCCGGCCGGTCGAGCCAGGCGGTCGGCCCCTCGGCCACGGCCGCCGCGGGGGGGCGCCGCAGCAGCATCCGGGCGATCAGCATCAGGTCGAGCGGCAGCAGCCAGCCGGCGAAGGTCATGTAATGCGAGAAGGGGCCGCGGATCCGCCGATCGAGCGGCCCGTAGCCGAAGGCGAGCTGCGCCAGCCCCCAGAGAGCGACCAGTGCGGCGATCACGATCGCGGCGTCGACCAGCCAGCGCGCCGGCCGCTCCCCGCGCAGCCAGACGAGCGCCAGGGCGAACGTCGCGAAGGAGAAGATCTCCGAGAGGGCGCGGACGCTCGTCGCCGGCTCGGGCGAGGCGAGGATCGACGCGACCAGGGCGACCAGGTAGGCGGCCGCCGCGGCGAGCGGGGGGCGCGCGCGCTCCGGAATCGCCGGCCGTGGCGCCCCCAGCCAGCGCAGCGAGAGGACGCTCGAGCCGAGCAGCAGGTTCGAGATCGCCAGCGCCGGCGAGGCGAGCAGATGGGCCCCGTAGAGGGCGAGGCGGGTGCGCTCCGGCCCGGGGGGCACCGGCGGCAGCAGCGTCGTCCGACTGGGCGGCGCGGAGCGCGTCCCGTCCGTGGCGCCCTCCCGACGGCTCAGTGGCCGAGGGCCGAGGCGGGCAGGGCCTCGTCGACGAGGAGGACGGGGATGTCGGAGACGATCGGGTAGACCAGGCCGGCCTGGGCGGAGAGCAGACCCTGCTCGACCACCGGGGTCTCGTCCCGGAAGTGCTCGCGATAGCGGTCGACCAGCTCCCGGCGCAGCGCCTCGGGCAGCTCGACGAGCTCGAGCGGACCCCGGGTCTTGGGGCAGACCAGGATCGCTAACAGATCGGGGTCGACGGCCATCGGCAGAGTCTCCTCCGGCGCGCGACGTTAGCACAGCGGCGCCCGCCGGCCGGGGCGCCCGAGGGCTCTGTTACGATGGCCGGGACCCGCTGCCGCGCGGGTCCCTGGCTCCAACCGGCTCCGAGGAGATCGACTTGATTCGCGACTCGTTCTGGCGCGGCCGCCGCGTCCTGGTCACTGGCCACACCGGCTTCAAGGGCTCCTGGCTGACCCTCTGGCTGCTCGCCCTGGGCGCCCGCGTGACCGGCTACGCGCTGCCGCCGCCGACCCGGCCGAGCCTCTTCGAAGCGGCCGAGATCCGCCCCGAGATCGACCACGTCGAGGCCGACGTGCGCGACGCCGAGCGGCTCGCGGCCGAGCTGCGGCGGGCGCAGCCCGAGGTGGTCTTCCACCTGGCGGCCCAGCCGCTCGTGCGCCGCAGCTACGACGACCCGCTCGAGACCTTCTCGGTGAACGTGTTCGGAACGGCGGCGCTCCTCGACGCCGTTCGCCGCTCCCCGTCGGCGCGCTCGGTGGTGCTCGTCACCAGCGACAAGTGCTACGAGAACCGGGAGTGGCACTGGTCCTACCGGGAGAAGTCGGCGCTCGGCGGGCACGACCCCTACTCGGCGAGCAAGGCCTGCGCCGAGCTGGTGGCGAGCTCCTTCCGCCGCTCCTACTTCGAGGCCGAGGGGAGCGACGCCCGGCCGGCGGTCGCCACCGTGCGGGCGGGCAACGTCGTCGGCGGCGGCGACTGGGCCGCCGACCGGATCGTCCCCGACGCGATCCGTTCGCTGAGCGGCGGCGCGCCGCTCGAGCTGCGCTACCCGCGAGCGATCCGCCCCTGGCAGCTCGTGCTCGAGCCGCTCGCGGGCTACCTGCTGCTCGCCGAGCGCCTGTTCGAGGAGGGGCGGGCGTTCGCCGAGCCCTGGAACTTCGCGCCGCGCGACGAAGACGCCAAGAGCGTCGGCTGGCTGGTCGACCGGATCCACGCCGCCTGGGGCGCCGAGACGCGCTGGTCGAAGGTCTCCCGCCCGCAGCCCCACGAGGCGATCTACCTGAAGCTCGACGCCAGCAAGGCGCAGGCGCGGCTCGGCTGGCGTCCGCGATTGGGCATCGAGGAGACGGTGGCCTGGCTGGTCGACTGGTACCGGCGGGTCGGCGGCGGCGAGAGCGCCCGCGCCCTGACCGAGGAGCAGATCGCGCGCTACCGCGAGCTCGAGCGCGATCCCGAGCTCGAGCCGGTCGGGGAGCTCGAGCGGGCGTGACGCTCCCCTGCCGCTTCTGCGGCGCGCCGCTCGAGCGGGTCTTCGTCGACCTCGGCTCCTCGCCGCTCGCCAACTCCTACCTCGAGCCCGAGGCCCTCGAGCGCCCGGAGCCCTGGTTTCCGCTCACCGTCCGGCTCTGCGAGCGCTGCTGGCTCTGCCAGCTGCCGGCGGTCGCGACCCCCGAGCAGATCTTCGGCGACTACGCCTATTTCTCCTCCTACTCGACCAGCTGGCTCGAGCACGCCCGGCGCTACGTCGAGGCGATGATCGAGCGCTTCGGCCTGGGCGCCGGCCACCGGGTGGTCGAGGTCGCCTCGAACGACGGCTACCTGCTGCGTCACTTCGTCGAGCGGGGCGTGCCGGTGCTGGGAATCGAGCCGGCGGCCAACGTCGCCGAAGCCGCGCGCGCCCTCGGCATCCCGACCGAGGTCCGCTTCTTCGGGCGCGCGACCGCCGCCGACCTCGCGGCGCGCGGCGCCGAGGCCGACCTGCTGCTCGGCAACAACGTGCTCGCCCACGTCCCCGACCTGAACGACTTCGTCGCCGGGCTGGCGACCCTGCTCGCCCCGACCGGCGTGATCACGCTCGAGTTCCCGCACCTGGTCCGCCTGGTCGAAGGCAACCAGTTCGACACCATCTACCACGAGCACTTCTCCTACCTCTCGCTGGTGACCGTCGAGCGCGTGCTCGCCGCGCACGGCCTCGAGCTCTTCGACGTCGAGGAGCTCGCGTCGCACGGCGGCAGCCTCCGGGTCTTCGCGCAGCACGCGGCGACCGGCGTTCAGCCGCTCTCGCCCCGCGTCGCCGAGCTCGCCGCCCGCGAGCGCGCAACGGGCGTCGAGACCCTCGACTGGTACGAGAGCTTCGCCGAGCGGGTGCGCGAGACCAAGCGCCGGCTGCTCGAGTTCCTGGTCTCCGAGAAGCGCGCGGGCAAGCGCATCGTGGGCTACGGCGCCCCGGCCAAGGGCAACACCCTGTTGGTCTACTGCGGCGTGCGCACCGACTTCCTCGACTACACCGTCGACCGCAGCCCGCACAAACAGGGGCGTTACCTGCCCGGCAGCCGCATCCCGATCCACGCCCCCGAGAGGATCTTCGAGACGCGCCCCGACTACCTGCTCGTCCTCCCCTGGAACCTGCGCGAGGAGATCGCCGCGCAGATGGCGGGGATCGGCGCCTGGGGCGGCCGCTTCGTCGTGGCGATCCCCGAGCTCGAGGTCTTCGGGTGAGGGCGGTCCGATGAGGTTCGTGCCGCTCGGCCTGCCCGGCGCTTACCTCGTCGGGCTCGAGCCGCGCTTCGACGAGCGGGGCTTCTTCGCGCGCACCTTCTGCGCCGAGGAGTTCGCGCGCGCCGGGCTCGACGGCCGGGTGGCGCAGACCAGCCTCTCCTGGAACCCGCGGCGCGGCACGCTGCGCGGCCTGCACTGGCAGGCGGCGCCGCACGAGGAGGCGAAGCTGGTGCGTTGCGTGCGCGGCCGGATCCACGACGTGCTGGTCGACCTGCGCCCCGGGCCGACCCACCTCGCCCACCTGGCGGTCGGCCTCTCCGCCGACGAGGGCGACTCGGTCTTCATCCCGCCCGGCGTCGCCCACGGCTTCCTGACGCTGGTCGACGGCTGCGAGGTGCACTACCAGATGTCGACGCCCTACGCTCCCGGTTCGGCCCGCGGCGCCCGCTACGACGACCCCGCCTTCGGCATCGCCTGGCCGGCACCGGTCGAGGTGATCTCGGAGCGGGACCTCGTCTGGCCCCCCTACCGCGGCGACGACTGAACGCCACGGAGCGGCGGCCGCGAGGCTGCTAGACTCCGCCTCCGATCCGAACGACGACCGAACGGCGCGCCCGCCCCGTCCCCGGGACCGGGCTCGCCGTCGCCGAGGGGGACTCCATGCGCGCCGTCGCCGAACGCTTCTCGCTCCGCCCGACCGCACTTCGCCGGTTCCTGCCGCTCGCGGCCTTCGCCGCGTCGGTGCTCCTCGCCGCGCCCCAGGCGGCCCGCGGCCAGACCACGGCGCCGCCCGACCTGCGCCCGGTGGGAACGAATCGGCCGAGCGTCGACGTCGGCGGCTCGCTGACGCTCCAGGTCCGCTTCACCATCGGCGAGCAGCCGATCGCCCAGTACCCGATCGACTTCACGGTGGTCAGCTCGCCCGGCGGCGTCTCCGGGCCCGCGAATCCGCGCTTCACCAACGTCGACGGCGTGGCTTCGGCGACCTTCTCCTTCGACGAGGCGGGGTCGGTCCGCATCGACGCGAACGCCCTCGACTCGAGCGCCGGCAGCGTCTCGTTCAACATCACCGTGCGCGAGGCCGGCGGCGGCGGGGGCGGCACGCCGGCGGCGCCGCGGGTCGGCGCCCTCGAGCGGATCGGACCGGGCGAGATCGCTCTCGTCCTGGGCGATCGCAACCTCTTCGAGGTGCGCGTGCTCGACACACAGGGCAATCCCCTCCCGGGGATCGCGCTCACCTGGACGGTCGAGGAGTCTCCCGGGTCGCCCCGTTCGGTCGGCGCCACCACGCCGAGCGACGCCGCGGGCATCGCCACCGGCGACTTCGGCTTCAGCGTCACCGGGCACACCGAGATCTCCGCCTCCTACCCCGGCGTCTCGCCGGTGCGCTGGCAGATCGACACGGCGAGCCTCGGCACGCTGACGCCGGACAATCGCAGCTACGGCTCGACCGGCGCGGCCCTCGACGCGATCTGCGCCGAGGTCTTCGCGTCCGAGACGCCCGAACCGACCCCGCTGTGCGTCTACATGACCGGCGCGCTGACCACCCGCGACTCGCGCGCCGAGGCGGTCGCCGAGCTGACCGCCACGGGCATCGGCAGCCAGACGACGGCGGCCGCGGCCGGCCTCGCCGACCAGATGAAGACGGTCGAGGCGCGCCTCTCGGCGCTGCGCGGCGGCGCGCTGCGCCAGGCGCTCACCCAGATCTCGCTCAACGTCGGCGGCGGCGTGGTGACCGACGGCCTGCTCGCCTCGGCGCGCTCCGCCCACGAGCGGCAGGAGGCCTTCGAGACCCGGATCGACCAGAGCCTGCGCTCGTTCGGCGCCGGCAAGGGGCGCCAGTCGGGGACGACCCCGGCCGCCGGTTCCGCGCCGAGCCCGAAGCGCGACCGCCCTTGGGGCTTCTTCGTCAACGCCCGCCTCACCGAAGGCGACCGCCCGGCGGGACAGGACGAGACCGGCTTCGACTTCGACACCTTCGGCGCCACGGTCGGCATCGACCGGGCGGTCGGCGCCAACCGCTTCTTCGGCGCCGCGCTCTCGCTGCTCGAGACCGAGACCGACCTCGCCGACAACGCCGGCACGCTCGACGTCTCGGGCACGACGCTGACGCTCTACGGCATCTGGGAGGGACGCAAGAGCGGTTACTTCCAGGCGACCGCGGCCTACGGCGTCAACGAGTACGAGCAGGCGCGCGTGCTCGAGCTGCCAGCGATCGGCACGCTGACCGCGCGCGGCGACTTCGACGGCACGCAGCTCGCCGGCACGCTCGAGGCGGGCTGGTCGTGGGACGGTTGGGCCGGCACCACGACGCTCTTCGGCCGGGGCAGCTTCGCCCGCGCCGAGGTCGACGGCTTCCGCGAGAGCGGCGCCACCGCGGTCATTCCGGGCTTCGAGTTCCTGGGCGAGAGCGATTTCGGCATCGAGGTCGACGACCAGGAGATCGATTCGCTGGTCGGCGAGATCGGCATCGACTTCGCCCGCGTCTACCAGTTCTCCGGCGGCCTCTTCGTGCCGCAGCTCAACCTCTCGGCGCTCCACGAGTTCGACGACGACGGCCAGCGGATCCGCGGCCGCTTCCTGGGCGACGTCGCGGCGGGCTCGGCCTTCGAGCTCTACACCGACGACCCCGACCGCGACTACTTCAACGTCGGCGCCTCGATCCGCTTCCAGTTCCTCTGGGGCTCGTTCTTCGTCGCATACGACCAGGAGCTCGAGCGCGACGACCTCGATCTGGCGACCTGGAACGGCGGCCTGCGCTTCGAGTTCTGAACCGCCGAGGTGAGCGGCTGGTATCGTCCCCGGCATGTCCGGGGAATCTAGGGGCGCGGCTCGGTGATCCACGCCAACATCGACCCGAAGTACGAGGTCGTCAAGAAGCTGCGCGAGGGCGGCATGGGGGCGATCTACCTCGTCCGCCACCGTCTGCTCGACGAGCTGCGCGTCATCAAGGTGCTGCGCTCGCAGCTGGTCGCCGACGAGGATCTCAAGCAGCGCTTCCTGCGCGAGGCCAAGATCGCCATCCAGCTGCGCCACCCGAACATCGCGCAGCTCTACGACTTCTCGATCGACGAGGAGGGCACGGCCTGGATCGTCCTCGAGTACATCGACGGCATCACGCTCGAAGAGTACGCGCGCCAGCCCGAGGCCCGCCACCTGCCGCTCACCCTGGCGATCGCCCAGCAGGGGCTGCGCGCGCTCGGCTACCTGCACCGCAAGGGGTTCGTCCACCGCGACATCGCGCCCGACAACCTGATGCTGACGCGCGACGTCGACGGCGAGCCGCTGGTCAAGCTGATCGACCTCGGGATCGTCAAGATCCTCAAAGGCGAGGGCAAGGGCACGGCGACCTCGCTCTATCTCGGCAAGCCGAAGTACTCGAGCCCCGAGCAGCTGATCAGCCAGGACATCGACGCGAGAAGCGACCTCTACTCCTTCGGCGTCATGCTCTACGAGCTGGTCACCGGCGTCTACCCGATCCACGGCCACGACCTGCCTTCGCTGATCACCGGCCACCTGCACCGCGACCCGGTCGGCTTCGACGTCTCGGACCCCGGCGGCATCGTGCCCGAGAACCTGCGGCGCCTGATCCTCGACGCCCTGGCCAAGTCGCGCGAGCAGCGGGTTCCCTCGGCCGAGGAGTTCTCGCGCCGGGTGGCCGAGGTCGCCGAGGCGCTCGCCTCCGAGCAGGACGGCGACTCCCGGCGGCTGCTCGACCAGGCGCGCGCCGGCGCGCAGCGCGAGCGCGAGCGCGCGCTGGCCGAGGCGGAGCAGGCGATCCGCGGCCGGCTCGACCAGGAGGATTTCGCCGACGCGCGCGCCCAGCTCGCGCAAGCGGTCGAGCGGTTGGGCAACGACACCCGGCTCGCCTCGCTGCTCGGCGAGATCCAATCGCTCGAGCAGCGGCGACGCGTCGCCGTGGCGGAATCGGGGCGGCTCGACCACCTGGTCGAGAGCGCCGAGGCGGCGCTCGCCCGCGGCGACCTGCCCGAGGCGATGTCCAAGGTCTTCGAGGTTCTCTCCCGCGACCCGCAGCACACCCGCGGGCGGGCGCTCCAGGAACGGATCGACGAGCGTCGCCGGCGCGACGAGCAAACCGCCGCGGGCGCCACGCGTGCGACCGTCGTCGGCGCCGCCGCGCCGACGCTCAGGAGCGGCGAGCCGGAGGCCGGGAAGCCGCAGGCCGCGCTCGAGCCCGAAGCCCCACCCGAGTCCGCGGTCGCCCTCGAGCCGGAGACGCCGATCGAATCTCCGCGCCGCGGCCTGCTGCGCGCCGCGGTGCTCGCCACGGCGGTCGTCGCTCTGGCCGCCGCCGCCTGGTTTCTCTACGGCGCGCTCGCGGCTGCCCCGCCCGAGGGCCCGGGCGCGGACCACCAGACCCCCACGGCCTACGAGGCCGGCGTGGCGGCGCTCGCCCGCGGGGAGGCCGCCGAGGCCGCCCGGAGGCTGCGCGAGGCGCTCGCCGCCGATCCGCTCGAGCGCTCGGGCTACCTGCCGCAGGCACGCTACGGCCTGGCGCTCGCCGCGCTGGGCGACTGTGCGCAGGCGCTCGCCGCCTTCGCCGCCTCGGAGCAGGCCGGCGAGGCGCCGCGCGACGCGATCTGGAGCGAGGTGACGGCGGCGCGCGCCCGCTGCGCCGGCGGCGGGCCGGACGCCGACGCCTTCGCCCGCGAGCTCGAGCGCGCCGAGGGAGATCTCGCCCGCGTCCTCTCCCAGCTCGGCGAGCTGCGCCGGATGCGCACCACGACCCCCTCGGTCGCCGACCTCTGGCGGCGCAACCCGGAGCTCGAGCGTCAGGAGGTGGAGGTCGCCGACCTCGCGACCGAGGCCGAGCGCGCGCTCGCCGCGGCGCGCGCGCGCGCCGACCTGTCGCAGGTCTACGAGGCCGACGAGCGCAACGGCGACGCGCTCTCGAAGCTCAAGCGCCTGCTCGCCGAGGCCGCGCGCGCCGCCGGCGCCGACCTCGAGCGCCTCGACGGCGGCGCCCGCTAGCCCTTCGGCACGAAGAGGAAGTCGCCCGCCTCGTGGCCGGCGTGGCGGATCGGCGCGTAGATCGGGCTCTGCGCGATGCCGAGCTGCGCCGCCTTCCAGCCGACCCGCGCCGCCACCGACGAGGCGACCGAGGCGGCCGAGGTGGCTTCCCGCGCCAGCTTGAGCACCGTGAGCAGCGCCCGGGCGAAGATCGAATGCTCGCCGCCGCCCCCCTCGTCGAGCACCGGCTGCAGCCCGCCCGAGGCGAGCACGGTGCGCGAGCGGCCGCCGGCGGTGCCGGCGCTGCGCGCCTCGAGCCCGGCGGCGGCGAGCGTGCCGGCGTAGCAGGAGTCGGAGACCACCAGCACGTGTCCGGCGGCGAGCGTGCCGAGCTGCTTGGCGAGCGCGTCGTTGGGCAGCCAGGTCGAGCGATCGTCCGGGTCGGCGTCGGTCGGCAGCCAGAAGCCGCGGCCGCTCGCCTCGTCGATCCGGCCGTGGCCGGCGTAGTAGACCAGCAGGTCGTCCTGGGCGCCGAGCGAGCGGCCGACCTCGGAGAGCGCGACCATGGTCTCGAGGAAGGAGGCGTCCTCGAGCAGGCGCACCGTGAAGCCGTACTCTTGTTCGAGCACGCGCGCCAGCTCGCGGCCGTCGGCGCGCGCCGTGCGCAGCTCGGGCAGCGCGCGGTAGCTGCCGTTGGCGATCACCAGCGCGTGCTGCCGGCGGCCGCGGACCGCCGGCGGCGGGGCCGCGGCCGGCACCGGCGCCGGCGTCGCCGCGGCGCCCGGCGCGACGAAGCGCAGCTCGGCCTCGGCGCGCCGCGCGGCGCTGTCGATCGCGACGAAGCGGACGGTCGACTCGCGCGCGACCGGCAGGCGGACGCGGAAGAAGCCCTTCTCGTCGACCGACTCCGGCCGGCCGTCGACCGTGAAGGAGGCGAGGCCGAGCTCCGCGGTGACCCGCCCGACGACCTCGGCTTCGCTCGCGCCGGCCTCGACCGGGGCGAGCGCCGGGCCGCGCGTGGCGAGGACGTCCGGCCGGACGAACTCGATCGCCGGCGCGCGCTTGGCGAGCAGGGTCGCGCCGCCCACCGGCCGCGCCTTGGCCGCCGCCTGCTCGGCGGCGTCGAGCTCGGCGAGCATGGTGCGGAAGCGGTCCTGCGCCGCCTCGAGCTCGACGATGCGCTCCTGCCGGCGCGCGATCTCCCGCTCCTTGGCCTCGACTGCCGCCGCATCGGCGCTCGCCGTCCGGCGGCGCGCCGCCTCGAGCTCGCGCTGGCTCGCCGCGAGCTCGGTGCGCGCCCCCTCGAGCTCGGCGCGGACCGCTTCGAGGCTCGCCGCGGTCGCCGTCGCCTCCTCGCGCACCCGGGCGAGCTCGGCGCGCAGCGCCTCGGCCTCCCGCTCGGCCGACAGCTCCGCCTCGCCGGTCAGGCCGGCCGCCTTGCGGTACCAGGAGACCGCCTCGGTCAGGCTCGCCTCGACTCCCAGCCCCTGCTCGTAGAGCGCGGCGAGGTTGCGCTGCGCGCGGCGGCTGCCCGCCTCGGCCGCCTTGCGGTACCAGGCGGCGGCCAGGGCGTGGTCGGGCGCGCCCCGCACTCCCTGCTCGTAGATCTCGCCGACATTGTTCATCGCCTCGGGGTCGCCGGCTTCCGCCTGGCCCATCCAGGCCTGCAGGGCGAAGTCGTTGTCGAGCGGATCGCGCGCGTGCTCGCCGCCGCGCAGCTCGCACTCGTGCGCTGCGACGCGGACGACCTTGCGGGGGGCCGCGACCTTGGTGTAGCGGCCGAGCGAGCGAACCTTGCCGGGCAGCAGGCAGTCGACGATGAAGAGATCCTCGGGGTGCCGGACCTCGCGCTCCTTGGCCGCCGCCGCCGGGACAGCGAGGGCGGCGAGCCCGAGGGCGAGAGCGAGGACGCCCGGGAAGCGGCTCGGGAAGCGATGGCTGCGCATGTCGAAACCTCCTGGCACGTCGGGTCGGGCGCGAGCGGTTTCCTATCCTAACCCCCGGCCGCGCGAGGCGCCGTGACGCGCGCGATAGAGTCTCCGGCGCCCCCGGGGCCGGGGGCGCGCCATGACCACGATCCAGCCCATCGGCGCCGAGCTCCACGCGCTCGCCCGCCGGCTCTACCCGATCCCGCGCTCGATCACCGGCGACGGCGTGCGCGCGACGCTGGCGATGCTCGCCGAGTGGGTTCCGCTGCGAGTCGTCGAAGTTCCCTCCGGCACGCCGGTGCTCGACTGGACGGTGCCGCGCGAGTGGCGGCTGCGTGCCGCGCGACTGATCGCGCCCGACGGGCGCGTGGTCGCCGACGCCGCGGTCCACAACCTCCACCTGCTCAACTACTCGGCGCCCTTCCACGGCCGCCTCTCGCTCGCCGAGCTCGAACCCCATCTCCACTCGCTCCCCGACCGCCCCGACTGGATCCCCTACCGCACCAGCTACTACCGGGAGACCTGGGGCTTCTGCCTGCCGCACCGGGTGCGCGAGTCGCTGCCGGAGGGGGAGTACGAGGTGCTCGTCGACAGCGAGCTGTTCGACGGCGCGCTCACTTACGGCGAGCTCGCCCTGCCGGGCGAGCGGGAGGAGGAGATCCTCTTCTCGACCCACGTCTGCCACCCTTCGCTCGCCAACGACAACCTCTCGGGCATCGTCGTCCTGGCGGCGCTCGCGCGCGAGCTCGCGGGGCGGGAGCGACGGCGCCTCTCCTACCGATTCCTCTTCGTGCCGGGGACGATCGGCGCCATCGCCTGGCTGGCGGCCAACGAGGCGGCGACCGCGCGCATCCGCGGCGGTCTGGTCGCCGCCGGCCTCGGCGACGCCGGCCGCTTCCACTACAAGCGCAGCCGCCGGGGGGACGCCCCGATCGACCGCGCGGTGCCGGCGGCGCTCGCCGCGCTCGGCGAGGAGCCGGTGGTCGAGGAGTTCGTCCCCTTCGGCTACGACGAGCGCCAGTACAACTCCCCCGGCTTCGCGCTCGACGTCGGCTCGCTCACCCGCACCCCCTGGGGGCGCTACCCCGAGTACCACACCTCGGCCGACGACCTCGACTTCATTCGGCCCGAGGCGCTCGAGCGCTCGCTCGCCGCCTACCGCGCCGTGGTCGACCTTCTCGAGGGCAACGAGACCTACCGCAACCTCTGCCCCAAGGGGGAGCCGATGCTCGGCCGCCGCGGCCTCTACCGCTCGACGGGCGGCGACGAGGCCGGGCGCGAGCGCGAGCTCGCCCTCCTCTGGGTGCTCAACCTCTCCGATGGCGGCCACGACCTGCTCGCCATCGCCGAGCGGGCCAAGCTCCCCTTCGCCCGCGTCCGCGAGGCCGCCGACCGCCTGCTCGAAGCCGGTCTGCTAGCGCCTGCAGGCGATCCGGATCTCGACCGGCCGCCCACGGGCCGGTAGAATCCGGCCAGTTTCGAGGCAGCTGCAGGTTGGTGAGCACGCAGAAGACCCGGTGGGTCACGGGGCCTGGCGGGGCGGATTGCGTGCGTCGGCGAGACAGCCTCTCGGGGGGAGAGATGCGACGAAACGGGCTCGGTTGGGTCGCGCTGAAGCGCAGGTCGAGTTGGTCCATCGCTCTCGCGGTCGCGGCCCTGGCCGCGGCGCCCGCGGCGCGGGCGATCGATTCGATGGGCACCGAGTTCCTCTTGGCGTTTCCGGAGACGGTGCCCCCGGATCCGGTGCAGACCCTGCTGATCACCTCGCAGGTCGCGACCTCGGGCACCGTCTCGAACCCGTCCCTCGGCATCAACGTGCCCTTCGTCGCGGCACCGGGTAGCGCGACCCTGGTCTCCCTGCCGAACACGGTCGAGCTGGCGCTCTCGGATACCGTCGAGGCCAAGGGTCTCCTGGTCACGGCCCTCGATCCGATCGCGGTCTTCGGAGTCAACCGGCGCTCGGGCACCACCGGCGCGTTCCTGGCCTTGCCGACCGCCGCTCTCGGCAGCGACTACCGCGTCGCCACGTGGGGGCCCGGCCTCGGCATCGGATCGCAGCTCGCGGTCGTCGCGACCGTCGACGGGACGAGCGTGACGATCACGCCCTCCGTCTCCGTGGTCGGCCATCCGGCCGGCGTGCCCTTCGCGGTCGCGCTCGACCGCGGCGACACCTACTACCTGCGGGCCGACTTGGGGACCGACGACGACCTGACCGGCACCTCGGTCGCATCGAACCAGCCGGTCGCCCTGTTCGGAGCCCACACCTGCGCGAGCGTCCCCGACACCGACACCGACTCCTGCGACGGGACGATCGAGCAACTGTTGCCGGGGGCGAGCTGGGGCGTCGAGTTCCTGACCGTTCCCTTCGCGACGCGCACGGCCGGCGACCTCGTCCGCGTGCTCGCCGCGCAGGACGGCACCGAGGTCCGCCTCGACGGTGCGCTCGTCGCGACTCTGGCCGCGGGCGAGAGCTACGATGCCTCGCGCACGACGGCGACCTGGATTACCGCCTCGGCGCCCGTCCTGGTCACTCAGCTCGCCAAGGGGGGTACCGCGGACGGGCCGGGCGAGGTCTTCGGCGACCCGCTGCAGACGCTCGTCGTCCCGACCTCCCTCTATCGCGACAGCTACGTCGTCGCGGTCCCCGAGCTCGTCGACCTCGACCCCTGGTTCTCCTGGGTCAACTTGGTGGTCCCGAACGACGCGATCGGCAGCGTCACCCTCGACGGCGCTCCGGTGGCGCCGGTGAGCTTCACTCCGATCGGTACCTCCGGCTTCTCCGCGGCGCAGATCGAGACGACGTTCGGAGCCCACGCCCTCGCCGCCGAGAGGCCGTTCGGCGTCACCGTCTACGGCCAGCGCGACGCCGACGCGTACGGCTACCCGGGGGGCACCGACTTCTTTCGGGCGCCGGCCGTCCAAGCGATTCCCGCGCTCTCGACGTGGGGGCTGGGCGCCCTCGCGGCGCTGCTCGCTGCGGGCGCGCTCCTGCTGCTCCAGCGCGGCCGCGCCTAGCGGGCAGCCGCGGGTCCGCGCCGGGCGGATAGGCTCGGGCCGGGGAGGGGCGGATGGCGGGACGACCGCGGGTGGTGATCGTCGGGGGTGGGTTCGGCGGGCTGGCGGCCGCGAAGGCGCTCGCCCACGCGCCCGTCGACGTCCTGCTGGTCGACCGGACGAACCACCATCTCTTCCAGCCGCTGCTCTACCAGGTCGCGACCGCCGGGCTCGCCCCGGGCGACATCGCCGCCCCGATCCGCCAGATCCTGCGCGCGCAGAAGAACGCCACGGTGATGATGGCCGAGGCGACCGGCGTCGACGCCGGGGCCCGCGAGCTGCTCGTCCAGGTGCCGGAGCGCGGCGAGGTGCGGCTCGCCTACGACTTCCTCGTGCTCGCCACCGGCGTCGCTCAGAGCTACTTCGGACGGGACGACTTCGCCCGCTTCGCGCCCGGCCTGAAGACCCTCGAGCACGCCACCTCCGTGCGCGCCCGCATCCTCGGCGCCTTCGAGCGCGCCGAGACCCTCGAGCGCCCCGCGGCGCGCCGCGACCTGCTGACCGTCGTGCTGGTCGGCGCCGGGCCGACCGGCGTCGAGATGGCCGGCGCGATCGCCGAGCTGGCGCGGGCGACGCTCGCCGAGGACTTCCGGCGCGTCGATCCGAAGAGCGCCCGCGTCGTGCTGGTGGAGGCCGGACCCCGCGTCCTGCCCACCTTCCACGAGTCGCTCGCCGCGAAGGTCCACGCCCGCCTCGAGCGGATGGGCGTCGAGATCCGCGTCGGCCGACCGGTCGAGCAGATCGACGAGCGCGGCGTCGTCGTCGACGGTGAGCGGATCGAGGCCGGGGTGGTGCTCTGGACGGCCGGGGTGAAGCCTTCGCCGGCGGCGGCCTGGCTCGGCGCCGCGACCGACCGGGCCGGACGCGTCTCGGTCGAGCCCGATCTATCGGTGCCGGGGCGGCCGGAGATCTTCGTCGTCGGCGACGTCGCGGCGAAGCTGCAAGAGGGCGCGCCGCTGCCGGGCGTCGCGCAGGTGGCGATCCAAGGAGGGCGCTACGTCGGCCGCACGATCGCGCGTCGCGTCGCGGGGCGGCCCGCGCCGCCCCCCTTCCGCTACCGCGACAAGGGCAATCTCGCGGTCGTCGGCCGCAACTACGCGGTGCTCGAACGGGGGCGCCTGCGGCTCTCGGGCTGGCTCGCCTGGTTGCTCTGGGCGACGATCCACATCGGCTACCTCGCCGAGTTCAACAACAAGCTGCTGGTCTTCACCCAGTGGGTCTGGTCCTACTTCACCTGGCAGCGCGGCTCGCGGCTCATCCTCGGCCGCCACTGAGAGCGGGCGGCGCCACCCCGCGATCGCTTCACCTCGGCCGCGCCCGCTCCGCGCGCGCCGGCCGGGCGACCTCGGAGCGGATGGCGCGTTCGATCTCGATCGCTCCCTCGGACTCGAAGACCGGGGCCGCCGCCGCCGCTTCGCGCACGCGGGGCGCGCGCCGGATGTCGCCGAAGAGCGCGAGCTCGAGCGCGTGCCGCAGCTCGTGCCCGAGCACCGCCGCGGCCCCGGGGCCCGCGACCACGAAGCAGTGGACGGTTCCCTCGAAGTGCGTAGCCCCTTCGGGCCGGTGGACCTGAAAGCGCACCGTACCCCACCGAGTCTCGCCCCGCCGCGCGGAGCTGCGCAGCACCGCCGAGGAGCGCGGCACGAAGCGTACGTGGACCTCCAGCCCGGGGAGCGCGGCGAGCTCGGCGATTAGCTCACGAAACGAGGCCGAGCGCGCGCAAGCGCGCGCCAGCACCGAGCGCGCGAGAAAGCCCTCGGCCCGGATCCGCGCGAGGTTGTCGCCGCAAGCCGCCTCGGCGCCCGCCTCGCTGGCGACGGACGGCTCCTCCCGACTCGCCTCGATGAGGCCCGGGGCGGGCGCGGCGAGAGCGAGGGTCGGCGCCAGGCCCAGCGTCCAGCGAAGGCATCGACGGGTGAGCATCGGCTCGATCGCCTCGGCGCCGGCGGGAAGGCAGCTTCGAGGCGCCACCTGCTCGATAGCAGGCTTCGGGAGTGATCGGAGCCACCCGGGCGCGGGGGCGGCGAGCGCCGGCGGGTGGGGCACCGCTAGAATCGGCACCGCCACCCCTCGATCGGAGCGCATCGCATGCCGACGAACGCCCCCTGCCCGAGCCCGCCGCGACGACGGACGTCCCCGACGGCCGTAGCCCTCGCCACGCTCGCGGCGTTCGCCCTCGCGGTGACGCCGGCTCGGGCGCGCGAGCTCCACTGGGCGGCGCTCGAGGTCGACGCCCTGCTCGAGAGCGACGGCACGCTGGCGATCTCCGAGACCCAGCGCATGGTCTTCACCGGCGACTGGAACGGCGGCGAGCGCTCCTTCCGGATCTTCGGCGGGCAGGAGCTGAGCCTGCGGCGCATCGTCCGGCTCGATCCGGCGACCGGCGAGGAGATCGAGCTGCGGCGCGGAGACCTCGACGAGGTCGATCGCTGGGACTGGACGAGCGGCCAGGTCGTCCGTTGGCGCAGCCGCCGTCCGGAGGATCCCCCGTTTCACCGCACCCAGCTCGACTACCGGCTCGACTACCGCCTGACCGGTGCGCTCCAGCCGGCGGGCGAGCGGCGCTTCCGGCTCGACCACGACTTCGCCTTCGCCGATCGCGCCGGACCGATCGAGCGCGTCGTCGTCCGGCTGCGCCTGCGGCCCGGGTGGGAGCTGCCGCCCGGACAGGCGACCACCTTCGAGGCGACGAACCTGCCGCCGGGCGAGGGGTTCGTCGTGCGGCTCGAGCTCGCTTACACCGGCGAGGTGCTCCCCGCCCGCGCCACGCCGCCGCGCCTGCCCCCCTGGGCGCCCGGATCGGCGGTGGCGCTGCTGCTCGCCGGCGTGGCCACCTTCGCGGCCCGGCTCGTGCGGCGGGAGCGCGCGCTCGGACGCTTCGGCGGCGGGCGGACCACTCCGATCGACCGCGCCTGGCTCGAGGCGAACGTCCTGACGCTGCGCCCCGAGGTCGTCGGCGCCGCCTGGGACCGCCAGGTCGGCAGCGCCGAGGTCGCCGCGCTGCTCGCCCGGCTGACCGGAGAGGGCAAGCTCGCCTCCCGGGTCGAGACGCGCGGCGCCTGGATCTTCAAGCGAGAGAACCTGCATCTCGAGCTGCGCGCGGCGCGCGAGAGCTTCACCGACTACGAGCGCCCCCTGATCGACGGCCTCTTCGGAGCCGAAGACCACACGGACACGGAGAGCCTGCGCCGCCGCTATCGCGGCACCGGCTTCGACCCCGCCGCGAAGATCCGCGGCGGGCTCGAGTCGCGCCTGAAGCGAATCCGGGGCTTCGAGGCCGACAGCCCGCGGCCCGACTGGAAGCCGACCGCGGCGCTGATCGCCGGCGGTCTGCTCCTGCTCGGGGTTGCCTTCCTCCTCCACGCCCCGTCGCGCGGGGCGATCGGCGCGACGGTGCCGACGCTGCTCTTTCCCTGGCTCCTGCTCGGGCTGGTTCCCGCCCTGGTCGGCCAAGGGAGGATCGGCGGCTTGGCCGGTCCGCTGATCGTGATCGGCTTCATGATGGCCCTGCTGGCGGCGGTGGTCGGCTTCATCGGCTGGATGCCGGGGGCGAGCTGGCTCCATCTGGCCGGCACGCTGCTCTTCGCGCTCGGCCTGGCCCGCGCCACCTTCAACCTGATCGCGACCCGCGAGAGCGCCGCGAGCCTCGCGCGCCGGCGCGAGCTGGCGCGCGCTCGCGACCACTTCGCGCGCCAGCTCGCCCGGCCGGCGCCCGACCTCGAGGATCGCTGGTTCCCTTACCTGCTCGCCTTCGGCCTGGCGCCGCAGGTCGACCGTTGGTTCCGCCGCTTCGGCGACGCCGCGAGCGGCGGCGCCGGCGTCGGCTCGCGCGGCTCGAGCGGCGGCGGCGGGGGCGGCGGCTGGAGCGGGGGCGGCGGCGCCTTCGGCGGCGCCGGCGCCTCGGCGAGCTTCGCCGCGGCGGCGACCACGATGTCCGCCGGCGTGGCGAAGCCCGGCTCGAGCGGCGGCGGGGGGGGCGGCGGCAGCTCGGGCGGCGGCGGGGGGGGCGGCTGGTGACCCGAGGGACGCCATGAGCGGCGACGGCGAGCAGCGACCGATCGACCCGGGGGTGCGCATCGGGCATGTGCACCTGAAGGTCGCCGACCTCGAGCGCTCGCTCGCCTTCTACCGCGACGTCCTGGGCTTCGAGCTCACGCAACGCTACGGCGCCGGCGCCGCCTTCCTCGCCGCGGGCGGCTATCACCACCATGTCGGCCTCAACGTCTGGGAGAGCCGGGGGGGAGCGCCGCCGCCGCGGGGCGCGACCGGCCTCTACCACTTCGCGATCCTCTACCCGACGCGAGCAGCGCTGGCCGACGCGCTGCGCCGGCTCGTCGAGGCCGACGTCCCGCTCGACGGCGCCGCCGACCATGGGGTCTCGGAGGCGATCTACCTGCGCGATCCCGACGGCAACGGCGTCGAGCTCTACTGGGACCGCCCCGCGGCCGACTGGCCGCGCGACGCCGAAGGGCGGCTGGCGATGGTCACCGAGCCGCTCGACCTCGAGGATCTGCTCACTCTGGCGCCGCGCTGAGCGACGTCCGGGGACTCGCGCTCAGCGCTTGCCGCCGAGCAACCCGCCGAGCAGGCCACCCAGGCCGCCGCCGGCGCCGCCGCCGCCCAGCCCCTTCTCGAGCAGGTCGTCGACCACCGAGCCGTCGCCGTCGGCGTCGAGCAGCCCGCCGAGCAGTCCACCCAGGCCCGGGTTGGAGCCCTGCATCTGGCCGAGCGCGCCGCCGAGCAGGTCGCCAAGGCCACCGCCGCCGCGCCCCGCAGCGCCGCTCACGAGGTCGCCGAGGCCGCCGCCACGAGGAGCCCGTGCCGCGCCGCCACCGGTC
Organism: Acidobacteriota bacterium; assembly: GCA_011525905.1. Lineage (GTDB taxonomy): Bacteria > Acidobacteriota > Thermoanaerobaculia > Multivoradales > JAGPDF01 > JACTMI01. The sequence goes on from WYBK01000032.1 coordinate 35,230, forward strand.
AACTTGCCGAGCGCGCCGAGCACGAGGGGCGCGAGCTGGGCGAGCAGCTGCATCACCTGCGCGCCGGAGAGGCCGCTCGCGCGCGAGACGGCGTTCTCGACCGGCGCGCGCTTCCCGCCGAAGATGTGGTCGAGGCTGCGCACGTCGGAGCCGGTCGCCTGCTTGCCGAAGAAGCCGGCGACGTCGTCGAGCACCGAGCCGTCGTGGTCGCGCGAGAGCGCGCCGAGCAGCGCCGAGGCGCCCTGGGGCGAGGCGGCGTTGCGCTGGAGCGCACCGAGCAGCAGCGGCAGCGCCGCCTCGACGGCGCGGCCGGTCTGCTGTGGCGAGGCGCCGATCTGGGCGCCCAGGTTGCCGAGGGCCTTCTGGTCGAGGCCGCCGGCGAGGAGTCCGAGCAGGTCGTTCATCGTGCCTCCCGGGTAGCCCGAGCACGCTAACAGATCCACGCCGACGCGGCGCGGCCCGGTGCGAGAATGCCCGGCGTGAGCTCCGGCCTGCCCGAACGCTGGCGCGAGCGGCTGCTCGACGCCGAGGTGGTGCGCGACCTGACGCCCGAGGCGCGCGCAGCGCTGCTCGAAGCCGGCCTCCCCCGCCGCCTGCCGCGCCGCGCCGCGCTGTTCGCCGCCGGCGATCCGGCCGAGGCGCTCTACCTGGTGATCTCCGGCCGGGTCAAGCTGGTCCGCGGCAACGCCGAGGGGCAGGAGGTGATCCTCCGCTTCGTTGGCCCGGGCGAGCTGCTCGGCGCCGTCGCGGCGCTGCCCGACTCCCGCTACCCGGCGAGCGCCGAGGCCGTCGAGGCCGCCGAGCTCGCCGCCTGGAGCCGCGAGCGGCTCCACCCGGTGCTCGAGCGCCACCCGGGGCTCGCGCTGGCGCTGCTCGGCCTGGTGACGCGCCGCATGGGCGAGGTGCAGGGGCAGCTCCAGGAGCTCGCCACCGAGCGCGTGGCGCGGCGCGTCGCGCGCGCGCTGCTCCGGCTGGCCGCGCAGCTCGGCGAGAAGACCGACCGGGGCGTGCGGATCGACCTGCCGCTGTCGCGCCAGAGCCTGGCGGAGCTGACCGGAACGACCCTCTTCACCGTGAGCCGCCTCCTCTCCGCCTGGGAGGCGGCCGGGCTGCTCGAGGTGGGACGCGAGCGGGTGACCATCCGCTCGCCGCACGGCCTGGTCCGGATCGCCGAGGACCTGCCGCCTCCTTGATCCAGGACAAGGACGGGCGCCGCCCGGCCCGCTAGGGTCTCGGGCGTGGCCGAGACCGCCGAGCCTGCGCGCTCGTTCCCCGCCCCCGAGACCCGCGTCGCGAGCTTCCTGCGCGAGACGCCGGCCGGGGCGCGGGTCTTCCTGGCGCACCGGATGGCCTGCGTCGGCTGCTCGCTCGCCGAGTTCGACACGCTGGCCGACGCGGCGCGCGAGTACCGCCTGCCGCTCGCTCCGTTCCTGCGCGAGCTCGGCCGTGCCGCCCGCTCGGCGCCGCCCCGTCGCGGCCGCCCGGCAGGCTCCAAGTGAACCCCTTCTCGCCGGAGATTCGACGATGAACCGAACGCACGCAGCCCCTCACCCCAGCGAACCCCTCGACCTCGACGGCGGCCTCGAATCGATCCGCGTCGCCGATCTCGCGCGCGAGCACCCGGCGACCATCCGGGTCTTCCAGAGCCATGGCGTCGATTTCTGCTGTGGCGGCAAGCGTTCGGTCGCCGAGGCCGCGGCGCGCGCCGGCGTCGAGCCGGCACGCCTGGTCGGCGAACTCGAGGCGGCGATCGCCTCGCCCGCTGCGGCCGACGCCCGGTTCGCGGCGCTGCCGGAGACGCTGGCCGACCTCGGCAAGTTTATCGTCGGTCGCTACCACGTGACGCTGCGCGCCGAGCTGCCGCGGCTGATCCGGATGGCCGACCGGGTCGAGAAGGTGCACGGCGCCGAGATGCCCGCGGTGCTGCCGCCGCTGGCCGCGACGGTCCGCTCGCTCGCCGCGGAGCTCGACGAGCACCTGCGCGAGGAGGAAGACGAGCTCTTTCCCGCGATCGAGCGGCTCGAGCGGAGCGCCGCGGCGGGCCGGCCGGGCGCGCCCGGCGATCTCGACCGGCTCGTCGCCGCCCGCGAGGACGAGCACGCAGCTGCGGGCGAGCATCTGCACACCTTGCGCCGGCTCTCGGAGGGGTTCACGCCGCCGGACTGGGCCTGCAACACCTTCCGCGGCCTCTACCACGGGCTCGCCGAGCTCGAGCGCGAGCTGCACGAGCACATCCACCTCGAGAACAACGTCCTCTTTCCGAGGGCGCTCGAGCTGGCGCGCCCGGCGGGCGACTGAGCGGCGCCGGGCTAGGGGGCCGGCTCGATCCGGATCGCGATCGCTTCGGTCTCCTCCGCCGCCGAGTCGTCGGCAGCGTCGACCGCGCCGGCCTCGCCGCCCTCGCCGGGGACGGACTCGGCCGCGTCCAGCCCGCCCGCGGCCTTGCGCTCCTGGCGACGCTGGAGCTTCTCCTCCCGCTTCTGCTTCTTCGCCAACTCGCGCTGGCGCTTGCTGAATCCGTAGTTCTGCCGGGCCATGCTCACCCCCGTCCTCGGTCGACTTCGAAGTGGATCGGGGAGCGTCCGGCGTTTCGCAGTGGGTTGGCCTCGCTCGTCCTCGATCGCGCGAAAGCCGGAGATTACCACTCCAGCCGCCGCGCCGTCCGTCAAGCCCCCGGTCGGGGGCCTCGCGGACGGATCTCGAGCTCCACCCGGGCGACCACCTTCGAGCCCGCCGGCACGCTCTCGGTGACCAGCGCGTGGGCGCCGACGAAGCTGTCGTCGCCGATCTCGACCGGGCCGATGACGCTCGCGCCCGCGCCGACCGTCACCCGGTCGCCGAGCTTCGGCATGTCGCCCAGGCGCGCCAGCGTCGGCGCGCCCAGCGTGACGTTGTGCATCAACAGACAGTCGCGGCCGATCTCGACGCCGTTGCCGATCACCAGGCCGGTGCCGTGCGAGATGCGCAGTCCGGGGCCGATGCGCGCCGCCGGCGCGATGTCGACGCCGGTCGAGAACTGGTTCCAGCGCGCGACGAGCGGCCCGAGCACGGGGACGCCGCGCCGCTTGAACCAGTGCGCGATCCGGTGCAGCACCACCGCCTGGTAGCCGGTCTCGAAGAGCAACGATTCCAGGACGTACCAGGGGAAGGGCTTGGTCTTCACCTCGCGCAGCCGGCGGGTGTCCTCGCGCAGGTTGTCGAACATGGCATCGGGCCGTAGAGTCGCGCGCGAGGCTAGCAGGGGGCTTCGTGCGAGGTCCAGCGATGCGCGAAATCTGGGGGTTGATTCCGGCCGCGGGCGCGGCGACGCGCCTCGGCCGGCGGCGCGGACCGAGCAAGGAGATCCTGCCGGTCCCCTCCGGGCCCGGACCGGAGGCGCCGACCCGTCCCGCCTGCCAGGACCTGCTCGACAACTTCCGCCTGGCCGGCGTGCAGCGCGCGCTGGTGCTGCTGCGCGCGAGCAAGTGGGACGTCGCCCGGCGGCTGGGCGACGGCGCCGAGTTCGGCGTCGCGCTCGCCTACCGCGTGCTCCAGCCGACACGCGGAGTCCCCTTCACGCTCGCCGCCGCCGCCCCTTTCGTCGCCGATCGGCTGGTGGCGCTCGGCTTCCCCGACATCCTGGTCCAGCCGCGCGACCTGCTCGCGCGCCTGGTGGCGCAGCGCGAGCGGAGCGGCGCCGACGTCGCCCTGGCGCTCGCCCCCTGCGACCGGCCGCACGCCTCGGACCTGGTGGCGACAGACGCCCGCGGCCGGGTGCGCCGCTTCGAGATCAAGCCGGCCGCGACCGCGCTCAAGCAGACTTGGGTCTTCGCCCTCTGGACCCCGCGCTTCACCCGCTTCCTCGAGAAGTGGACGGCGGAGTTCCGGCCCCGGGCAGCGCGGCTCGGCCGGGAGCCCTTCGTCTCCGACGTCTTCGCCGCCGCGCTCGGCGACGGCTTCGAGATCGAGACCCTGGCGGCGCCCGAGGCGCGCGTGCTCGACATCGGCACGCCCGAGAGCCTGGCTCGCGCGCTCGGCGCCGATCAGCGCAGGTAGCCGAGGGCGCGCAGCCGCGCGCGCATCTCCGGCCCCACCTTGACCGTTTCGACCGGCAGGGGCGGCGAGCGGCGCAGCCGCTCGCCGCGCAGGAGGCCGGCCAGCCACTCGCGCCGCACCTCGAGGTCGAGCGCGAGGTTCTCCCGCTCCAGCGGGTCCCGGTCCAACCGAAACGTCTCGGTGTAGGGCGCGCGCGCCAGCGGGCCGGCCGGGTGCACGATGAGCTTCCAGACGCCCAGGGCCAGCGAGCGCGCCCGATGCCCCTCCCGTGACAGCCAGGCGAAGGAGCCGCGCGCCGCCGGCGGCGCGGCGCCGCGGATCCCGGGCAGGAGGCTCTCCCCCGGCCACTCCGCGGGGACAGTCAGCCCGGCGAGGTCGAGCAGCGTCGGCGCCACGTCGATCTGCTCGGCGATTCCCTCGGAGCGCAAGCCCGCCGCTTCCCCGCCGGGCAGCCGGAGCAGCAGCGGGATGCGCAGCTGCTCCTCGTAGAGGGTCTTGCCGTGCGTCCAGCCGCCATGCTCGAGGAACTCCTCACCATGGTCGGAGAGCAGCATCACGGCCGTCGTCGCGGCCAGCCCGGCGGCCTCGAGGCGCCCGAGCAGCGCGCCGAACGCGGCGTCGTTCTGGGCGATCTCGGCGTCGTAGAGCGCGACGATCGGCTCGATCGCCCCGGCCGCCAGGGCTCCGCCCGCCGCCTCGAGCTCGCGCAGCCGGGCCGCCGAGCCGGCCGCGAGCGGCACGCCCGGCGCGAGGCGGCTGCGGAAGGGCTCGCGCGGCGCGTACGGATCGTGCGGGTCGGTGGTGTGCAGCAGCAGGAAGAAGGGGCGGGCAGGGTCGCGCCGCGCGAGGAAGCTCTCGGCGTGCCGGTCGACGACATCGGAAAGCACGTGCAGCTCGGGCGAGGCCTCGTCCTCCGGCAGGTAGTCGAATCGCTCGAAACCCTGGCGGAACCCGAAGCGCCCGGCGACGTTGCCGTTGGTCGTGATCATCGCCGTCAGGTAGCCGGCTGCGCGCAGCCGCTCGGCGACGGTCTCGATCGCTGCCGGCAGCCGTTCGTTCGAGTTCTGCGTCTGGTGGGTGATCGGCTGCAGCCCGGTCAGGATCGTGGCGACGGCGGGACGGGTCCAGGAGCTCTGGGCGCGCGCCTTCTCGAAGAGCACGCCCTCGCGGGCGAAGGCGTCGATGGCGGGCGAGGTCGGCCGGGCATAGCCGTAGCAGCCGAGGTGGTCGGCGCGCAGCGTGTCGATCAAATAGACGACCAGGTTCGGCCGGCCCGGCGGAACCGCCGCGGTGGAGGAGGTCGTGGTCCCGGGCGCCTGCGCCGGCTCCTCGGGCAGGCGCAGCGACGGCGCGACGAGGCGCAGGAGCCCGCCCTGCGCGCCGCGTGCGCGCAGGGACAGGTGGTGCAATCCGCCCTCTCGGCTCGTGAGCGCCAGCCGGCCCTCGCCCTCCCCCGCTTCGAAACGCCGCGAGCGCGAGTCGCGTCCCGACTCCTCGCGCACCCGGATTTCGAGCTCGCCGCCCGCGCCCTCGCGCTCGATCTCGCGCCAGGC
>WYBK01000260.1 GCA_011525905.1 Acidobacteriota bacterium
CCGCGCCGCCGGCCGTCCCGACCGCTGCACCGCTCGCCGCGGACACGCCGCTCACGACCACCCGCGGCAACGCCTTCGTCGCGCCGGTCGAATGGAGGGTCGAGGTGCGCGGCGACGCCACGATCCTGGCCGCGCCCGAAGGGGATTCCTGGATCGCGCTCGTCGACGTCCCCGAGTCGGCGGCGGCCGATGCCGACGCCGCGGTCGCCGCCGCCTGGAAGGCCTACAGGCCCGAGGCGAGCTGGCCGCTCGACGTCGTCAACGACCGCCCGGACGCCGACGGCTGGAGCCGGCAGCGCGGCTACCAGTACCGCACGTCGCCCAACGAGCGGCGCGCGGTGTCGGTGTCGACGCGGTTCGCCGCGGGGGTCTGGACGGTGGTGATCTACGACATGTCCGAGCCCGTCGCCGAGAAGCGCGGCGGCCAGGTGGCGACGATCTTCAGCCGCCTGCTGCCCAAGGGGTACACGCGCGAGAGCTTCGCCGGCAAGAAGGCGCACGCGCTCGACGCCGCTCGGCTCGCCGAGCTGCGGCGCTTCGTCGAGGAGGGGCGCGAGCTCCTGCAGGTGCCGGGGGTCGCGGTCGGCATCGTCCAGGGGGGCAAGGTCGTGCTCGCCGAAGGATTCGGCGAGCGCGAGCTCGGCTCGGGCGTGCCGATCGACGCCGACACGCTCTTCATGGTCGCCTCGAACACCAAGGCGCTGACCACGCTGCTGCTCGCCCGGCTGGTCGACGCCGGCCGGCTCGACTGGCAGACGCCGGCGACCGAGGTGCTGCCGTCGTTCCGGCTCGGCGACGCCGCGACGACGTCGAAGGTGCGGATCGAGCACCTGATCTGCGCCTGCACCGGCATGCCGCGCCAGGACCTGGAGTGGATCTTCGAGTTCGGCGACATGACGCCCGCCAAGGCGATGGCGACGCTCGCCACGATGCAGCCGACCAGCGACTTCGGCGCGCTCTTCCAGTACTCGAACCCGATGGCCGGCGCCGCGGGCTTTCTCGCCGGCCACGCGCTCTTTCCCGATCTCGAGCTCGGCGCGGCCTACGACCGGGCGATGCAGGAGCAGGTCTTCGATCCGCTCGGCATGAGCTCGACCACCTTCGACTACGCGCGCGCGCTGGCCGGCAACCACACGGGACCCTACGCGCAGGACGTCGACGGCAAGGTGGCGCGGGCGGCGATGGAGGTCAACTACGCCGTCGTGCCGGTGCGGCCCGCGGGCGGGGCCTGGAGCAACGTGCGCGACATGCTGCGCTACGTCCAGATGGAGCTCGACCGCGGCCGGCTGCCCGACGGCCGCCGCTACGTCTCGGAGGCCGCGCTGCTGGCGCGCCGGGAATCGCAGGTCGCCATGGGCAAGAACGGCTGGTACGGCATGGGGCTGATGGTCGACCAGACCTGGGGGGTGGACGTCGTCCACCATGGCGGCGACCTGATCGGCCACCACAGCGACATGATCTGGCTGCCGGAGCACGGAGTCGGCGCGGTCGTGCTGACCAACGGCGACCCGGGCTGGACGATCCGCAGCCTCTTCTCGCGCAAGTTGCTCGAGGTGCTCTTCGACGGCGAGCCGCAGGCCGACGCGCGCCTGGCGGCGGCAGCGAAGAGCTTCTTCGAGAACCTCGCCGCGGAGCGCAAGCTCCTGACCATCCCGGCCGACGCCGAGGCCGCGGCGGCGCTCGCCGGCGGCTATGCCAACGACGCGCTCGGCGCGATCGCCGTTCGCCGCGCAGGAGGGCGAACCTTCTTCCACTTCGGCGAGTTCGAAAGCGAGATGGCGACCAAGGCGCACGCGGACGGCACGGTCTCCTTCTCCACGCTGGCGCCGGGAATCACGGGCGCCGAGTTCGTCGTCGGCAGCGGCGGCGGCAAGCGCACCCTCGTCCTGCGCGACGCCCAGCACGAGTACCTCTTCACCGAGCGCTGACCCAATCCGGGCTGGGTAAACGAGCGCGCTCCCAGGGGCCTCTATAGTTCAGATGGAGCCCATGAGAGCGGTCGACCCGCCCGCGCCGACCCCGAACGAACCGGAGTGGTGCGCCTTCCTGAGGGCAGCTCGGGCGGGGGACGCCGCGGCCTACGGCCGTTTGGTGGAGCTCTTCTGGGCCGATCTGCTGCGCGTGGCGCGTGGAATCGCGCCGCTCGCCGACGCCGAGGACGTGGTGCAGGAGGCGCTCGTGCACGCCTGGCGACGTCTCGGGACGTTGCGCGACGCCGCGGCGCTGCCGGCCTGGCTGCGCAGGGCGGTGGTGCGGCGGGGACTGCGTCGGAGGCGTTGGGCGCTGCGCGCCCGGCCGCTCGAGCTCGTCGCGCGGAGGCTGGCGACGCCGTCCGAACCGCGCGATCTCGAGCTCGACGCCGTCCGCCTCTTCGCCCGGCTGCCCGATCGCCAACGCGCGTCTCTCTTTCTCACCGAGGTCGAGGGGCTGACGGACGCCGAGGCCGCCCACGACCTGGGCCTGGGCATCAGCACACTGCGCGTGCACCGCCACCGCGCCCGCGCCAACCTGCGGCGGTGGCTCGCGGAGGATTCGAGATGAGCGACGACCGCGGACCCGACCACGAGCCGGAGGCTCGGTGGCGCGAGCTCCTCGATGCCTATCGCGCCTTCGCCGGGCGCCCCGCGCGACGAAGCGCCGAGCAGGGCGCGCGGCGAGTCCAGACCGCGATCGAGAGAGCCGCCGACCGGCGTCCGGCGGCGGCGTTCCGGTGGCCGGCCTGGCGCTGGCCGGCGCTCGCCGCGGCGACCGGGCTCGCCCTGCTGGCGACCGTCTGGCTGCTCGCCGGAAGGGCGCAGCCAGTGCCGACGACCGAGGCGTTCGCGACCGGTCCCGTGACGAGCGCGCCCCGGGCGAGCGCGACACGGCCCGCCATCGAGGAATCGCGCCTGCTGATCCACACGCTGAGCTCGGGCACGAGGCTCGTCGTCGTGCTGCCCGAACCGCTGACCCACGACAGCTGAGAGGAGGGTCGAAGCCATGAGAGTCTCGATCTCGCAGGCGCAGGGCGGCCGGCGTGCCGCGCGACGTCGCTTTGTGGGCACCACCGCTGCGTTCCTGCTGGTCGCTGCCGGCCTCTCGGGCCCACGCCCGGCCTGGGCGAGTCCGCAGGCGACGGCGACCGAGCGCGCCTCGATCCGCGTCCGCATGTCGGTCTTCGTCGGCAGCCGGGAGCTCGGGGCCGCGCCGCAGCTGGGCTCCGTCTACAGTTTCGACCGGCTCGCGGACTGGCTGGTGCAGTGGGAGCCGGGGAGCGACAACGCCGAGCTCCAGGAGCTCTTCTCGCTGCGCGACATCGGCGAGGTGGTGCGGCAGGGCGGCCTGTTGCCGGGCCGCGGAGGGCAGCTCGAGACCGGTTTCGAGACCGGGGGGTCGAGCTACTCGGTCCGGTTGCAGCTCCATCCAGACAGTGGGGCCGAGGCGGGCTTCTCGGCGACCGTCGAGGTGCGTCAGGACGGCGCGCTGCTCGCCGCGCCGCGACTCACCGGGCGCTTCGGGGAACGGTTGATGGCCTCGACGCGGCAGGTGGTCGAAGGGGGTGGGGTCGCGCCGGCGGGCTCCGGAGCGCGGTCGCCATCGGCCCAGGCCGGGTCCTTCCTGTTCGTGGTGGTCGAGGCCGAGCGCGACGGCGTCCCCTCCGGGGGAAAGGTCGCGAAGTCGATCCCGTCCGGTCCGCCCTACACGGTCGACGGCGAGATCGTGAAGCCGCCGCGCGTGATCGAGACGCAGGTGCCCCACTACACGCCGGAAGCCAAGGAGGCGCGCCTCCAGGGCGTGGTCGTGGTCGCGGCGACCATCGATCGCGAGGGGCGCGTGGCCGCCGTCGAGGTCCTGAAGGGGCTGCCGATGGGCCTCAGCGAGGCGGCCGCGGAGGCCGTGCGCGCGTGGCGCTTCGAGCCGGCGACCCTCGAGGGCGAGGCGGTCGACGTGATCTACAACCTCACCATAAACTTTCGCCTGGACCCCTGAGCGAGCCCGTCCGGCCGGCGCCCCACTCCGACCGGAGCCTCCAAAAGGTGACAGTTACCTTAGAGGCAAGAGACCCGGTTGCGCTGAGGGAGTGACAGTTACCTCGAGGTAACTGTCACCTCTTACCCTCAAGGTAACTGTCACCTCTTGCGGGTCTCAGACGTCGAGGTCAGGGGGCGGCAACCGTCGGTTCGGGCGAGCGATCAGCGGCCTTTCCTTTGCCGGCCGGAGATCCCGCGGCCAGAGGGCGGCCAGTCGAGGTGTGACGGCGCAGCTCCTTGCTGACTTCGTCCCCCGGTTCGAGCAGAGCTCTCTCCCAGTCGATTCCTAGATGACCTCGCAGGGCGAGCGGGTCCACCAGCGGATCCATGCCTCGACCGGTGAGAGCCGCAGCGCTCGTATAGGGCCAATCTTCGACGGCTTCGACCAGCTTCGCGCGAACCGGATTGAAGAGCACGTAAGCGATCGCCGCGGCAAGATGTCGTTCTCCGAGGGCGCAGGACCAGAATCGCTCTTGCCAGAGGTGCCCCCGCCAGCCGTGCCGGCGATTGACCTCGAGCGCATGCTCGCGGTGCGTCCTGCCCAGAGCTCGAGAGAGCCCGACCTGAGTCTCGGGCGCGACGATCAGGTGGACGTGATTCGGCATCAGGCAGTAGGCCCAGATCTCGACACCCCACCTCTGGGCATGCTTCCCGAGCCGCCGAAGATACTGCCGGTAGTCCGCGGGCTCGAAGAAGACCTGCATTCGACGGCCCCCGCGC
>WYBK01000033.1 GCA_011525905.1 Acidobacteriota bacterium
CGGGCACGGCGAACGGCCGCGCGCAGCTGTCGCAGAAAGAGATCGCGGTGATGCGGGTCTTCCTGTCGCGCCCGGGTCAGGTGGTCACTCGGCGCGAATTGCTCGCCGAAGTCTGGCAACTGCCGCAGCATCCCAACGAGCGGGTGGTCGACAACGTCATCGTCGCGCTGCGCCAGCACTTCGAGGAAGACAGCTCGAGCCCGCGCCACATCTTGAGCGTGCGCGGCGTCGGCTACCGCTTCGTGCCCTGACGCGCCCGCCCGCGATGGACGCGGGCCCGAGCCCGGGCGTCGCGCCCGGTCCGGCGAAGCTCTCGCGCTACTTCTTCCCCTTCTTCTTGTCCTGCGCGCTCTTCTTCTGCTTGGCCGCCTTGTCCTTGTCCTTCTTGCCGCCCTTGTCGCCCATGTCCTGCTCCTCTCTGCGGTCGACCCGCTCCGTGGCCGCCGGCGCGGCGTTGCGCTCCCGCGGCCGTGGCCGCAGATCCTATGCGTGGCGGGCCGCGAATCAAGGGGGCGCTCGAGCCGCCGCCGGGAAGGGTGAGAACCTGGCGCTCTCCGCGCCGTATCTAGCCGGAAGCGGAGGGGATTCGAAATGGCCGAGGTCACGCTCACCGTCAACGGTGTCCGACGCGCCGTCGGCGCCGATCCCGGGACGCCGCTGCTCTGGGTGCTGCGCGACGAGCTCGGGCTGACCGGCACCAAGTACGGCTGCGGCGAGGGGTACTGCGGCTCCTGCACGGTGCTCGAGGAGGGCGCCCCGGTGCGCTCCTGCCAGGTCCCGCTCGCCCAGGCCGCCGGCAAGCGGTACACGACCATCGAGGGGCTCTCGAACGACGGCTCCCATCCGGCGCAGCGGGCGTGGCTCGAGCAGAACGTCTCGCAGTGCGGCTTCTGCCAGCCGGGGATGATCCTCGAAGCGGCGGCTCTCTTGGCGCGCCGCGCGAACCCCACCGAGGAGGAGATCGCGAGCGCGCTCGGCGACCATCTCTGCCGGTGCGGCAGCTACCCTCGCATCCTGAGCGCCGTGCGGCTGGCGGCGCGCCGCGCGGCGGCGGGGGGCCGGCCGTGAGCACGCGGCGCGACTTCCTCAAGGTTTCGCTGCTCGCTGGCGGCGGCCTGCTGGTCGGCTTCCGGTGGACCGAGGCCGCCGAGGGGGCCGCCGCCGCGGGCGTCCCGTTCCGCCCCAATGCCTGGGTGCGGATCGAGGCGGACGGTCGCGTCGTCCTGGTCGTCGGCAAGACCGAGATGGGCCAGGGCGTGCGCACGGCGCTCGCCAAGATCCTCGCCGAGGAGCTCGACGTCGACCTCGACCGGGTCGAGATCGAGCAGGCTTCACCCGGGCCGGAGTACACCGACCTCGGCACCGGGGGGAGCTCGTCCTCGATGGACGGCTGGGACCCGCTGCGCGCGGCGGGCGCCTCGGCGCGCGCCCTGCTAGTCGCCGCGGCCGCCGCGCGCTGGGGCGTCGACGCGAGCGGCTGCCGCACCGAGCCGGGGCGGGTGCTCGGTCCCGAAGGGCGCGCCGCCGCCTACGGCGAGCTCGCCGCCGAGGCGGCGGCCCGGACCCCGCCGGAGACGCCGCCGCTCAAGCCCGCGGCCGAGCGGCGACTGATCGGCCGGCGCGTGCAGCGCCTGGACGGCCCGGCGATCGTCACCGGCCGGGCGCGCTACGGGCTCGACGTGCGGCTTCCAGGGATGCGCTTCGCGGTGGTCGCGCGGCCGCCGCGCTTCGGCGACCGGCTCGCCGGATTCGACTCGACCGGCGCGCTCGCCGTCGACGGCGTCGAGGACTGCTTCGCGATTCCCGGCGGCATCGCCGTGGTCGCGCGCTCGACCTGGGCGGCGCTCGCCGGGCGGCGCGCGCTCGTCGCCGACTGGCGAGCCGGCGCCGGAGGGGACTTCGCGAGCGAGGCGCACGCGCGGGCGCTGCGCGAGGCCGTCGCGGAAGCCGGGGTGACGACCCGGCGCGACGGCGCCGGCCGCGCGGCGCTCGCCGGTGCCGCGCGCCGCCTCCACGCCGTCTACGAGTACCCGTTCGCCGCGCACGGGGCGATCGAGCCGGTCGCCGCGACCGCGCGGGTCGAGAGCGGCCGCTGCGAGATCTGGTCGCCGACCCAGACCCCGAACGCGGTCCAGGCCTTCGCCGCCCGGACGCTGGCGCTGCCGCCCGACGCCGTCACCGTCCACGTCACCCTCGCCGGCGGCGGCTTCGGACGGCGCCTCGGCTGGGACTTCGACCTCGAAGCGGTCGAGGTCGCGCGCCGGATCGACGCCCCGGTGCAGCTCGTCTGGAGCCGCGAGGACGACCTCGTTCACGGTTACTTTCAAGCGGCCTCGGCGCATCGGCTGGAGGCCGGGCTCGACGCCAGCGGACGGGTCGTCGCCTGGGACCATCGCAAGGCCTCGACGCCGCACAACGCGCGCCGCCGACCCAGCCGGGAGCAGCTCGCCGATCCGCAGTTCCTGGCCGGCAGCTCCTGGGGCGTCAACGACCAGCCCTACGCCTTTCCGGCGGTCGAGACGAGCTACCGCGTGGTCGAGGCGCCGGTGCCGATCGGCCCCTGGCGCTCGGTCTTCGCCCCGTCCTCGGTCTTCGCTCGCGAGTCCTTCCTCGACGAGGTCGCGCTCGCGTCCGGCCGGGATCCGCTCGCGCTGCGCCTCGAGCTGCTCGGCGCGGACGACGCCGGCGTGCCGCGGATCGCGGAGCCGGGGGGCGCGCGCGTCGACCGGCTCCGTCTGCGCCGGGTCCTGGAGACGGCGGCCGAGCGGTCGGAATGGTCGCGGCCTCTGCCCGCGGGGCGGGCGCGCGGGCTGGCGGCCGACGTTTTCCACACCGAGACCTACGTCGCGCACGTCGTCGAGGTCGCGCCGCGCGCGCGCCGGCGGCCGGGCGAGCCGCCGTTCACGATCGAGCGGGTCGTCGTCGCGATCGACTGCGGCGTCGTGATCGACCCCGACGGCGTCGCCCAGCAGGCCGAGAGTGGCGTCTACTGGTCGCTGTCCAACGTGCTCGGCGAGACCAGCTTCGCGCGGGGGCGGGCGCGCGAGGAGAACTTCGACGCGTTCCGCATCGCGACCTTCGCCGACCGGCCGCGGGCGATCGAGACCCACCTGGTGCCCAACGACGACGAGCGCCCGCACGGCCTCGGCGAGCCGGTGGTCAACTCCTTCGCTCCGGCGCTGGCCAACGCGCTGGCACGCCTGACCGGCCAGCGCCCCCGCCGGCTGCCCTTCGACCTCGCCGCTCTCGGCTGATCCGCGCGGCGAATCGTGACTCAGTGCGCGGCGCGGGCGCGGCGCCGCAGCATCAGGCCGCCGGCCACCATCAGGGCGAGCGAGAGGGCCGCGAAGCCGGCGGCCGAGAGCGTCGGGATCTCCTGGATCAGAGGGGCCTGATAGACCGCGACTCCGTAGCCCTGCCAGCCGTTGCGCGCCACGTCGAAGACGAAGATCTGTTCGTTCGCGAAGCCGGGACGGCGCGCGGTGCCGGTGATGTCGATGTCGACCGCCGAGCTGCCGACGTGGTCACCGGTGAGGTCGAAGAAGTGGACGACGTCCAGGTCGCTGTCGAGAACTCCCAGCCAGCCCTGGCCCGGATGGAAGACGATGCCGTCGTCCGGGACGGTCGAGGCGCCCGCCGCGGCGAAATCGAGGGTGATCGTCCCGACCTGCGTGCCGTCGGTGCGGGAGACGACGTTCACGGTATTGCTGTCCGAGCGGGAATAGAGGACATTGGCCCCCGGGTCGAACGCCGGAGCCGTCTGACTGTCCGCCAGGCCCGGAAGCGAGGCGAGCAGCGTCGCGGTGCCGCCGGTGAGGTTGCCGCCGCCGTCGATCTGGGCCTGGATCAGCCCGCGGCCGGCGCCACCGCTGACGGCGTCGTAGGAGCAGACCTCCAGCAGACCGGTGTTGGCGTTGTAGTTCCAGGCGCGGGCGTCGATGTTGAGGGCGGGCAGGACCTGCAGCGCCACGCCGCCCCCCGCGCCGAAGACGAACGCGGGAAAGCCCGGGCTGCCGGTATCCGAGGCGTAGTAGCGATCGAACCCCGGATGATGGGTCACGGTGCTGGGCACCGAGAAACCGTGCGCTCCGGCGTCGAGGAAGATCGTGCGGGAGAGCGCGGCCGGCGGCTGAGCCGAGGCGCTGGTCCCCAGAGCGAGGGCGACGGCCACGATGGCGAAGGCACGAAACGAGCGGTCGATCTCCACGAGTCCTCTCCTCCCAGTCGATCCCTATTAGTTTACCGCATTGGGGCGGCACCCCCATCGACGGCTCTGGCCGAGTCTCTCGCCGCGAGGGCACCGGCCGCGGACGAATCTCCAGGCCTCGGCCGCCCCGGCGGGTCGGGCCGGCGTTCATGCCGCAGTGCGACAATCCGCACTAAGATGGCCGGGGAGCGCCGGAGATCCCGCTCGCGCGAAGGCTCGGGCGGCGAGCGCCGGGGCTCCCGGGAGGGAGGCTCCGGATGACCGACAAGCTCGAGTTCCGCGACCGGATCCTGGAGAGCTACGCGGACCTGCTGACCTCCGCGGTGCGGACCGCGCTCGACGCGCTCGCGCCGCTCGACCGGGACCGCCAGGAGCTGATGGCGCGGCGGCTCGCCCTGCGCGCCGAGCGGGCCCGCGAGAAGCGGCGGATCGGCTTCCTCGACCCGGACGGCACGATCCCCCGCACCTCGATCCGCATCGCCGACGCGCGCGCCGGCCACTTCGACGGCGGCCGCATCCCGCCCGATCTGCGCCGCCAGTGGATCCAGGGCACCGGCCCGGCGACCAAGCCGCGCGCCTCGGTCGAGAGCGGGCTGCGCAACGTCGCCTACGCGCTGCTCTCGGGCGCCGACGGCTGGATGTTCGACGGCGAGGACGCCCTGGGCCAGGTCGATGCCATGTCGCTCGACAACCAGCGCAACCTGAAGCTCGCGATCCACCGCGACCCCCGGTTCCTCGCGGTCGCCGAGCAGGTCGCCGCCGAGATGAACGACTGGGCGCGCGGCTTCTTCGGACGCGAGATCGTCCTCGACTGGCGCCGCCAGCTCGCCTTCACGACGCGCATCTTCCGCTGCCGCGGCCTCCACCTCGACGACCGGCACCTGCGCAACCGGGACGGCTCGGGCTTCTCGGCCTCCATCGTCGACCTGGTGCTCTACGTGGTCAACAACCAGGCGGCGCTGCGTGCCGAGGGGCGGTCGGTCGTCCTCTACCTGCCGAAGATCGAGACCGCCGAGGAGGCCGCCCTCTGGAACGACCTGCTCGAGGCGCTCGAGAGCCACCTGGCGCTGCCGGTCGGCACGATCAAGGCCTACGTCCTGGTCGAGCGGATCGAGGCGGCCTTCCAGCTGATGGAGATCCGCGCCGCCCTCGGGCCGCACTTCGTCGGCTTCAACACCGGGCGCTGGGACTACATCAACAGCGTCGCCGACGCGATGGCCTGGGATCCCGATTTCCTGAATCCGAACATCGACGCGATCGTCATGACCTACGGCTACATGCGCCACTACGAGGACCGGGTGCGGCGCGCGGTCAACACGCCCGACCGCAACGGCCACTGCGCGCTCTGGCAGGGGGGCATGGAGCCGAACATCCCGGTCGGCTCGGAGGCCGGGGTCGCCGCGGGCATGAAGAAGGCGGTGGCCGGCGGCGAGCGCGAGCAGGCCGCGGGGGCGAGCGGCAAGTGGGTGGCGCACTGGAAAATGGTGCACATCGTGCGGCCGGTGTGGGAGCGCGTCGGGCGGGAGAACCAGCTGGGCCGGGAGTTTCCGCCGCTCGGTTACGGCGACGAGGAGGCCGCGGGCCTGACCCTGCTCGAGTCGGCGCCGCGCACGGTGGCCGGCGCGCGCGACCTGCTGTCGGTCGCGCTCCAGTACGGCAACGCGTTCGGCCGCGGCTACCAGGCCGCGGCGCTCAAGCCCGCCGACCACTTCGGCGACGACGACGTGCTCTACCTGATGGAGGACATGGCGACCGGCGAGATCCGCGTCTCGATCCTCTGGGAGTGGCTGCACAAGGGGGCGAGGTTGACGGCGGACGATCCGGGGACGGGCGCGCGCGCCGGCGACCCCTTCGATGCCGCCCTGTTCGCCCGCCTGGTCGAGGAGGAGCACG
>WYBK01000034.1 GCA_011525905.1 Acidobacteriota bacterium
GGCGCGCGGCGCCGGCGTCGTGCCAGCGCGGCAGCCGCCGGCGGTGGGCGCCGAACAGCGCCGCCTCCGCCGGTCCCGCCGCGTGCAGCTCGTCGGCGGCGGAGCCGAGCCAGGCGGCGAGCGCGTCGCGCTCCGGCCGGGCGGCAGTCTGGATGGCGCGCGCGAGCGGGCCGAAGTGGGCGACGACCGCGGGGGCGAGCGCGGCCTCGGCATGCCGGCGCGCCGCGAGCGCGAGGTCGCAGGCCTCGCCGAGGGACGCCGGCGTCCAGACCGCGGCGCCGGCGGCGACTCCCGCCCAGGCGGCCTCGATCGACGCCTCGAGCAGGTGGACGACCAGCGGCGCGCGCCGCGCCGGCGTCTCGGCCAGGCGCGGCAGCGCCGCGACCGCCTCGGCCGCGGAGAGGAAGAGGGCGGCGCGTTCGCCGCCGAGCGCCAGCCCGAGCGCCGTCGGCAACCCGCCGGCGAGCGCCCCGGCGAGCCCGCGCCGCCCGGCGAGCGCCGCGCCGGCGACCAGCGTCGCGCCGGCCGCCCGCTCGACGGCGACCAGCGCCTCGAGCCCCGCCGCGACGACCGCCTCGCCCGCGAGCGGCGGCGGGCCGGGCTTGCCGGCGAGCCAGCGCCCGAGCGTCCGCCGCGCGGCGGCCAGCGGCTCGACGCCTGCCTTGCCGGTCGCGCGCTCAGGCATGGACGCCCCCCGCGCCGGCGGCGACTCGCGCCGGCGCCTCGTCCTCGATGAACTGCTCGCGCTCCACCCAGCGGATGGCGCCGGTCGGGCAGCGGAAGGTGGCCGCCGGGGCCGCCGGCCCGCCGGCGGCGTAGTCGACGACCGGCAGGTTGTCGCGCATCCGGATCAGGCCGGGCGCGGCGTCGGCGGCGCAGCGCTCGCAGGCGTCGCAGGCCGCCGAGCAGAGGCGGCGCGCCGCCTCGGCGGCGAGCGGCGCGCGGCACTGCACGATCAGCTTGTGCGCGAGCGGCATCAGGTCGATCAGCTCGCGCGGACAGGCGACCACGCAGTCGCCGCAGGCCGTGCACTTGTCGACGTCGACCACCGGCAGCCGGAAGGGGTTCATGCGCATCGCGTCGAAGGTGCAGGCGCGCACGCAATCGGCCAGGCCGAGGCACCCCCAGGAGCACTCGAGGCCGCCGCCCCCGACCAGGTGGGCGGCGCGGCAGCTCTCGAACCCCTCGTAGCTCGCCAGCTGCCGGGCTCGCCCGAGGCCGCCGCCGCAGTGGATGCGCGCCACCCGCTTCTCCGCCGAGCCGACGTCGACGCCGAGGAAGTCGGCGATCGCCTCGAGCCCTTCGGGCGAGGAGACGGTGCAGCGCGACGGCTTCTCCTCGCCGGCGACGATCTTCTCGGCGAGCCCGCGGCACCCCGGCTGGCCGCAGGCGCCGCAATTGGAGCCAGGCAGCAGCTGCTCGACCCGCTCGAGACGCGGATCCTCCTCGACGCGCAGATAGCGGTCGGCGAGCGCGAGTAGCAGGCCGAAGACGAGGCCGAGCCCGGCGAGGATGCCGATCGCGACGAGAATGCCGCTCATCCGCGCGCCTTCCCCCTCACCGCGCCGCGAGCGCGCGGGCGCGCGCGAGCGTCGCCTGCAGGTCCGGCTCGGCCGGGTCCCAGGGGGTGCCGGGGTGGATGATCTTGGCCGTGCAGAGCTCGGCGGTGGCGACGATCTCCTTGAATCTGGCGCCGCGCGGGTTCTTGACGTAGGCCTGCTTGTTGCCGTTGTAGGCGAAGACCTGCGGCAGCTTCCTCGTGCACTCGTCGCAGCTCGTGCACAGGGGCGTGTCGACCCAGGCCTCCTCCTCCTCCGGCTCCTGCGGCTCGGCCGCGGCCGGCGGCTCGGCGACCGCCTCCGGGGCGGCTGCCGGCGCGGCGCCAGCGACGGCGGCAACGGCCGTCGGCGCCGCCGCGCGCGCGGCCGGGCGCGCGGCCACCGGAGCGGCCGCTCCGCCCTCGACCTCGAAGAGCGCCGCGACCAGCCGGTCGACCGCCTCCTCGCCGGCGCGCTCGCGCAGCTCGGCGAGCGCGCGCTCGTGGTCGGCGACGAGCGCCCGCCGCTCGGTCTCGGCCCGCGCGCGCTCCTCCTCGCGGGCCCGCGCCACCGCCGCCTCGACGTGCTCGTTGCGCACGCCGGCGAGCTCCTCGAGCGTGCGCCAGTAGCCCAGGCGGTCGCGGGCCGCCGCCGCCAACGCCCGGTCGACCACCCAGCGCCCCCGCTCGCCCCCGGCGGTGACGCCGGCGACGAAGGGGAGACGGCGCGCCGCCTCTTCGTCGGCCAGCGCGAGCCATTCGACGAAGGGGAGCAGCTCCTCCTCCTCGCCGGCCAGCGCGAAGTGCTCGCGCCAGCTCGGATCGGCGAGCGCCGCGTCGGCGAAGGTGAAGGGCGCCGAGCCGCCGTCGGGCAGCGGCTCGCGCGGCCAGTCGGCATCCGGCTCGGGGTTCTCGTCGAAGACCAGACGGCGGGCCCAGCTCGCGCCGGCCTCGGGGTCGTAGCGGAAGATCGGCGCGGCGCGCCCCGAGACGCGCGCCGAGGCGAGCAGCCAGGGGTCGAGCGCGCCGTCGCCCTCCGGCGGCGTGTCGACGACGTGCAACCCGGGGCGGCTGCCGGCGAGCGCCCGCTCGAAACCGGCGGCGAGCGCCAGCGGGCGCGCCAACGATCCCTGCTGGACGAAGGCCTCGCGATGCCCGACGCCGAAGTAGGCGGGCTCGAAGCGGAAGGCTCCGGGTCCCGGACCGTGGTCGCCGAGCAGCTGAACCACCTGAACCGGCCGCCCCGACAGCAGCAGCCGGGAGAGCGCGGTCAGCCCGCCGGCGAGCAGGTCCCCGGTGCGCGCGAGCGCGAGCACCGGGCGCACCAGCGCCAGCTCCTCGCGCGCGAAGCCGCGCCAATCGAGCCGCTCGAGCCAGGGGAGGTGGCGCTCGGGGTCGAGCGCCGCGGCCGCCTCGAGACGGATCAGGCGAGCCGCGCGCACCAGCCGCGCGACCCCTTCGGCCGCCTCGTCGAAGGCGGCGGCGGCCGCGCCGCAGGGATCGGCGGCGAGCCGGGCGGCGGCCATCAGATCGCTCCCCTCCTCGCGCGCCGGCACCAGCCAGAGCGGTCCCTGACGATGGGCGTCGAAGGCCGCGAGCTCGGCGCGCGCCTGCTCGAGGCGCGCGCGCCGCGCTTCGGCGAGCGGCGCGCCGGCGCGGCGCTGCGCGACGACGCCGGCCAGGCGCGCCGGATCGACGAAGCGGCCGCCGAGCGCACCCATGCGGCCGACGCGCTCTGGCGGGGCGACGCCGTCGGGCCGCCGGTCGCGATCGCTGTCGAGCAGTGCCTGGGCGGTCGCCGCGAGCGCCTGCGCCTCCGCGGCGAAGGCGGCGCGCGCCGACTCGAGTCGGCGGCTCGCGGCGATCGAGGCGAGGGCGAGCGGTGCCCGCCGGCCGAACGGAATCAGTCGCGCGCGCGCCGGCAGCGTGCCGAGCCGCTCGCGCACCTCGGCGAGGTAGGCCTCGCGCGCCTCGCCCGCGAGCCCGAGCTCGTCGGCCACCCGCTCGGCGCCCGCCGAGACCGCCGAGCGGGCGGGCGCCGGCTCGGCGCCGCCGAGCGCTTGGTCGGCGTGCCGCAACAGGCGCGGCAGGTTGTCGGCGAAGGTGCGGGGGGCGTCGGGCGAGGCCAGCCACTCTTCGAGCGGGCGCGCGAGCGCGACCCCGGCACCGTCGGGATCGGCGACCAGCGGGAAGCCGCCGCGCACTGCGCTGCCCGCGAAGGCGGCGAGGGCGGCCGGCAGCACGCCGGCGCCCGGCCGCTCGACCGGCGCCCCGGGGTCGCCGAAGTGGAAGCGGCGCAGCGCCTCGCGGTGCGCGGGCCCCCGCTCGGGCGCGCCGGCGCTCACGGTCTCGACGGGCGGCATCGGGTCGCTCACGGTCGGCTCCTCGCGCTAGACCGCGAAGCGATCGAGCTCGCGCTCGAGCGCCGCGGTCCTCTGCTCGCGCGTCAGATCGAGCCCGCGGATCGAGAAGCTGTCGAGCCGCGGCGCCGACGGATTGCGGTAGAGCAGGCCGATCGCCAGCTTCTCGCGCCGGTCGGCGAGCCGGTGCGCGCCACCGTAGTCGGACGGATCGTGCTCGAGCTGGTTCTTGTACATGCGGCGCACCGCCTCGTCGGCGGCCACGCCGTCGGGGTGGGTGAGCAGCAGCGTGTGGTCGGGGTTCTGGCGCAGCTCGTCGAAGACGTTGGGCGTATAGGTCGGGCAGCGCTGCAGGATGTGGACGAAGCTCGTCCCCTTGTGCCGGTAAGCGGCCTCGAGGGTCGCGGCGAGGTGGAGCGGGTTCCAGTCGACAGTGCGCGCGACGAAGGAGACGTTGGGGAAGCCGAGCGTCGTCTGCGCGACGTCGAGCGGCGGCAGGAAGGCACCGTCCGGATGGGTGTTGGTGCCGACGCCGAGCGGCGTGGTCGGCGAGGTCTGCTTCTTGGTCAGGCCGTAGATGGAGTTGTCGAAGACCATCACGACCATGTCCATGTTGTAGCGCGCAGCGTGCAGCCAGTGGCCGGCGCCGATCGAGCAACAGTCGCCGTCGCCGGTGGTCACCCAGACGTGCAAGTCGGGGCGGCGCGCCTTGACGCCGCAAGCCACCGGCAGCGCCCGGCCGTGCAGGCCGTGGAAGCCGTAGGCGTGCATGTAGTGCGGAAAGCGCGAGGAGCAGCCGATGCCGGAGATCATCGCCAGCTTCTCCGGCGGGATCTGCTCGTCGCGGCAGATGCGCTGCACCGCCGAGAGCACGGCGAAGTCGCCGCAGCCAGGGCACCAGCGCGCCACGCCGCCGTCGTAGCTCTCGAGCGTGAAGTAGCGCTCGGGGACCTCGAGCGACCAGTCGGCAGGGAGTCCGAACATCACGCAGCTCCTCGCCGGTCCGAGCTCGCCGCCCCGAGGCGCGCGCGGACCGCCTCGGCGATCTCGCCCGGACCGAAGGGCTGGCCACGCACCGCGGACCAGCAGTCGACGTCCACCAGCAGGCGCTCGCGCAACAGCAGCGCGAGCTGGGCGCGCCGCCGGTTCTCCGGCCCGATGCCGGGCAGGTCCGGGGCGTCGCTGTAGTTGATCTCGACGGTCATCACCTTCTCGAAGCGGGCGAAGATCTCGGCCAGCCCCGGCTCGAGCGGCGAGAGGAAGCGCAGGTGGAGCGACGCGACCGAGCGCCCCTCGCGGCGCAGGTCGTCGACCGCCTCCTCGATCGCGCCGAGGGTCGAGCCCCACCCGACCACCAGCAGCTCGCCCGAGTCGGCGCCGTGCGGCACCGGCGGCACCAGGGTGGTGGCGAGCGCGGCGAGCTTCCGGCTCCGCATCTCGCACCCCTCCTGGTTCGAGCGCGGGTCGTAGGCGACCTTGGCGTTGCGGGTGTGCGCGAGACCGGTCAGCACGTACTCGCCCCCCCGCTGCCCGGGGATCGCGCGGGGGGAGAGCCCGGTGGCGAGATCCCAGTCGTAGGGCGCGACGCCCTCGGGCCAGGGGCCCTGGTCGAGCGGTGGCGCGAACCAGGTCGGGTCGAGCTTCGGGCGCGGGATCGGTGCCACGCCGGTCGCCAGGTTGGCGTCGGTCAGCACGACCACTGGACCGCGGAACTCCTCGGCCAGCCGCCGGGCGAGGACGACGAAGTGGAAGCACTCCTCGATGGTAGCCGGCGCGATCACGATCTTGGGCGCGTCGCCGGTGGCGCCGTAGAGCGCCGCGAGCAGGTCCCCCTGCTCGACCTTGGTCGGCAGCCCGGTCGACGGGCCGCCGCGCTGCACGTCGATCAGCACGAGCGGCACCTCGGCCATCACCGCCAGGCCGAGGAACTCGGTCTTCAACGCGAGCCCCGGGCCCGAGGTGATGGTCGCCGCGGTCTTGCCGGCCCACGAGGCGCCGATCGCGAAGCCGATGGCGGCGATCTCGTCTTCGGCCTGGTGCAGGAAGCCGCCGACCGCCGGCAGCGCGCGGCC
This sequence comes from Acidobacteriota bacterium, assembly GCA_011525905.1. Taxonomy (GTDB): domain Bacteria; phylum Acidobacteriota; class Thermoanaerobaculia; order Multivoradales; family JAGPDF01; genus JACTMI01. Next base: position 5,970 of record WYBK01000034.1, read on the forward strand.
GAGGTAGTGCGAGACCGAGGTCGCCGGGGTGATCGGATACATCGCCACGGTCTCGATGCCGGCGGCGAGGATGCCGAGGCCGAGCGCCTGGTTGCCGTTCATCACCAGCCGCTCCCCTTCGATGGCGTGCGCCGGGACCTCCCAGGCGAAGGGCACCTGCTCGGCGGCGAAGGCGGCGCCCCGGCGCAGCAACTCCTGGTTCGAGGCGACGACCTTCTCCCCCTTGCGGCGGAAGACGGTCGCGACCTCCTCGAGCGCCTTGTCGAGATCCCGCCCGAAGATCTCGCAGAGCATGCCGACCACGAACATGTTCTTGCCGACGCGCGCGTCGGGAACCACCTCGAGGCAAGCGCGCTCCATCGGCAGCTCGAAGACCTCGAGACCGAGCCGGCGGAGGTCGGCGAGCGCCTCGGCATAGAGGGCGCGGATCTCCTCCTGCGGGTCCTCGGCCCACTTGCTCTCGAGCAGCACGACGGTGCCGGGGCCGTAGGCGCCGCTGTCGATGCGGCCGTAGAGCACCTGCTCGTTGAAGGCGACGACCAGATCGGCCCGCTCGCCCCGGTTGGTCACCTCGCGGCTGGCGAAGCGCACGCGGATCCCCGAGGCGCCGGCGCGCGACCGGGCCGGCGGCTTGATCTCGGCCGGGATGATCTCGACCGTCCAGACGCCGTTGCCCAGCTTGGCGCAGACCGTGCCGAAGGTCTGCCCCGCCTTCTGCGCCCCCTCGCCGGAGTCGGAGACGATCTCGACGATGCGCTCGCCGACGCTCGTCCGGGTACGGGCGCCGGCCGGCGTCGGCGCGGTGGTGGTCGGTGTCATCTCTCCTCCCTGCTAGCTGCGGCCGCCGATGTCGAGGTAGAAGGCCTCGGAGAAGAGGTCCTCCTCGGCGCGTTCGTGGTTGCGCAGCGTCTCGGCGAGCGCCGCGATCGCGTCGCGCACCTCGCGCCAGGGGCCGTCGACCAGCTCGCCCAGGCGCCGTTCGAGCGCCTCGACCGTCGCGAGGATCTGTCGATGCTCCTCGAAGAGCCGTTGCAGGTTGGGCAGGCGGTGCGCGGCCCCCTCGCCGACGATCTGGTGCAGCCCCTCGGGCTCCTCCTCGTGGGCGAAGTGCTCGACCAGGAGCTCCTTGAGCTCGTCGACCAGCGACAGCAGACGGTTCGGGTCGTGACCGTGGGTGAGCGAGCGCAGCAGCTCGTTGAGGCGGCGGTGCTCGTCCTCGATCCGGCGGTGCGCCGTGGAGCCGCCGCGAGGGGCTCCGGCCGGCGGTTCGGAAGTCTCGGCGGGTCGAGCCATGGTCCACTCCTTCCGCGGTGAATCTCTCGAAAAGGGGGACTCGCGTCGGCCCGCCGCAGGGCCGGGCCCGTGGTTCCCCGAAAGCGATCTTCGAGGGGGGGCGGAGGAGGGCAAACACCCGGCGGAGCGTCGCGCGCCCACCCGCGGGGGTGGCCGCTGACGCGACCGGCTTCCGGGAGCTAGGAAGTCTCGGGGCGGATCGCCTCGAAGACGCCCCGCTCCCGGTTCTTGCGCACGTTGTCCCAGGGGAAGTAGCGGCCGTTCATCGCCACGTAGACCCCCGGAGGAAGGACCTGCACGAAGGAGAGGGCGCTGCCCAGGTTGAACAGGCCGTCGGAGCTGCCGAAGGCGAAGGGAATCATCGCGCCGGTCAGCACGACGGTCTTGCCGCTCCCCTCGAGCCCTTGGGCGAGAAAGGCGGCGGTCTCGGCCATCGTGTCCGTGCCGTGGGTGATGACGATCCGATCCTCCGGCGAGCGGCGGCACTGGCCGAGGATCGCCTCGCGGTCGGCCTCGCTCATTTCGAGGCTGTCGATCATCATCACCGTGCGCACCCGCACGTCGAGCTTGCAGCGGCCGTGCTCGAGCATCGCCGGCAGGTGCGTGCTCTCGAAGTGGAGCGTGCCGTGGATCTCGTCGTACTCCTTGTCGAACGTCCCGCCGGTGACGAGGATGCGGATGCTCATCGGTTTCCCGCCCGGCACTCTAGCAAGGGTGACAGTTACCTTGGCTGCTCCCCGCGGGCGGTCCCCCGTACGTAGAGGTCGACGTCCAAGGTAACTGTCACCCCCGGGGTCGTGGGGGAAGAGAGATACACTGTCGACACTGGATCGCGCGACCGGGAGGAGGCACGCGCCATGGGCCTGTTGGACAACATCAAGAAGCAGATCGGCTCGCAGTTCATCGAGATCCTGGAGTGGCTCGACGACAGCGGCGATACACTGGTCTGGCGCTTCCCCGTCTACAACCAGGAGATCAAGATGGGGGCCAGGCTCGTGGTGCGCGAGAACCAAGCCGCCCTCTTCGTCAACGAGGGGAAGGCGGCCGACCTGTTTGCGCCCGGCACCTACGAGCTGACCACCCAGAACATCCCGATCCTCACCACCTTGCGCGGCTGGAAGTACGGCTTCCAGTCGCCGTTCAAGGCGGAGGTCTACTTCTTCAACACCCGCCTGTTCACCGATCTCAAGTGGGGCACGGCGAATCCGGTGATGATGCGCGACGCCGAGTTCGGCATGATCCGCCTGCGCGCCTACGGCACCTACGCGATGAAGATCGCCGACCCGAAGGTCTTCTTCGAGACGGTGGTCGGCACGCGCGGGCTGACCGCCACCGAAGAGATCGTCGGCCAGTTGCGCTCGACGATCCTCTCGCGCCTCTCCGACGCGATCGCCGAAGCGAAGATCGCCGCCCTCGACCTCGCCGCGCACTACGACGAGCTCTCCGCCGCGGGCCGCCAGGTGCTCGCCCCCGAGTTCGGCTCCTACGGCCTCGAACTCTCCCGCTTCTTCATCGAGAACGTCTCGCTGCCCGAGGAGGTCGAGAAGGCGATCGACCAGCGCTCGAAGCTCGGCGTCCTGGGCGACCGGCTCGGCCAGTACACCCAGATGGCCGCCGCCGACGCGATCGGCACCGCCGCCGCGAATCCGGGCGGCCTCGCCGGCGCCGGCGTCGGCGTCGGCGCGGGCGTCGCGATGGGGCAGATGATGGGGCAGGCGATGGCCGGCGCGGGCACCGCGCCCGGCGCCGCCGCGCCGCCGCCGCCGGGTGCCGCCGCGGTGCCGCCGCCCCCGCCGGCGGGCGCTCCCCGCTGGTCGCTGGCGATCGGCGGGGCAACCTACGGCCCCTACACCGACGAGCAGATGAAGGCGATGCTCGCCGCCGGCCAGGTGCTGCCGAACGCTCTGGCCTGGCGGCCGGGCGCCGCCGGCTGGGCGCCGCTCTCCGCCTACACCGAGCTCGGCGCCCCCGGCGCCGCGCCGCCGCCCCCGCCCCCCGCCGGAGGGGCCGGCTGAACGGAGCCGCTCCGGCGGCCGACGGGCCGGCGGCGGCGGACGAGGTCCGCGTCCGCAAGTTTCCCTGCCCGCAGTGCGGCGCGGACGTCGTCTGGTCCCCGGGCGCCGCGCGGCTGGTCTGCGACTACTGCGGCTTCGCCCGCGAGGTCCCCACCGCGGAGACCCGGGTCGTCGAGGAGCCGCTCGAGGCGGGGCTCGCCCGTCCCTCGAAGGTCGGCTGGGGGAGCGAGCGGCGCGCCTACCGCTGCCCGAAGTGCTCGGCGGTCGAGACGCTGGCGCCGGGCGAGGCCGCCGGCGCCTGCGCCTTCTGCGGCACGCCGAAGGTCGTCGAGGCGAGCGCCGATCCGGCGATGGTGCGCCCGGCCGGAGTGCTCCCCTTCCGCGTCGACCGGCGCGGCGCCGCCGAGCGCTTCCGCGGCTGGCTCGGTTCGCTCTGGTTCCGACCGAGCGACCTGAAGCGCCACGCCGAGCTCGCCGGCATCCGCGGCGTCTACGTCCCCTTCTGGACCTTCGACGCGGCGACCCATTCGCGCTGGACCGCCGAGTCGGGCACCAACCGGGGCACCGGCAAGCACCGGCGGATCGAGTGGCGGCGGGTCTCGGGCTTCCTCGAGCACTTCTTCGACGACCTGCCGGTGCCCGCCTCGCGTGGCCTCGACCACGACTTGGCGCGCCGGATCGAGCCCTTTCCGACCGACCAGCTCCTCCCCTACGCCCCCGACTACCTCTCGGGCTTTCTCGCCGAGGAGTACGGCGTCGACCTGAAGCAGGCCTACGCCGTCGCCCGGCAGCGGATGGACGCGACGCTCCACGCCGCCTGCCGCGCCGAGGTGCCCGGAGACCACTGCCGCAACCTGGTCGTCGAGACGAGCTACTCCGCGCTCGCCTTCAAGAGCGGCCTGCTGCCGGTCTGGATCGCCGCCTACGAGTACCGCGGCAAGAGCTTCCGCTACGTCGTCAACGGCGCGACGGCCAAGGCCGCCGGCACGGCGCCCTGGAGCTGGGTCAAGATCGGCCTCGCGATCGGCGTCGCCCTCGCCCTCCTCCTGTTGATCTTCGCGCGCTGAGCTGCGCCGCGGACCCCGTTTCGCCCAATCGACGGCTCGAGCGACCGAGGCCTCAAGTCGAGACGTGCGCTCCCTCACCGGCCGCCGCTTCGCCGGCGAAGAGCCCGGAAACGCACCCCGCGACGCCGACGCCCTCGAGATCGATCCCGCGCGCCGCGAACTCGCGGGCGATCCGCTGGCGCAGGTTCTTGCGGGCGCGGTGGACGCGCTGCTTGACGGCGTTGGCCTCGATGCCGAGCAGCTCGCCGGTCTCCGCCGCCGTCCGCTCCTCGAGGTCGTAGAGCGTCAGGGCCTGGCGCTGCCCTTCGGGGAGCCCGAGCAGCGCCTTCTCGACCACCCAGGCCCGGAAGGTCGAGACGCAGCCGGCGTCGGGGTCGCCCCCGTCGGCGGCTTCCGCGGCGAGCTCGCCGGCCCCGTCCTCGAGGTCGAGATGCCGCGCGCGCGCAGCCAGGCCCCGCTTGCGATTCAGGCAGACGTGGGTCGCGATCCGGAAGGCCCAAGTGGCGAGCGACGACTCGCCGCGGAAGGCGGGCAGCGAGCGATCGACCTGGATCAGCGTCTCCTGGAGCGCGTCCTCACCGTCGGAGACCGAGCCGGTCAGCCGGCGGCAGAGGGCTCCCAGGCGGGCGCCGTGGGCGGCGTGGAAGCGGGTCAGCGCCTCGGAGCGGGCGCCGGCGCGCGCGAGCTCGAGGATCTCGTCGTCGTTCGGGGCGTCGGGCGATGGGTTCAGGGTCCGCCTCCGTTCGTTCCGGCCCTCGAGAGACGCCGCCGAGGCCGCGCCGGTTTCGTTCCGCGCCGCCGGCCGTCGGGCGCCGCTCCCGCCGCCGCCCAGCTTCCGGCCTCCTTCTCCTCCGGAGCGTAACCTTTCGGCCGCAAGTCGTGACCGTCGAGGCAAGGAGGACTCACCATGCACGCCTCGAACCGCCCGACCCCGCCCTCGCATTCCCCGACCTCCGCCGCCGAGCTGCTCCGGCTCCACGCCGGCGCCACCGTGCTGCGCCTCGCCCTCGGGAGTACCATGCTCGCCCACGGCCTGCTCAAGGTCCTGGTCTTCGGCATGCCCGGCACCGTCGCCTTCTTCGTCGCCCAGGGCTTCCCCGCCTGGACCGCCTGGATCGTGACCGCCGCCGAGCTGGCCGGCGGCCTGGCGCTGGCCGCCGGGGTGCTGGTCCGCCCGGTCGCGCTCGCCTTCCTGCCGATCCTCGCCGGGGTGGTCGCGACGCTCGCCCCGAACGGCTTCTGGTTCGACGCCCGAGGGGGGGGCGGCTGGGAGTTCCCGGCCCTGCTCGCCGCCGGCATGGTCGCCCAGGCGCTCGTCGGTCCCGGCCGGCTCGCGCTCGGCCCCTGGCTCGCCCGCCGGCGCACCGCTCTCGGCGCCGCCGTCCCGATTCGCCTCGCCGCGTGAGCCGCCCGCCGGCGCGGCTAGCGCGACCGCTTGTCGGGCCGGCGCACGAGCCGTTCGCGGTGCTCGGCGAGGAGGTGGCGCGCGATCCGGCGCACGAGGTCGAGCGGCAGCGGGCGGTCGAGGGGCATCTGCAGCGTCCCCTTGCCGCCGCCGTAGGCCGCGAGCTCCTCGGCCAGCTCCGGCGCGCCGCGCGGCGCCGGATAGACGGCGACGTGCTTCGCGAAGGCCGCGAAGTGGATCAGGTTCTTGTCGTCGAGCCGCAGCGTCGGGATGTCGTAGCGGATCGCCTCCTCGGCCTCCGGCAGCTCCTCGCGCAGCGCTCGCCGCAACGCCTCGAGGTGCTCCCGCGCCCCGGCGGGGCATCTCGCCAGATACTCGTCGACGCTCTTCGCCGCCTCGCCGCGCATCGCCCGCCTCCTCCCGTCTCGCGATTCGAGCATCGAGTCTACGCTCGCGGCCCGGGCGCGACCGCTGCCTCCTCTCGGGCGACCGGGCGAAACCGGGAGCGCGCCCGAATCGAGGGAACGGGCGGCTGCGCTAGCATGCGCCGCCATGGAGATCCGCTCGGTCGAGGCGCTGCGCACGCTCTACGCGGCGCCGGGGGAGCGGGCGCTGCGCAAGCAGATGACCGCGCTCGACCGCCACTGCCGCCGCTTCGTCGAGCTCTCCCCCTTCCTGGTGATGGCGACCGTCGGCGCCAACGGCGCGATGGACGTTTCGCCCCGCGGCGGCGCTCCGGGCTTCGTCCGGGTCCTCGACGACTCGACGCTGCTGCTGCCCGACGCCCCCGGCAATCACCGCCTCGACTCGCTCACCAACCTGGTCGAGACCGGCCGCATCGCCCTGCTCTTCTTCGTCCCCGGCGTCGACGAGACGCTGCGCGTCCAGGGGCGCGCGACGCTCTCGACGGCGCCGGACGACCTCGCCCGCTGCGCCGACGAGCGCCGTACGCCCAAGGTCGTCGTCCGCGTCACACCGGAAGAGGTCTACCTCCACTGCGCCAAAGCGCTGATGCGCTCCCGCCTCTGGGACCCCGAGGCCAAGGTGGAGCGAAACGTCCTGCCCACCCTGGGCGAGATGCTGCGCGACCAGACCGGCTCGACCGCCCCGCCGGAATCCCAGCAAGCGATGCTCGAGCGCTACGCGCCGGAGCTCTGAGCGCGGCCGCCGAGGGTTCGACCCGATCCCGACCCTCACGGGCGCCTCCTCGCCCCTCTGGCGATCGAGCACGACGCCGGCGAGGCAAATCGGCGTCGTTGACAACTCCCCCGCCGAGACGCTACCTTCCCGCGACGATGTCCGTGCCGGAGCGCGCCACGAGCGCCACGACTTGCGCGACGACCACCACCACGACTCGGGGGGCGGGAGCCGCCTAGGCGCGCCGCGACAGGCGACCGAAACGGCCCCGCTCCTCCGACGAGGACGCGGGGCCTTTCGTTTCTGGGCGCAGAATGCGCCCGTGGAGAGCGAGATGCTGGCCCAGAGAGGACCCGCCGCGGCACCCGACGCATCGCCGCAGCAGCAGCAGACTGCGCGGCCGGCGACCGCCTCGACGCTGCGGGTCATGAAGTTCGGCGGCACCTCGGTCGGCGACGCCGCGCGGCTCGCGCAGGTGGCCGAGCTCGTAGCCCGCGCCGCCGCCGAGGAGCGCGTCCTGGTCGTCCTCTCGGCGATGTCGGGAGTCACCGATCTGCTGGTCGGCGCCGGCGACCGCGCGGCGGCGGGGGACCCGGCGGCGCCGCTCGCCGAGTACCGCGCCCGGCACGGCGCCGTGGTCGACGGGCTCTCGGTCGCGCTCGGCGAGGCGAGGACCGCCGCGCTCTCTTCGCGGCTCGCCGCGCTCGAGGCCGAGCTCGAGCGCACGCTCTCCGGCGTCGCCCTGCTCGGCGACGCCTCGCCGCGGGTGCGAGCGCAGGTCGCGGCGCTCGGCGAGCGGGCGAGCGTCGAGCTGCTCGCGGCGCTGCTCGAGGCGCGCGGTCTCGCGCCCGAGCGGCTCGACGCGCGCCGTCTCCTCCCCTGCGAAGGGGATCCGTTGGAGGCCCGGCCGCGCATCGCCGAGGCGCGCGAGCGGCTCTCGGCGTTCCGCGAGTCGGGAGCCCGGCTCGCGGTCGCTGCCGGCTTCTTCGGCGGCGACGCGCAAGGGCGCGCGATGCTGCTCGGCCGTGGCGGCTCCGACTACTCGGCGGCGCTCTTCGCGCAGGCGCTCGAGGCGCGCGCGCTCGAGATCTGGACCGACGTCGCCGGCATCTGCACCGCCGATCCGCGCGTCGTGCCGGCGGCGCGGCCGGTGCGCGAAGCGAGCTTCGAGGAGGCGATCGAGCTCGCCCACTTCGGCGCCAAGGTGCTCCACCCGAAGAGCGTCGCGCCGGCGCGCGCCGCCGGCATCCCGGTGCGCGTCGCCTCGACGCTCGCGCCCGCCGACCCGGGCACGCTCGTCCGCCCGGCCGGCGCCGCCGTCGAGAGGATCGCCTGCGGCCTGACGCTGCTCGACGGCGTCGCCCTGCTCTCGCTCGCCTCGACCGGCGCGACCAGTCTGACCGCGCTCGCGGCACGCGCCTTCGCCGCGCTCGCCGAACGAGGCATCGAGGTGATCCTGGTCAGCCATGGCTCGAGCGAGAGCGCGCTCCACCTGGGCCTGCGCAACGGCGAGGCGGACCGTGCCGAGGCGGCGCTCGCCCAGGTCTTCGAGGCCGAGATCGTCACCGGCCGGGTCGAGCCGATCGCCCGCCATTCGGGGCTCGCGGTCCTCTCGCTCGTCGGCGACGGCATGCGCCGGCGCTCCGGCGTCTCCGGCCGTCTCTTCGGAGCGCTGGGCGCCGTCGGGGTCAACGTCGTGGCGATCGCTCAAGGGGCGAGCGAGCGCTCGATCTGCGCGGTCGTCGAGTCGGCGCAGGGAAAGAGCGCGCTCCGGGCCGTGCACGCCGCGTTCTTCGAAGCGGTCGAGGGGGGACGGCGCGCTCGAGCCGTGGCCGGCGGCGGCGATGCGAGCGCGGTGCGCGAACAGCCGGCGGCGGCCGGCTCCGCCGGGACCGAAGTCGCGGCGGCTTTCGCGCCGGCCTCGATCGGCAACCTGGCGGCGGGGTTCGACCTGCTCGGCGCCGCGATCGAGCCGGTCGACGGGCTCTCCGAGGAGGATCCCTGGGGGGACGTCGTCGTCGCGCGCCGGGCCGCGGCCGACTCGCTGCGCGCCCGCGGCCCGCACGCCGCCCGCCTGCCCGAGGATCCGCGCGACAACGTCGTCTGGGCGGCGCGCGAGGCCTTCGCCCGCCACTGGGGGCGGGCGCTGCCGCCGCTCGCGCTCGAGCTGGTCAAGGGGCTCCCGGTCGCCAGTGGCCTGGGCGGCAGCGCCGCCTCGGCGGTGGCCACCGTCGTCGCGCTCGACGCGCTGCTCGGTGCCGGGCTCCCTGCCGAGACGCTGCTCGCCGCGGCCGCCGAGGCCGAGGGGCGCAGCGCCGGCGCCGCGCACCTCGACAACGTCGCGCCGATCCTGCTCGGCGGCGTCCGGCTGGTGGCTCTCGGCGAGCGGATCCGCGAGCTCCCGTGGCCGGCGGCGCTGCGCTTCGTCCTGGTCGTTCCCGAGCTCGAGCTGGCGACCCGCGCGGCGCGCGCCGCGCTGCCGCGCGAGATCTCCATGGAGCTCGCGATCGCGCACTCGCAGAACCTCGCCGCGCTCGTCCACGCGCTCCACACCGGCGACCGCGAGCTGCTGCGCGGCACGCTGCGCGACCTGCTCGCCGAGCCCCACCGCGCCGCGCTCGTGCCCGGCTTCCGAGAGGCGAAAGCCGCGGCGCTCGCCGCCGGCGCGCTCGGTTGCAGCCTGTCGGGAGCCGGCCCGTCACTCTTCGCCGTCGCCGATCCGGAGCCCGCCGAGAGCATCGGCGCCGCCGCGGTCGCCGCTTGGCGCAACGTCGGCGTCGCCGCCCGCGCTCGCGTCTGCCACACCGCCCCCGGCGCGCGCCTCGTCGACCCACGAGCCTTGCGGGAAGCGTGAGCCATGACCCGAGAGAGCGATCCCCTCGCGGCGGCGGAGCCGAGCGAGCGCCGAGACCGTTCGAGCGCTGGAAGAAACCCCATCTACGGGAAGAGGAATCACCGATTGCGCTCTGCGCGCAGCGCCTCGGAGATTGCTACTCCTCCCCGTAATTGGAAGGCTTCTTGGACTTGCGCCCGATCTCCGTGGACCTCGCGCAGCGCCGCGGCGTTCTCCATCCTCTCCCTTGACCAGAATGCTTCTTCGATGGCCGCGGAATCTCGGCGACTCTCGCGACGCGCCCGGGCGAGCGGAATCGGGAGAACGAGATGATCTGGACCTCGACTCGGGATGCGACGCTGCGGGTCTCGTTCCTCGAGGCCTCGGCGGCGAGCGTGCCGGGCGACGGCGGGCTGTTCGTGCCGGCGGCGCTCGCGCCGCTCGAGCGCATCGAAGTGCTGCTGGCGCTGCCGCGCGCCGAGCGGGTCGAGCGGCTCTTCGCGACGCTGCTGGGCGGCGAGCTCGGGCGCGACGAAGCGGCACGGCTGGCGCGCGAGACCTTCCGATTTCCGGTGCCGCTCGTCGAGGTCGAGCCGCTGCGTTACGCGCTCGAGCTCTTCCACGGGCCGTCGCTCTCCTTCAAGGACTTCGGCGTCGGCTTCCTGGCGCGCGTGCTCGAGCGGCTGGCCGGCGCCGGCGACCGCCGAGCGCGCACCGTGCTCACGGCGACCAGCGGCGACACCGGCGCAGCGGTCGCGCACGCCTTCCACGAGCGACCCGGCTTCCGCGTCGCCGTGCTCTACCCGCGCGGGCGGATCTCGCCGCTGCAGGAGCGGCAGATCGCCACGCTCGGCGCCAACGTCCGCGCCTTCGCGGTCGAGGGCGCGTTCGACGACTGCCAGCGGCTGGTCAAGGCGGCCTTCGCCGACGCCCGCCTCGCCCGGGCGCACCGGCTGGTCGCCGCCAACTCGATCCATCCGGCGCGCCTGCTCGCGCAGATCGTCTACTACTTCGATGCCGCCGCCGAGCTGCGCCGGCGCGAGGCGCGCGCCGCGCCGCCGGCGATCGTCGTGCCCTCCGGTAACTTCGGCAACCTCGCGGCGGGGGTGATCGCCCGGCGGCTCGGCCTGCCGATCGGGCGGCTGGTGCTCGCGACCAACGCCAACCGCACGGTGCCCGAGCATCTCGACGGCGCCCCCTACCGGCCACGGCCGAGCATCGCCACCCTGTCGAACGCCATGGACGTCGGCGCCCCGAACAACTGGGAGCGGGTGCTCTGGCTGCACGGCGGCGCGGTCGAGCGGGTGCGCGCCGAGCTCGACTGGGGGAGCGCCGACGATCGCGAGACGCTCGAGGAGGTCGCGCGGCTCGCCCGGCACGGCTACCGCGCCGACCCGCACGGCGCCGTCGCCTCGCGGGTGCTGCGCGAGCGAGTGCCGGCGGGCCTCCCGGCGATCTTCCTGGCGACCGCCCACCCGGCGAAGTTCGAGGCGACGGCGGCGGGCGCGCCGCTGCCCGACGCGCTCGTCCGCGCCCTCGAGCGGCCGCTGCGCAGCGAGCCGCTGCCGGCCGAGGTGGAGGCGCTGGCGCTCGCGCTCGCCGACGGCTGGCCCGAATCCCGAGAGGAGCTGCCTTGAGCGAGAGGATCCCCGTCACCGTGCTGGGCGCGACTGGCGTGGTCGGCCAGCGCTTCGTCCGGCGGCTCGCCGGCCACCCCCGCTTCCGGCTCGCGCACCTCGCCGCGAGCGAGAAGAGCGCCGGCCGCCGCTATCGCGAGGCCTGCGACTGGCGGCTGCCGGGCGAGCCCTGGGCGGGCTGCGGCGACTTCGAGGTGCTGCCGGTCGCCGATGCGCGCCTCGCCACCCCGGTCGTCTTCTCGGCGCTCGACGCGGCGGCCGCGCGCACGGTCGAGCCCGAGCTCGCGCACGCCGGCGCCGCGGTCTTCTCCAACGCCTCGGCCTTCCGGATGGAGGAGGACGTGCCGCTGCTCGTCCCCGAGGTCGACCCCGAATCGCTCGCGCTGCTCGACCGGCAGCGGCGCGAGCGGGGATGGCGCGGCGCCATCGTCTGCAATCCGAACTGCACGGCGACGATCCTGGCGCTCGCGCTGGCGCCGCTCCACCGCGCCTTCGGCGTCGAGGCGCTGCTCGTCTCGACGCTGCAGGCGGCGAGCGGCGCCGGCCACCCCGGGGTCGCCTCGCTCGACCTGCTCGGCAACGTCGTCCCGCACATCCGCGGCGAGGAGGAAAAGGTCGCCGAGGAGATCGGCAAGCTCTTGGGCACGCTCGAGGGCGAGCGCCTGGTCCCCGCTGCCTTCCCGGTCTCGGCCGCCTGCCATCGCGTGCCGGTCGTCGACGGCCACACCGAAGCGGTCTCGGTCAAGCTCGGCGGCGACCCGCCGCCCGCCGCGGTGCGCGCCGTGCTCGAGGCCTTCCGCGGTGAGCCGCAGCGCCTGCGCCTCCCCTCGGCGCCGAGCCGGCCGCTGCGCGTTCACGACGCTCCCGACCGGCCGCAGCCCCGACTCGACGTCGACGAAGAGGCGGGGATGGTGGTGCACGTCGGGCGGCTCCGCCCCTGCGCGGTGCTCGGCACCAAGCTGACGCTCGCCGGCCACAACGCCGAGCGGGGCGCGGCGGGCGCGAGCCTGCTCAACGCCGAGCTGGCGCTCGCTCGGGGCCGACTCCCCGGCATTCCTCGCGGCTGATGGAAACCGCCCCGGCGCGCGGGGGTCCTCCTGCACGCGCCCGGTAGGATGCGCCCCACCATGCGACGCTACGAACGCACCCAGCGCGGCGGCGAGGAAGCCGTCGTCGTCCCCTTCCGCGGCGAGCAGCTGCTCTCGCACCCGATGTACAACCAGGGCACCGCCTTCTCGGCCGAGGCGCGCTCGGCCTTCGGGCTCGACGGGCTCCTCCCCCCCGCGATCTCGTCCCAGGACCAGCAGGCGCGCCGCGCCTACGAGAACATCGCCCGCAAGGGCGAGCCGCTCGAGCGCTACATCGGGCTGGCGGCGCTGCAGGACCGCAACGAGCACCTCTTCTACCGGGTGCTCGGCGACCATCTCGAGGAGCTGCTGCCGATCGTCTACACGCCGACCGTCGGTCTCGCCTGCCAGCAGTACAGCCGGATCTTCCGCAGGGCGCGCGGCCTCTGGATCACCCCCGGCCATCGCGGACGGATCGCCGAGACGCTCGGCAACGCCCCCTTCGAGGAGGTCCGGTTGATCGTCGTGACCGACAACGAGCGGATTCTCGGCCTCGGCGACCAAGGGGCCGGCGGCATGGGGATCCCGGTCGGCAAGCTGGCGATCTACTCGACGGCCGCCGGCTTCCACCCGGCCGAGACGCTGCCGATCTCGCTCGACGTCGGCACCGACAACCAGGAGCTGCTGGCCGACGACCTCTACCTCGGCTGGCGCCAGCCGCGGCTGCGCGGCGCCGCCTACCTCGAGCTGGTCGACGAGTTCGTCGACGCCGTCGAGCGGGTCTTCCCCGACGCCCTGCTGCAGTGGGAGGACTTCAAGAAGGGCAACGCCTTCCGCCTGCTCGACCGCTACCGGGAGCGGCTGCCGTCGTTCAACGACGACATCCAGGGGACCGCCGCGGTCTCCGTCGCCGGCTTGATGGCCGCCTCGCGCGCTTCGGGATTGCCGATGCGCGAGCAGCGGGTGGTGATCCTCGGCGCCGGCGCGGCGGGCATCGGCATCGCGGCGCTGATCCGCGAGGCGCTCGGGAGCGCCGGCCTCGAGGGCGAGGCGGCGACGCGCGCGCTCGCGGTGCTCGACAGCCGGGGGCTGCTGGTCGACGACCAGGAGATCGCCGACGCCTACAAGCGCGGCTTCGCCTGGCCCGCGGCGCTCGCCAGCGCGCACGGCCTCGAGAGCGGCTCGGACCTGCTGGCGGTCGTGCGGGCACTGAAACCCACCGCGCTGCTCGGTACCTCCGGGCAGCCGGGAGCCTTCACCGAGGAGATCGTGCGCGAGATGGCGCGCCACGTCGAGCGTCCGGCGATCCTGCCGCTGTCGAACCCGACCAGCGTCTCGGACGCGATTCCGTCGGACCTGATGACCTGGACCGAGGGGCGGGCGCTGGTCGCCACCGGCAGCCCCTTCGATCCGGTCGAGGCCGGCGGCCGGCGGGTGCGCGTCGGCCAGGCGAACAACGCCTACGTCTTCCCCGGCGTCGGTCTCGGCTGCCGGGTCGCCGGCGTGCGGGTGGTCTCCGACGCCCTCTTCCGCGCCGCGGCCGAGGCACTCGCCGCGTCGGTGTCGGACGAAGACCTCGCCGCCGGCACGCTCTTTCCGCCGATCCGCGAGCTGCGCCGGGTCGCCGCGCGCATCGCCGCCGCCGTCGTGCGCGAGGCGCGCGACCGGGGCGAGGGCCGGGCGATCGCCGACACCGAGGTCGAGGCGGCGGTCGCCGCCGCGATGTGGTCGCCGCGCTACCCCCGGCTGGTGCGGCCCGACTGAGGTCGCACCGCTCCCGCTCAGCCGCGGAAGGCGTAGGAGAGCTTGAGGAAGAGGTCGCGCGACGCCTGCTCGAGCGTGTCGCGTTCCGGCTCGAGCTCCTCCAGCCCGGAGTAGCCGAGGTAGAGCACCGTCTGCCAGTTCAGCTTGTAGGCGAAGGTGAGCGAGCCCGAGAGGCCGGCCTCGCGCGCCACGACCTCGTCGCGGTAGAGGGAGGGATCGCGCTCGGTCTCGACCCACTGGCCGATGAGTCGGAGCCAGGCCCGCGCGTTGAAGGTGTAGACGGCCTTGAGGCGCGCGACGTCCGAGGTGAAGAGCCGTCCGGAGCCGAGCGCCGGGTCGTCGACGTCGAGCCAGCGCCGGTTGAGCGAGAGGGCGATCGCGAGGTGATCGCCCGGAAGCAGGCTCGCGTCCAGGCGGACCGTGCCGCCGTCCCCCAGCCGGTCGTTGGCGAAGTCGACCTGCTCGCCCAGGTTGCCCTGGAAGTAGAGGTACGAGAAGACCTTGCCCGGGCGGATCTCGAGATAGGGGCGGAGTTGCCGGATCCGGAAGAGCTCCGGTCCCGAGCGCAGGTCCTGCGTCGCGAGCTCGAGGCGCGCGAAGCTGTTGAGCGGCGCGTCGAGGCCGAAGCCGGTCACGGCCTGCCGCTGGAGAATCCTCCCCTCCTGGTCCGAGTCGTAGGAGAGCCAGCCGAAGGCGCGCAGGCGGCGGATCGCGCGATCCTGCCAGCGCCAGGTGTGGCCGGCCTCGCCGTACCCGGTCTGGATGCCGACCTGCGGCACGAAGCCGTTGTCGGCGCGGAACTCGTCGTCGAGGTTCTGGTACTCGACGAACGTGTCCCAGGTGCCGGTCGAGCGGCTCCACCAGAGCCGCCCGGCATGGCCCTCGAGCGAGCGACCGTCCCACTCGTCTGCGAGGTCGGGGCGGTTCGGCGTCTCCGACGCGCTCCACAGGAACTGCCCGGCGATCGTGTCCTGGGCGGTCGGCCGCCACTCGAAGTCGGGACCGAAGACCCGGTTCGAGCCGCCGCCGTCGATCTCGCGACCCGCGTAGAGGAGGCTGACGGACGACGAGCCGACCTCCCGCCGCACCCGGCCGTAGGCGACGATCGAGGCGAAGTCCTGGTCCGCGAGACTCGACCCCTCGACGCCCGGGACGATCACGCTGCCGCCCCCGCGGTCCTCGCCGACGAGCAGCGTGTACTTCCATTTCTCGGCGCCGCCCGTGGCACGCGCCCCCCACTTCGGCGAGGCGAAGCTGCGCGTGTAGATGGCGTTGATCGGAGTCGCGAGCAGGTCGACGCTCTCCAGGAAGAAGGGTCGCTTCTCGGGCAGGAAGAGCGCGAAACGCTCGTTCGCCGTGATGTTCGCGACGTCCGACTCGATCTGCGAGAAGTCGGGATTCAGCGTGACGTCGACCACCGTGTCCGGATTCGGCAGCCACTTGGCGTCGACGCCGCCGTCGAGCTCGCCGGCGTCGGTCTCGAGCGGCGTGCCGAGCTCCCCCTCCGGCGCGGCGCCCTGGGCCGCGGTGGCGAAGGGCGCCACGACCCAGCGTCCGCCGGTCGGCAGGTCGGCGACTCCGGTGAGCTCGCGAACGTTGCAGATGAAGCAGTTGCGGTCCTTGGGCAGGCGGGAGGTGAAGTACTGGTAGCGGTAGTCGCGCGGGTGGTTGCGGTAGAGCAGGATTCCCCAATGGCTGGGGTTCGGGTCGGTGTAGCGGATCGAGGAGAAGGGGATGCGCAGCTCGAGCCGCCAGCCGCCGTTGGCGATCGCGCCGGCGCTCTCCCAGAAGAAGTCGGGCGAGGAGTCCTCGCCCGAGGCATCGCTCGAGATCGCGTCGTACTGGATACCGCGGGCGTTGGCCAGGAACATCTGCGCGCTCTTGCCGTCGCCGCGCGGGTCGAGGATGACGCCGGCGTAGTCGGTGTAGCTCGGCACGTTGTCGCGGTCGCCCAGCGGTGCGCGGATGCCTGCGGGCGCGGGATCCTCGAAGTCGAAGGCGGCGTAGAGGTACTCCTCGTCGAAGGCGAGCCAGGCGACGTTCTTGACCCGAGGCTCGACGTTGTTCCCCGGATTGGTCTCCCACCAGCCGTCGATCCGCGTCGCGTCGCGCCAACCGGCGTCGCCGAGGTCGCCGTCGATTACGATCGCGGCCGAGGCCTTCCGAATCTCGATCGGCGGCCCGTTGTCGAGCCGGGCGGCGGCGGGCGAGGTGAGCAAGCAGAGCAGCACCCAGGGCAATCGCCCTCTCCACGCCGGGCATTCGGATCGCTGGTCGGCAGGCATGCGCTCCCCTCCTCGAGGCAGGGCCTGCGACTAGGTACGGGAGTGTCCGGAGAAACGTTTCCGAGGTCGCCCGGAGGCCCCGGCGCCGCGGACGAACCGGTCCCGCGGCGGGCCGAAGCGTCGCCATCTCCACCGGGGGACACCTACCGGGGACACGTACGGGGGAC
>WYBK01000261.1 GCA_011525905.1 Acidobacteriota bacterium
CTCGCCGGCAGCCGCGCCTTCCTCTCCGACCTCGCGCTCGCGCACGATCTCGACGGCGACGGCGCGCGCGACCTGCTCCTGCCGACGACCGAGGGCTACCGGGTCCACCTCGCCGGCGCCGACGGCTTCCACTCCGAGCCCTCCGATCGCTTCGCCGCGCCGCTCGAGGAGCGGCTGCCGGGAGACGCGCGCCACTACCGCAGCGGAGCGGTCCGCCACCTGCCGATCCCCGAGGTGCTCGACCTGGACGGCGACGGCGCGCTCGACCTGGTCTTCCGCAACCACGACCGGAAGTGGGGGCGGATGCGGCTGCTGCGCAACCTGGGAGGCGGGCGCTTCGCGCCGCCGGTCGACCCGAACGGGGCGCTCGCCGAGGAAACCGCCCGGCGCGCCGTCTGGGTCGGCGATCTCGATGGCGACGGACGGGCGGAGCTCGTGACCGAGACGGAGCTCGAGCCGGAGAAGGACTCGATGCGCGCCGAGATGGCCCAGGCCAGGCGGCCGAAGATGCGCTACGGCGTCCACCCCTTGGGACCGGATTCGCGCTTCGCCGCCGAGCCAGCCCGCACCTTCGAGCTCGAGGGGTACGTCTTCGGCGGCGGCGACCTGCCGCTGCCGCTCGGCGTGCGCGAGCTCGACGGCGACGGCCGGCCCGACCTGGTCGCGCTGACGCTCGACTTCTCGATGATCCAGGCGCTGCGCATCGTCACGCTGCGCTCGCTGCGGCTCGGCCTAGGCTTCGAGCCACACTGTCAGCAGCCGGACGGCGGCTTCCAGCGCGTCGCGGGCGGCGACCTCGGCGGCCGCTTCACCCTCCGCCTCGACCGGCTGCGGCTCGGCCAGCTCGCCTCCTTCTCAGGGGACTTCGACGGCGACGGCCGCGCGGACTACCTCCAGCTCGGGCGGGGGCGCGAGGTCGCCGTCCGCCTCGGTGCGCCGGGGTGCCGCTACCCCGAGGCGGCCGAGGCCACCCTCGAGCTCGCCGCCGAGCCGGCCGACCTCGCCCTGGTGCGGGTCGCCGACCTCGACGGCGACGGACGCAGCGACCTCGTGGTTACTCACCCGCCGCCGCCGGGCGAGCCCGGCGAGCGGGGGGCGCTCGACCTCTATCTCTCCGGAGAGATCGAATGAGGTGGGTGGCGTCGACGGCGCTGCTGGCGCTGCTGTTGGCGACGGGAGGAGACGCGGCGGAGACGCCGGAGGCGCCAGCACCGCTCTCCCTCGAGAGCTGCGGTGACGCCGAGAAGGTGGCGGCCGACCTCGGCGGCGTGCTCGTTTCCGCGCTCGCCGCGCGGCCGGAAGAGCTCTGGCTCCTGATCCGCCCGCCGGGCGACCCGGACGGCGAGCGTCGACTCACGCGGCTCACGCTGGAGCCCTCCGCGAGGCTCGGGCCGGTCGCTTCCGAGATCCCAGGCTGGACCAAGACGCTGATCGCCGTCGAGCTCGCTGAGGGGCCGCGGCTCCTGGTCGGCGGCCTCGGACGGGTCGACGACTGGGGCCCTTTCGAGGCACCGACGGCCGCTCCGCGACCTCTTGTCGAACACCCGGGTCTCGACTTGCGCTCGCTCGGGCCGTCGCCGCTTCGCCTCGGGATCGAGCGGCGACTGGCCGCCGCCGAGGCGGGGTGGCTGCGCGTCTGGCGTCCGGATGGAGCCGGGGGGCTGGCGCTCGCCGAGAGCTGGCGCCTGCCGCTCACCGTCGAGCGCGAGGAGACCGGGCTCGAGCTGCGCAGCCCGCCGGTGACGGCGATCTCGCGAACGGGCGACGCCTCGGAGGGCGGGCGCTTCGTGGCCGGGCCCGAGGCGCGCGGCGGGCGGCGCCTCTCCGTGGCCCTGCTCGGGCCGGGCGAGTCCGTCGAAGAGGCCTGGCTGGCCTTGCCGGGAATCGAGCGGGTCGAGGCGAGCTGGCGCGTCGAGCTCGGCGGCGAGCCGGCGCTCGTGGTGCGCACGCAAGGGGGCGTCGACGTCGACCTGTTCGAGCCGCAGCGCTACCGCGTCTTCGCGCTGGCCGCCGACCGCACCCGCGCCGGACGGGCACCCCGGCTGGCGGTCGAGCTCGACAGCAAGCGTTGGCACGCGACCCAGGTGGTCGCCGCCGACGCCGACGGGGACGGCCACGACGACCTGCTGCTCGCGCGCCCCGAGGGGATGACCGGCGGCGACCTGGTCGTCGAGGTCTTCGTCGGGCGCGGTGGCGTGCGCTTCGAGAAGCGTTCGCGGCGCACCGATCTCGACCGGGCGCCCGCGGACCATCTCCTGGTCGCCGACCTCGACGGCGCCGGCCGGCCCGGCCTGGTGGCGCTCTACGACACCCGCGTCGAGCTCCTCGAGTTCGCCGCCGGGCGCGGCGGCCGGGCGCTCGCGCGCGCCCCCCGGCTGGCGTGCGAGCTCGGTCCGCAACCGGCGCCGGAAAGCCCGACGATCGAAGTGCGCGTGGAGCGGGAGGGGGCGAGCGGCGAGCGGCTGGGCGGGGCCGGCCGGACGATCCTGGGGGTCCTGCCCGACGCGACGGCGCCCCGCCTGCTCCTGCTCGAGACCGAGGCCTCGGGCGCCGAGCGGCTGATCGTGGTGCGCGCGCCGAGCCGCGACTGAGCCCGCGCCGGGCTCCTCAGCCGAGGGGGTCCGGGCGGCGTTCGCAAAGCATCGCGTCGCCGTAGGAGTAGAAACGGTAGCCGCGGGCGATCGCCTCGCGGTAGGCGGCGAGCACCCGCTCCCGGCCGGCGAAGGCGGCGACCAGCATGAGCAGCGTCGAGCGCGGCAGGTGGAAGTTGGTCAGCAGCAGGTCGACGGCGCGAAAGCGGTGTCCGGGCAGGATGAACAGCGAAGTCGAACCGGCGCCCGGGAGGACTTCGCCGGTCGACGCCGCGGCGCTCTCGAGCGTGCGCACCACCGTCGTACCGACCGCGACAACGCGCCGGCCCTCGCGGCGCGCCGCGGCGATCGCCGCCGCCGCCCTTTCCTGCACGACGTAGCGTTCGGGCTCCATGCGGTGCTCGTGGGCGAGCGCCGCGGTCACCGGCTTGAAGGTGCCGATGCCGACGTGCAGCGTGATCGCGACCCGCTCGACGCCGCGCGCGCCGAGCCGTTCGAGCAGCTCGGTCGAGAAGTGCAGGCCGGCGGTCGGCGCGGCGATCGCGCCCGGCTCGCGCGCGAAGAGGGTCTGGTAGCGCTCGCGGTCGGTGGCGTCGTCGCTGCGGTCGATGTAGGGAGGGAGCGGGACGTGGCCGAGTTCCTCGAGCCGGGGCTCGACCTCGGCGGAGAGCTCGAGCGTGTGTCGCCCATCCTCGCGCTTGGCGACGATCCGCGCCTCGAGGCCGGGCGCGAGCTCGAGCCGGGTGCCCAGGCGCGCCTTGCGGCCCGGGCGTGCGAGCGCGTCCCAGCGGCGGGGAGCGAGCTTCTCGACGAGCAGGAGCTCGACCCGGCCGCCACCGCCGGCGCGCCGGGCGAAGAGCCGGGCGGGAATGACCCGCGTGTCGTTGACCACCAGCAGGTCGCCCGGGCGCAGCAGGTCGGGCAGGTCGGCGATCCGGCGGTGGCGCGCCTCCTCTTCGGCGTCGAGGCAGAGGAGCCGGCTCGCGCCGCGCGGCGCGGCGCGCTGGGCGATGAGCTCCGCGGGGAGCTCGAAGTCGAAGTCGGCGACCAGCACCCGGCCACTCTACCGGCGGTGGCGCCGGTCAGACCTCGAGCCGGCCGGTGCGCGGGTCGAGCCGGTCGCGCAGCCCCTCGCCGATCAGGTTGAAGGCGAGCGCCGCCGCCGCCAGGGCGAGCCCCGGAAAGAGCGCCACCCACCAGGCGGTCGCCAGCGCGTCGCGGCCATCGGCGATCATCGAGCCCCAGCTCGGTGTCGGGGGCGGCAGGCCGAGCCCGAGAAAGGAAAGAGTCGCTTCGGCGACGATCGCCGAGGTGATGCCGAGCGAGGCCTCCACCGCGACCGGCGCGAGCGCGTTGGGCAGCAGGTGGCCGAGCGCCAGGCGCAGCGGCCCGGCACCGGCGGCTCGCACCGCGACGACGAAGTCGCGCTCGCGCAGCGTGCGCACCTCGGCGCGCACCAGCCGCGCCACCGGCATCCAGCCGGTCAGCCCGACCAGCAGCACCACCGGCAGGATCCCGGGCGGGAAGACCGCGGCCAGCGCGACCAGCAGGAAGAGTCGGGGGAAGGCCTGTGCCGCCTCGATGCCGGCGAGCGCCAGGCGGTCCATGCGGGGCCCGGCGAGCCCGGCCGCCAGTCCGATCGGCACGCCGACCAGCAGGGTCAGCGCGACCGCCAGCAGGGCGACCGCGAGCGACAGGCGGCCGCCGTGCAGCAAGCGCGCGAGCACGTCGCGGCCGAAGCGGTCGCTGCCCAGCGGATAGGCGAGCTCGCGCAG
Organism: Acidobacteriota bacterium; assembly: GCA_011525905.1. Taxonomy (GTDB): domain Bacteria; phylum Acidobacteriota; class Thermoanaerobaculia; order Multivoradales; family JAGPDF01; genus JACTMI01. Next base: position 4,367 of record WYBK01000261.1, read on the forward strand.
CGCGCTCTCGGGGGGCCCGGCGAGCCGACCGAGCGCGATCTCGGAGTCGCTCGTGCGCCCGCGCAGCAGGAGCGACCCGGCGTGCCGCTCGACCCGCTCGGCGGCGAGCTCCCGGCCGTCGGCGAGCGCGACGGCGATGCGCCGGCTGCCGGGCGGCAGGTGGCCGGCGGCGGCCGGTTCGAGCTGGTCGCGGGGGGAGACGCCGTAGAGGGCGGCGCCGGCGGTGGCGAGCAGCGCCAGCGTGGCGGCGAGCGCCCCGCCCGCCAGGAGCCCGGCGCGGCCCGGCGCCGCCGCCACGTCAGATTCCCGAGCCGCGCCGGACGCGCGGGTCGAGCGCCAGGTGGGCGAGCTCGGCGATCAGGCTGCCGCCGAGCACGGTCGCCGCCGACAGCGCGGCGCCAGCGAGCAGCACCGGATAGTCGCGCGCCACGAGCGCGTCGTAGGTCACCCGGCCGAGACCGGGCCAGCCGAAGACCACCTCGACCGCCAGCGCGCCGGAGAGCAGCGCCGCCAGCGAGAAGCCGAAGGCCTGGAGGATCGGCGAGGCCGCCGCGCGCAGCGCGTGCCGCCAGAGCAGGGCGCGCGGCGGCAGCCCGCGCGCGCGAGCGGCGAGGAGGAAGGGCTCGTTGGCGACCTCGAGCAGGCTGGCGCGCACGAAGCGCGCGGTGCCGGCGGCGGCCGGCAGGCCGAGCGCGAGCGCCGGCAGCCAGAGGTGCCGCGCGAGGTCGAGCGCGCGCGCTGCGAGCGGCCAGCTCTCCGCGCCCGGCGTCGAAGTGCCGCCCGGCGGCAGCAGCGGCAGGCGGAAAGCGAAGACGAGGAGCAGGAGCAGGCCGAGCCAGAAGGAGGGGAGAGCCCAGAGCGCCAGCGATCCGGCGCGCAGGGCGTGATCGGCGGGGCCGCCGGCGCGCCGCGCCGCCCAGAGGCCGAGCGGCAGCGCCAGGCCGAACTCGAGCGCGAGCGCGGCGAGCGCGAGCAGCAGAGTCCAGGGGAGCGCCGCGCCCAGGACCTCGGTGACCGGGCGGTGGCTGGCGAGCGAGTGCCCCCACTCTCCCGACAGGGCGCCGAGGTAGAAGCGCGCCAGCCGCTCGGGCGCCGGGCGGTCGAGGCCATAGATCGCCCGCAGCCGCTCCCGCTGCGCGACCGGGACGCGCGGATCCTCGAAGACCGCCCCGGGCTCGCCCGGCAGGGCCTCGAGCAGGGCGAAGACGCCGGCCAGGACGAGCAGCAGGAGCGCGAAGGCGCCGGCCAGGCGGCGCGCGATCGCCGCGCCCATCGATCTAGAACTGGCCCTCGCGCGGGCGCAGCCACCAGCTCGACAGGTGGGCGTATGTCGACAGGGCGTTGGGCTCGACGACCACGAGGCGCTGGCGCGCCGCCGAGAGGCGCTTCGGCTCCCAGAGGAAGGTGTAGGGCTGCTCCGCGTGCAGGATGCGCTGGACCTCGCGCAGCGGCGCCGCCGCCGCGGCGAACTCCGGGACGCGCCGCGCCTCGTCGACCAGGCGATCGACCGTGGGGTTGGCGTAGGCGCCGAAGTTGTAGCCGTCCTCGATCGCGGCCGAGTGGAAGTAGGTGCGCAGATCGAGCGTGGTGTCGATCGCCCAGCCGGAGAGCGTGGCGTCGAAGTCGTGCGCCAGGTTGCGGTCGGTCAGCGTGTGGATCTCGAGCGTCCGCGGCAGCGCCTCGACGCCGATGCGCCGCAGATTCTCCTGGATCATCACCACCGCGTCGGAGCGCAGCCGGTTCGAGCTGTTGGTCAGCAGCTCGAAGCGGAAGGGACGGCCGTCGCGCTCGACGACGCCGTCGCCGTCGCGATCGGCGAAGCCGGCCTCGGCGAGCAGCCGCGAGGCCGCGGCCGGATCGAACGGCCAGGGCACGAGCTCGGGGTCGCGCGCCCAGACGTCGGCCGGGATCGGACCGGCGGCGACCCGCGCGTAGCCGTGCCAGAGCGTGTCGACCAGCGCCTGCCGGTCGATCGCCAGGGTCATCGCGCGACGCACGCGGGGATCGTCGAAGGGAACGCGCCGCGTGTTCCAGCATACGTAGTCGTACTGTCGCGCGCCGTAGACGTGGAGCTCGACTTCGGGATGGGCGGCGAGGCGGGCCGCGTCGCCGGGGGGAACGATCGGCACGAAATCGATCGCTGCGGCGAGCAGCTGCTCGACCTGCGAAGCCTGGTCGGGGACGACGCGGAAGCGGACGCGGTCGAGCCGCGGCGCCTTCCGGTCGTAGTAGCGCTCGTTGCGCTCGAGCAGCAGCTCCTGGCCGGGGCGCCAGGCGGCGAGCCGGAACGGTCCCGAGACCACGAGGTTCTCGCGGAACCAGTCGGCGTTCGAGCGCCATTCGGCGAAGGGCAGACGCGACCAGAGGTGGCTCGGCAGGATCTTGCCGTCGACCACGTCGACCAGCTGGAAGGGGTAGACCTGCGAGAAGCGGAAGCGCACCGTGTGCGCGTCGAGCACCTCGACGTCCTCGATGGCGTCCTTGGTGTCGGCGTAGGCCCAGGCGACGGCGGGATCGGTCTGCGCCCGCCAGCTGAAGCGGACGTCCTCGGCGGTGATCGGCGTTCCGTCGCTCCAGACCGCGTCGGGGCGCAGCCGGAAGGTGAGGAGCCTGCGGTCCTCGGAGAACTCGTAGGAGAGGGCGAGGTCGGGAGCGAAGGTGGGCGGGTGCTCCTGGTAGTCGGCGCGCTCGCGCAGCAGCTCGACGAAGAGCTGATCGAGCACGTCGTTGGTGAAGGCGGTCCCGGGGGCGATCAGCTCGTTGACTCCGGCGAGGTCGACGATGGTCGCGGCGGTCGCCTCGCCGCCGCGCTCGCGGCCGCCGGCGGGGTCGGCCGCCGGCTCGGGCTCGTTCCGCCCGCAGGCGGTGGCGAGCAGGAGCGCGACGAGCGTCGCGGCGAGCCGGTCGGCGGAGCGGAGTCGTTTCATCGGGGGCCCGCGGCATGCTAGGGAAATGCCCCCGAAAAGGAAAGCGGGAACCCTCACGGGTTCCCGCGGGCGCCGCGGCGGCGCCGAAACGACCGGGGAGGGCCCGGTCGGAGCTCCGGATCAGCGAATGGCGATGTGGCGCGGTTTCGACTCCTCCATCTTCGGCAGCGTCACGGTCAGCACGCCGTTGTCGAAGGTCGCCTCGACCTTCTCGGTCCTGACGTGGGTCGGCAGCGTGAAGGCGCGGGTGAAGGCGCCGTAGGAGCGCTCGATCCGGTGGTAGTTCTCCCCCTTGGCCTCCTTCTCGAACTTGCGCTCGCCGGAGAGGGTGAGAACCTGGTTCTCGAGCGTGATCTTGACGTCCTCCTTGGTCAGGCCCGGCAGCTCCGCGCTCAGGACGAGGGCGTCCTCGGTCTCCTTGATGTCGACCGCGGGTGCCCAACGCCGGGTCGAGACCTCCTCGGCCGGCAGCGTCGTTCCCCAGAAATCCTGCAGCATCTGGTTGAAGAGCCGGTCGACGCGTCCGCGCAGGACATCGGCCTCGGGGTTCCAGCGAATCAGTCCGGTCGTCATGTCGTCTCCTCCTTTGGGTTGGTTGGGGCGCCGGCTCGGGCGCCAGTCATTAGTCTTTAACGCTAAGAAGTCTTCTTTCATTCCATCCATCGAAGAAAATATTAGCATGAGCATATAAGATTCTGCAAGTCCCTGATACCGAAAGAGTTCGGCACGGGATTCGAGGCATGGTGCTATGGTCCCGCGCATGGAGCGGAGGCGCCGGCGTCGGTCGGGGCGGTTCTGGGCCTGGGCGGCGCTGCTCGGCCTCTTCGTCCTGGCCGACATCGCCCTCTTCGGCTGGCTCATCTTTCGCTCGCTCTCGCAGCGCGAGCTCGACCGGGTGCTGCTCGAGACGCGAGAAGAGGCCCAGACGCTCGCCGGACAGATCGCCCAGGGGGCCGAGCGGGCGGGCGGCGACCTGGTCACGGCGGTCTATCTCGAGCAGGAGACCCAGACCTACATCGACTCGGTGCTGCGCCAGCGGCAGATCGTACAGACGCTCGAGATCACCGACCGCGACGGCACGCTGGTCGCCAAACGGCGCAGCGAGGCCGAGGTCCACCTGCCGGCCGCCGAGCGGATCGGCTCGCGCGAATCGGCGCCGGGCGCGCCGCGCGTCGAGACCCGCACGGTCGAGCACCAGGAGACGCGCGCGGCGCGGCTGCCGACCGAGCAGCTCGGCTCGCTCGACGTCACGGTGCCGATCGGCGAGCTCGGCTCGCTGCGCATCGGGCTCTCGCCGATCGAGCTAGAGAAGCGGATCGGCGTGCTGCGACGCGACCTGGTCCGCCAGACCGCGACCATCGGCGGCTTGACGCTGCTCATCGTCGTCGCGGCCGTGGTGCTGATCTCGGCCCTGGTGCGCCGGGGCGAGCGGCTCGAGGCGCAGGCGGCCGAAGCCGAACGCCTCGCCTATCTCGGAACCCTCGCCGCCGGCCTGGCGCACGAGATCCGCAACCCGCTCAACTCGCTCTCGCTCAACATGCAGATGCTCGAGGAGGAGCTCGAGGAATCGCGCACACGCTCGAGCCAGCAACGGCTGCTGTCGATCACCCGCTCGGAGCTGGGCCGGCTCGAGAACCTGGTCACGGACTTCCTCGCCTACGCCCGCCCCCGCCCGCTGAAGCGCGAGATCCTGCCGGCGGCGTCGCTGGTCGAAGCGGTGCGCGACCTGCTCGCCGGGCGGATGGCCGCCTCCGGCGCCTCGATCGAGCTGGCGGATGCGAGCGACGGCGCTCGCATTCACGCCGACCCGGAGCTGATGCGCCAGGTGCTGCTCAATCTGGTGGAGAACGCGCTGGCGGCGACCGAGGGGACCGGCCGCCCGCCGCGCATCGAGCTGGCCGTTCGCCGGCTCGGGCCGACGGTCGAGCTCGCGGTCACCGACAACGGCGCGGGGATCGCGCCGGAGGATCTGGGTCGAGTCTTCGACCTCTTCTATTCGACGCGCAAGGGAGGCACCGGGCTGGGCCTGGCGATCGTCGAACGGATCGTCACTGCCCACGGCGGCACCGTCGGCTGCGAGAGCGAGCCGGGGCGGGGCACGATCTTCCGGATCGGCCTCCCGCTGGCCGCACCGGCGCGCGGCGCCTGAGCGCTCCCTCAGCGGTCGGCGGTGATGGCGTCGAAGTCGTCCTCGGTGACGAACTGGTCGACTTCGTCGTTGCCGCAGACCTCGCAGAGCGCCTCTTCGACGCCGTCGTCCCCCCATTCGAAGCCGTAGCAGGGGGACTCGCAGTTCAGGCAGATCAGGTAGTCGGGAGTCGACATGGCTCACCTCCTGCCGGTCGTCGTCGCGCTCCCATCTTGCGCCCCCGGCCGGAGCGATGGCAAGGGAAAGGCGGCGCGGAAGGCCTCGACCGCCTCGAGGAAGGCCCCGGGGCGCTCCCACTGGAGCGCGTGGCCCGCGCCGGCGAGGCTCCAGAGCCGGCCGTGCGGCAGCGCGGCGGCCATGCGCCGCCCGGTCTCGACGAGGAAGAGACGGTCCTCTTCCCCCCAGACGAGCCCGACCGGCAGGTCGAGCGCCGCGAGGTCGGCGTCGCCGTAGGCGTCCTCGGGAGCGAGGCTGCCGAGCGCCGTCGCGACCTCGGGTGACCGGTACGCGAGATAGAGCAGCGGGCGCGCGGCGCGCAGCCAGAGGGGGGGCGAGGCGAAGAGCGCGCGCCAGATGCCCGCGCTGTCGGCGTAGCTCTCGAGGCGCACCATCCGTTCGATCCGTTGCCAATCCTGGTCGAGGTAGCCTCCGGGCACCACCAAGAGGAGGCGCCCGAGCCGCTCCCGGGAGCCGAGCGCGGCGCGCACGGCGATCCAGCCGCCGAGGCTGATGCCCGCCACCGTCGCCTGCCGCTCGCCACCCAGCTCGGAGAGCAACCGCTCGACGAGCCGCGCCCCTTCGGCGATCGAGAGCGCCGCGCGCGGGCCCCGGCTGCCGCCCAGCCGCGACAGCTCGGGCAGCAGGAGGCGGCAGCGCCGCCGCTCGCGGCGGACGAAGGGGAGCCAGGTGGCGGCGGTGGCGCCGAGGCCGTGCAGCAGGAGCCAGGGCTCTCCCCCTTCGGCGCCCCCCTCGTGAACTCGCACGCGCCAGTCACCGAGGACGACTTCGCGGGAGCGCAGGCCGAGGGCGCCGAGGCCGAGGCGGGTGGCGAGCGCGGCGGCCGGAGCGAGCACGCGGAGACGCTAGCATCCGGCCCTAGCCCGACCGCGTGGCGGGGGGAGCTCTCGTCACGGGAGCCGGCCGGTTTGACGCGAAGGCGGAGCCTCTGGTACTTTTCGCCTTCCACGCTCGCGTGGCTGGAAGAGGGGTGTGTCGTCATGTACGCAGTGATCGAAACCGGCGGCAAGCAGTACCGGGTGACCAAAGGGGACGTGCTCGACGTCGAGCTCCTGCCCACCGCCGCCGAAGCGGGCGCCAAGGTCTCCTTCGACCGGGTGTTGATGATCTTCGGCGAGGGCGGAACGCGGGTCGGCAATCCGGTCATCCCGGGGGCGCGGGTCGAGGGCGAGCTCGTCGCCGCGACGCGCGGCCCGAAGGTCCGCATCTTCAAGCACAAGCGGCGCAAGGGATATCGGCGGCGCGCGGGGCACCGGCAGGACTACCACCGCGTGCGCGTCGACGAGATCGTCCTCTAGCGCCGGATCGAACTCGGGAGCAGCTCTCATGGCACACAAGAAGGGGCAGGGCTCGACTCGCAACGGTCGCGACTCCAACGCGCAGCGGCTCGGCATCAAGCGCTTCGGCGGCGAGTCGGTCACCGGCGGCTCGATCCTGGTGCGGCAGCGCGGCACGCGCGTCCACCCGGGCAAGAACGTTGGCATCGGCAAGGACGACACGCTCTTCGCCAAGGCCGACGGCGTGGTCCAGTTCCAGAAGCGCGGCCGGCTCGGAACCTACGTTCACGTCGTCCCCGCCGAGTAGTCCCCCGCTCCCCGCGGGTCCCTCTTGATCTTCCTCGACGAAGCGGTCGTCCACGTGCGCGGCGGACGCGGCGGGGACGGCTGCGTCGCCTTCCGCCGGGAGAAGTACGTCCCGAAGGGCGGGCCGTCCGGCGGCGACGGCGGCCATGGCGGCTCGGTCTGGCTGGTCGGCGACCACCGTCTGAACACCCTCTACCACCTGCAGTTCCACTCGATCTACGCGGCCGAGCGCGGGCGCCACGGCCTCGGCTCGAACCGCTCCGGCCGCACCGGAGGGGACCTCGAGGTGCGCGTGCCACTCGGCACCGTCGTGTTCGACGCGGACGGCGGCGAGACGCTCGGGGAGATCGTCGAGGAGGGGGAAAAGCTGCTCGTCGCCCAAGGAGGGCGTGGCGGCTGGGGCAACCAGCATTTCGCGACTCCGACGAACCAGGCGCCGCGCAAGGCGATCCCCGGCAAGGAGGGGGAGGAGCGCCGGCTGCGGCTCGAGCTCAAGCTGCTCGCCGACGTCGGACTGGTGGGGCTGCCCAACGCCGGCAAGTCGACGCTGATCTCGGTGGTCTCCGCGGCGCGCCCCAAGATCGCCGACTACCCGTTCACGACGCTCGTGCCCAACCTCGGCGTCGTCGTCCGCGGCGCCCGCGAGAGGACCTTCGTGATCGCCGACCTGCCCGGGCTGATCGCCGGGGCGGCGGCGGGGGCGGGGCTCGGCTTCCAGTTCCTGCGCCACGTCGAGCGCTGCCGCGTCCTGGTCCATCTGATCGACCTCGCCGCTTTCGAGGGCTCGGCGGCCGAGGACCTGGCGACCGTCGAGCGCGAGCTCGGGGCCTTCGATCCGGCGCTGCTCGAGCGCGAGCGGATCCTGGTCGGCAGCAAGCTCGACGCCGCGCGCCCCGAGCGCCGCGCCGAGCTGCGCGCCGCCGCCCTCGAGCGCGGGCTGCGCTACCTGGAGATCTCGTCGGCCACCGGCGAAGGGGTGGCGCGCCTGGTCGACGAGCTCGGCGACCGGCTGGAGAGCGCCGCATGAGAGTCGGCCTGTTCGGCGGCAGCTTCGACCCGATCCACGCCGGCCACGTCGCCGCGGCCGAACGGGCGCGCATCGCCCTGGGGCTCGACCGGGTCGAGCTGGTGGTCACCGGCCGGCCGCCTCACAAGCCGGCGAACCTCCGGGCGCCGGCGCTCGCCCGGTACGCCATGGTCGAGCTCGCGCTGCTCGACCACGAGGCGATCGTCGCATCGACCGCCGAGCTCGACGACTCGCGGCCGAGCTACACGGTCGAGACACTCGAGGCGCGCCGTGCCTCGAACCCGGCCGAGGAGGTCTGGCTGCTCCTCGGCGCCGACTCGCTCGCCGAGCTGCACACCTGGCGCCGCTTCGAGGCGATCCTCGCCGGCTTCCCGATCGGCGTGCTGGCGCGCCCCGGCTTCGAGCGCGAGCGACTGCTCGGCGCCCTCGCTCCAGAGCTCGCCGGCGCCCTCGCGGGGGCACGGCTCGCCTGGGTCGACAACCCGCCGGTCGATCTGTCGTCGAGCGCGATCCGCGCCGCGCTGGCGCGCGGCAAGGCCCCGCCCGCGGCGACGCTCGACCCGCGGGTGCTAAGATTCGCCCAGAAGTACCGCCTCTATCGATGAACGCGCCCGCCCCGGAGACCCTGCCCGACATCCCGGAACGGGTGCGCGAGGCGGTCGCCGCATCGCTCGACACCAAGGCCGATCGCGTCGTGGTGCGCCACCTCGAGGCGGTCACCGACTTCACCGACTACTTCCTCATCGCCTCCGGCACCAACGAGCGCCAGGTCCAGGCGATCGCCGACGCCGTCGAGGTGCGCCTGCGCGCCCGCGGCGTACGCCCGCTCGCGGTCGAGGGGTACGCGCCGGCGCAGTGGGTGCTGCTCGACTACGGCGACTTCGTGGTCCACGTCTTCCTCGACGAGACTCGGGTCCACTACGGGCTCGAGCGCCTCTGGCGCGACGCCCCGGACGTCACCTCCGAGTTCACCGCGTGACCGCGGGGGCGCTCGCGGCGCTCCTCGCCGCGTCGCCCTCGCTGGCGCGGGCGCTGCCCGGCTTCGAGCGCGCCGCGGCGAGCGAGGCGCCGGTGCTGCTGCTCGGCGAGCCCGGGACCGGCCGCTCGTCGCTCGCTCGCGCGCTGCACGCCGCCAGCCGGCGCGCGGCGGGGCCGTTGGTCGAGGTCGACCCCGGCGCGATCCCCGCGACGCTGTTCGAGAGCGAGCTGTTCGGGCACCGTGCCGGGGCCTTCACCGGCGCCGACCGCGCCCTGCCGGGACGCGTCGAGCGGGCGCGCGGCGGCACACTGCTGCTCGACCACGTCGAGGAGCTGCCGCTCGCGGCCCAACCCAAGCTGCTGCGCCTGCTCGCCGAGCGCCGCTTCGCGCCGCTCGGCGGCGTCGAGGCCGACGCGGACGTCCGCTTCGTGGCCATCGGCCCCGAGGATCTCGCCGAGCGGGTGCGCCGCGGCCTCTTCCGCGAGGATCTCTTCTACCGCCTCGAAGTGCTGACCTACCGGGTGCCGCCGCTCGCCGAGCGGCGCGACGACGTGGTGCCGCTCGCCGAGGCGCTGCTCGCCGACCTCGCCGCCCGGTTCGGGCGGCGGGGCGCACGCCTGTCGGAGCGCGCCGGGGCCTGGCTGCCCTCCTACGGCTGGCCGGGCAACGTCCGCCAGTTGCGCAACCTGCTCGAACGGGCGCTGCTCGCGACCGACGGCGACGAGCTCGATCTCGAGCGGCCGCCCGAGAGGGGGGTGCGCCGGCCGCCGAGCCTCCGAGAGGCCGAGCGCGCCGCGATCCTCGAGGCGCTCGCCTTCGCCCGCGGACACCAGGGGCGCGCCGCCGAGCTGCTCGGCATCTCCCGCAAGGGCCTCTGGGAGAAGCGCAAGCGCCTCGGCGTGCCCTGAGCGGAGTCCCGGCGGGCTCAGGCCGAGCGGCCGAGCTCGGCCAGCCGCTCGATGGCGTGGTCGCACTCTTCGGCGGTGTTGTAGAAGTGGGGGCCGAAGCGCAGGCCGGCGCCGGGGCGGTGATCGCAGAGGATGCCTTCGGACTCGAGCGCCTTCTGCAGCCGGGCGCCGTCGGGGTGGTGGAGTGTCACGGCGCCGCCGCGCCGCTGCGGGTCGCGCGGCGTGCGCACCTCGAGGCCGTGCGCGTCGGCGGCTTCGATCAGTCTCGCGGTCAGGAAGAGCGAGCGCTCGCGGATCTTGTCGATCCCGGCGGCGGCGACCATGCGGTAGCCGGGCTGGCAGGCGTGCAGCGCCGGGACGCCCGGCGTGCCAGTCAGGAAGCGCCAGGCACCGCTCGCGCGGCGGATCGGGCCGGAGCGGAAGGCGAAGGGATCGGCGTCGGCCTGCCAGCCGGTGACCGCCGGCTCGAGCCGCTCGGCGAGCCGCGGCCGCGCCCAGAGGAAGCCGGCGCCCGGGCCGCCGCAGAGGAACTTCACCGAGCCGCCGACCGCCAGATCGACGCCCCAGGCCGCGAGCTCGAGCGGCATCGCGCCGACCGACTGGTAGACGTCGAGCAGGAAGAGCGCGCCGGCCTCGCGGCAGCGCTGCGCGACCGCGGCCGCGTCGACTCGGTAGGAGCCGGCGTAGAGCACGTGCGAGGTGACGACCAGCCGGGTGCGTTCGTCGATCGCCGCCGCGAGCGACTCGGCCGGCAGCTCGCCCCCTTCGCCGGGCACCACGACCAACTCGGCGCCCTTGCGGCGCTCCCCTTCGAGAACGTAGCGGACGTTGGGGAACTCGAGCTCGCTCGTGACGAGACGGTTGCGCCCGGCCGGATAGTCGAGCGCCGACAGCAGGATGGCGAGCGCGACCGCGACGTTCGGCTGCATCGCGACCTCGCCGGGCCCGACGCCGAGCAGCGGCGCCAGCAGGTCGCCGACCTCCACCGGCAGCTCCCACCACCCCTCGCCCCAGGCGCGCACGCCCCGCTCGCGCCAGTTGCGCGCGTAACGCCCGAGCTCTTCCTCGACCTGGCGCGGCATCGCGCCGAGCGAGTTGTTGATCAGATAGGTCGACGAGCCGAGGATCGGCAGGTCGGCGCGCCAGACGAGCAGGTCGGCGTGCGGACCGGAGGGAGGCGCGGGAGCAGCCATCGCCGACCATCCTAGCCGCTGCGGCTAGGATAGCGGCATGCGCGACTGGCCGGATCTCGCCTGGCCGCAGTTCGCGGCGGAGGGGGACGGGCCGCGCGTCGCGCTGCTGCCGGTCGGCGCGCTCGAGGCGCACGGGCCGCACCTGCCGGTGGGCACCGACGTGCTGATCTCCGAGGCCATGGCGCGCGAGGCGGCGCGCTCGCTCGCCGGCGAGGGCTACCGCGCCTACCGGCTGCCCGCGCTCGCCTACGCGCCGGCGCCCTTCGCCGCCGAGTTCGCCGGCACGCTCTCGGTGCGGCCGTCGACGCTCACCGCGCTGGTCAGCGACATCGGCCGGGCGCTCGCCGACCAGGGCGTCGCCTGCCTGGCGATCGCGAACTCGCACTTCGATCCGGCCAATCTCGAGGCGCTCGCCGCCGCGCGCGACGAGCTCGCCGGCGAGCGCCGCCTGCGCCTGGCCTATCCCGATCTGACCCGCCGCCGGATGGCAGAGAGGCTGACCGAGGAGTTCAAGAGCGGCGCTTGCCACGCCGGCCGCTTCGAGACCTCGATCGTGCTCGCCGAACGCCCCGACCTGGTGCACGAGGCGGTGCGCCACGCCCTGCCGGAGGTGCCGGTCTCGCTGGTCGAAGCGATTCGCGCCGGCAAGCGCGGCTTCCGTCAAGCCGGCGGTGCCGACGCCTACTTCGGCGACCCGGCGCGCGCCACCGCGGCCGAAGGGCGCGCGACGGTGGCGCTGCTCGGCGAGATCCTGGCCGAAGCCGTGCGCGCCCAGCTCGAGCCGTGAGAGAGCCCACCCTACTTGGTCGAAAGGAGAGTCGATCCATGAGCATGGCCTCGGAGTTCCGCACCTTCATCCAGCGCGGCAACGTCGTCGACCTCGCCATCGGGGTCATTCTCGGAGGAGCGTTCGGCAAGATCGTCTCCTCCTTCGTCAACGACGTGCTGATGCCGCCGATCGGCCTGCTGCTCGGCGGCGTCGACTTCAGCGCGCTCAGGCTGGTGCTGGGAGGCACGGCCGAAGCCCCGGTGACGCTCAACTACGGCGCCTTCGCGCAGACCGTGATCGACTTCCTGATCGTCGGCTGGTGCGTCTTCCTGGTGGTCAAGGCGGTCAACGCCATGCAGAAGCCGAAGCCGACGCCCGCGCCTGCCGAGCCGCCGGCCGAGCAGAAGCTGCTCGCCGAGATCCGCGACCTGCTCAAGCAGAAGGCCTGAGCGGGGAGGGTCCGAGCCGTTCGCCCGCGGCGTCGCGCGCCGGCGCGAGTCCCGGGGGCAGCGCCGTGGCGCAGCTCGGGCAGAAGCGGTCGCCGCGCAGATCGGCGGCTTCGACGCTGGCGGCGAAGTGCATGACGCAGCGGGGATCCTCGCAGTGGATCCTGCCGGCCAGGTGGCCGAGCTCGTGCAGGATCTCGCCGGCCGCCCGCCGCGCCACCAGCGAGGGATCGGCGACCTGGCCGTAGAGCTCGGGGCGCAGCCGCGCGGTCGAGACCAGCGCGGCGGCTCCGCCGAGGCGGGCGCGGCCGAAGACGAAGGTGAAGAGCGGCACGCCCAGGTCGCGACCGGTGACGCCGACCAGCGGCACCTGTCCGAGCGCCCGGGCCGCCTCCTCGAGCCGCCCGAGCAGCTTGTCGGCGTCGAGCTGGGGGCGCCCGGCGAGCGGTTCCAGGAGCGGCGGCGGCGCGAGGGTCACCGGCCGGCAGGCGAGGCCGGAGCGCGCGGAGAGGGCGGCGAGCAGCTGGTCCGGCCCGGTGCCCGCCAGCCCGTCGACCACCGCCAGCGCGATCGAGCTCCAGGGGCGTGGGCCCCCGGGATCCGTGGAAGCGTCGCGCGCCGCCGGATCGCCCGTCCCCATCCCCGGTTTCACGAAGCCGAGACGCGCTCGAAGCCGTAGCGGCGGATCTTCGCGTAGAGCGTGCCGCGGTCGATGCCCAGGACCTTCGCCGCCTGCGAGATGTTCCAGCCGCAGCCGTCGAGCACGCGGCGGATGTGGACGCGCTCGACCTCCTCGAGCGAGAGCGGTCCGGCCGACTCGGACTGGGCGCCGACGCGCAGCGGCAGGTCGCCGACCTGGATCTCGGGCGGCGAGCCGAGGACGACGGCGCGCTCGACCGCGTTCTGCAGCTCGCGCACGTTGCCCGGCCAGGCATAAGTGCGCAGTGTCTCGAGCGCGGCGGCCGAGAAGCGCATGGTCGGCTTGTTCATCGCCAGGGTGAAGCGCTCGAGGAAGTGCTGGGCGAGCTCCGGGATGTCCTCGGGGCGCTCGCGCAAGGGCGGCAGGTCGATCACGAAGACGTTGAGGCGCCAGTAGAGGTCGTCGCGGAAGCGCCCCTCGCGCACCGCCGCCTCGAGATCCTGGTTGGTCGCGGCGACGGTGCGGAAGTCGGTCTTGAGCGACGTCGTGCCGCCGAGGCGGGTCACCTTCTTCTCCTCGAGGACGCGCAGCAGCTCGACCTGGACGCGCGGCGTGACGGTGCCGACCTCGTCGAGGAAGAGCGTGCCGCCGTCGGCCAGCTCGAACTTGCCCTTGTGGCGGAACTGGGCGCCGGTGAAGGCGCCCTTCTCGTGGCCGAACAGCTCGCTCTCGAGCACGCCCTCGGGCAGCGCGCCGCAGTTGACCGTCACCAGCGGGCCGAAGCGCCGGGGCGAGCGGGCGTGCACCGCGCGCGCGACCAGCTCCTTGCCGGTGCCCGACTCGCCGCGCACCAGCACCGTGGCGTCGCTCGCGGCGACCGCGTCGATCAGGTCCTGAACGTGACGCATCGCGGCCGAGACGCCGACCAGCGGCGACGGCCCGGCGACCGAGGCGAGCTGCTCCTTGAGGCGCAGGTTCTCCGAGCGCAACGAGCGGTGCTCGGTGGCGCGGCGCACCAGGTGCGAGAGCTCGTCCGGGTCGAAGGGCTTGGTGATGTAGTCGTAGGCGCCGGCCTTGAGCGCGCGTACCGCCGATTCGACCGAGGCGTAGGCGGTCATCACGATGACCGACAGATCGGGAACCTCGCGCGTCAAACGCTCCTGCAGCTCGAGGCCGTCGATGCCCGGCATCTTGATGTCGAGCAGCGCGATGTCGTGGTGGCGCTCGGCGGCCAGCTTCAACGCCTCCTTGGCGTTCGTGGCGGTGTCGACCGCGTAGCCGTCCTGCCGGAACCAGTCGCCCAGGGACTGCAACACGATCGGCTCGTCGTCGACGACCAGGATGGATGCGGGCGGGGCCTTGGCGGCGGTCTCGCTCATGCGGTCCTCCCCTGGGCGGCGGCCGCCGGCTCCGGCACGGCGGCCTGCCGCAGCGGCAGGTCGAGAGTGAAGGTCGCGCCGGCGCCGAGCTCGGACTCGACCTCGACTCGCCCCTGGTGCCGCTCGACGATGCCGTAGACGATCGCCAAGCCGAGGCCGACGCCGGCGCCCTGCGTCTTGGTGGTGAAGAAGGGCTCGAAGAGGTGCTCGCGCGCCTCCGGCGGGACGCCGCGCCCGGTGTCCGACACCGAGATCCGCATGCGGTCGCCGGCCCTGCGCGCGGCCCGGACGCGCACCTCGCCGCCCTCGGGCGTCGCCTCGAGCGCGTTGATCAGCAGGGCGAGCAGCGCCTGCTGGATCTGCGCCGAGTCGCACTCGACCGGCGGCAGGTCGGCGGACAGCTCGCGGGTCATCGCGACGCCGGCGAGCTCGGCCTGGTGGCGCAGCAGCAGCAGGCAGCGGTCGACGATCGGCCCGAGCTCGGTCGGCGCGAAGAGCGCGCCGGGAGTGCGCGAGAAGAGCAGCAGGTTGCGCACGATGTCGCCGCAGCGCCGCGACTCGGTCTCGACCAGCTCGAGGACGCGGTCGATGTCGATTCCCGAAGTCCCGGGCGTGATCGGCACGCCGGCCGCGCGCGCCTCTTCGCGTTGGCGGCGCAGCAGGCGCGCGTAGGTCGCGATGCCGGCCAGCGGATTGTTCAGCTCGTGCGCCACGCTCGCCGCGAGCTTGCCCAGCGAGGCCATCTTCTCGACGCGCAGCAGCCCCTGGTGAGTCGCTTCGAGCTCCCGCGTCTTCTCCTCGATCCGCTGCTCGAGGCGGTGCCCCCAGTCCTCGAGCTCGCGGTGCGCCGCGCCGAGGTCGGCCGCCATCCGATTCCAGGCGCGCGCCAGGTCGCCGAGCTCGTCGGCCGAGGATTCCGGGACGCGGGCGTCGAAGTCGCCGGCGGCGAGGCGGGGCGCGGCGGTGGTGAGCGCCCCGACCGGGCGCAGCACGAGCGCCCAGGTGAGCAGGAAAGAGAGCGCCACTACCGCGACCACGGTGGCGACCAGACCGGTGAGCAGCTGCCGCTGGGAGGCGGCGAGCGCCCGGTCCACGCGGCCGAGCGGCAGCTGGACGTCGAGCACGCCGAGCACGGTCTGCTCGGGCGGATGGGCGTGGCAGGCGGCGTTGGAGCAAGCCAGCTCGTTGTGCACCGGGGCGATCATGGCGAGCAGTCGCCCTTCGCCCGGCCGCTCGAAGATGCGGGTTCGCTGCGGTCCGGCGGGAGAGGAGAGCGCCTGGCCGGCGGCGTGGCAGGAGACGCACTGCTCGGCGGTCAGGTCGACCTGGTCGCCGATCTCCGGGCGGGCGCTCGAGTGGGTGATGCGGCCGAGCTTGTCGAAGACCCGCACCCGGTCGATCTCCTCGAGCGACGCCAACGAGTCGATGATCCGGCCGAGCTCGGCCGAGTCGTTGCGCAGCATCGACTCGCGAGTGGCGCCGCGGATGGTCTCGACGACGGTCTCGGCCTGGGCCTCGACCAGGCGGGTGAGCTGGCGGCGCTGCGAGGCGAGGTTCCAAGCCCCCGCGGCAGCGAGGATCGCGGCCGCGCCGAGGGAGAGCACGAGCGCTAGGCGGAAGGCGAGGCGGGGAGGGGGGGGGCCCCCGGGGGGGGGGGGCCCCCCGGCCGGGGGGGGAGGCAACCACAAACCCCCCGCCCCCCCCCCCCCCCCCGCGGGGGGGCCGCGCCCC
>WYBK01000004.1 GCA_011525905.1 Acidobacteriota bacterium
CGCCGGCGTCGCTTCGACCACCGGCGTCTGCATGTCGGCCGCTTCGAAGTCGGCGAGGGTCGGCGGCGCCGGGGCCGCCGGAGCTGGCGTTTCGGCGTAGACCGTGTCGACTGCCGACGCGGCCGTCTCGTAGGCCGGCGCCGTCGACGGGGCGCTGTCGGTCGCCTCGAAGGCCGCCGGATCGACTTGCGCGACGATGGCTGTTTCCGTCGCCGTCGGCTCGCGCGGGGCGGGCTCGCCGGCGGTCTCGAGCTGCGCAGCGGAGGCCTCGACCTCCGGGGCCGGCTCGACCCGCTCGGAGACGGGCACCGGCGCCGGCTCGGCCGCCGGCGGCGCGAGATCCTGCGCCAGCGTGGTCGGCGTGCCGGTGCCGCCGAAGCGGACCAGCAGACCCTCCGCGGAGCGCTCGATGGCCGGCTCCACGGCGGCCGCCAGATCGAAGACCACGCGCGAGACCGGCTGCGGCTCGCCCTTGAACTGCGACACGCGCACGCGGGCCAGAGCTTCTCCCGACAGGTTCCAGACGCCGCGCGACGCGACGTTGGTCACCCCGTCGAGGTCGATGACGAAGCGATCGGGGTTCTCGAGCCGGAAGGTCGAGTAGGCGAATTCGCCGTCGCCCGCGACGCGGACGACCGGCGCCGGGCCGTCGGCGACCACCTCGATCCCCTCGAGGAAGGTGGCCGGGGCGCCGGTCGGGGCCGCCGCGACGATCGGCCGCTCGGCCGTGCCGAGCAGCTGCGGCGGCGCCGACTCGGCCGCGGCGAGCGCGACGGGCTCGGGGGTCGCGGGCAGCACGGCGGCCGCGGCCGGCGCCGGGGCGGCGGCGACCATCGGCTCGGCCGGCGCATCGGCGTCGGCGACCGGAGCGAGATCGACCAGCAACCGGTTGCCGACGGCCGCGAGCGCCAGCTCGGCGTCCTCGCGGGTGGCGACGACCATCCGCGTCAGGGGGCGCTCGCCGCTGCCCTGCAGGGAGAGGCGGACCGTCGAGACCAGCCCCGAGTCGAGAGTCTGGTCGGCGAGTCCGGACGCCGGACGGCTGTTGGGCAGCTCGACGACGAGATTGCCGTCGGCGTCACGGTAGGTCGTCCAGACCAGCGGCGCGCTCGCCGAGATCTCGATCCGCGCGCCCGGAGCGCCCTCCATCACGTCGAGCCCGGAGATCTCGACCGGTTCCAATCGCGGCGCCGGAGCCGAGGCAACCGCCTCGGCCGGCGCTGCCGCACCGGCGACCTCGGGGGTCGCGGACGCGCAGCTCGACAGCAGGACCGCGGCTGCGAGCGCCGCCGCAAGTCCGGCCCCGGCACTCGAGGCTCTCAGTTTGCTCTTCACCGCGTCTCCCATAACGCTCGCCTCCCTCGCGTAGCCTTCGCTCTCGCAACGCATGGCCTGCGGCTACGGGCTGAGCTTTTTGACGACTTCCCGAAACGGCTTGATCACCGTCGGGTCGTTGACGATCTGCTTGAAGACGACTTCGTTCTGCGTGATGCTCACGACGTCGCCGTCGTAGAGCTGGTCTCCCTCGCGGATCAGGTAGCTCTTCTCCTTGTTGGAGGCGATCACCTGGGCCACGAAGCCGCGCGAGGTCTTGAAGATCCCGGTCAGGTCGATCTCGTCGATGAACAGGCCGGCCGGCCCTTCGGGCACCGGGCCGCGTCGCTCCGGCCGCTGCTTGCCGATGATCAACGACTTGAAGGGGTCGCGGCGGTTGCCGGGGTCGTAGGAATAGCTCGCTCCCGCGAGCACCTCCTCCTCGCCGGCCAGGATCTCGTCGATCTGGCTGGCGGCCTCGTCGAGGTCCGGCCCCTGCTCGGCGGGCGGCGGCGCTTCCTCCTGGGCGCCGGCGACGCCGGCGGCCGAGAGGCCGAGCAAGAGGACGAGCGCGAGCGCGAAGCTTCGAGAGGTCATCCGTCTCCCCTCCTCACCTGCGGCCGCGGCGGCCGCCGCTCGGCGGCGGCGGCGGAGCCGACAGGTCGGGCTCCTTGTAGATGAAGGTCTTGGCCACGAAGTCGGCGTTGATCGTGTGCCCCTTGGCGTTGGTGCGCAGGGCCGCGACCTTCAGGTTCTCGATGTTGATGATCCGCGAGAAGCGGCTGACCCGGTCGAAGAAGAGCGCGAGGTTGTGGTAGCTGCCGTTCAGGCGGATGGTGATCGGCCACTCGCTGTAGAAGTCGCGATCGATGAAGTTGCCCGGCGTGAACTTGAGCAGGTCGAAGTTGCCCTGCTCGGTCAGCTGGCGGATCCGCCGGAGCAGCTCCGGCGTGTTGCGCCGCGAGGGGAGGATGCGCAGCAGCTTGTCGAGCTCGAGCTCGAGCCGGCGCACCTCTTCGCGGAATTGCGGCAGCTTCTGCTTGGCCGCCCGCCCTTCCTGGATCTTGACCTGCAGCTCGGCGAGCCGCTTCTCCATGCGCTCGATCTGGTCGTACTGCTTGGCGAAGACCAGGTAGTAGCCGACGCCGACGGCGACGGCCCCCACCAGCAGGCCGACGGCGGCGCCGTAGTACCAGGGCTTGCCTTCGAGTCCGGTCTGCATGGCCATCGCAGTCACTCCACTCCGTCCACTCCGCGCCCGTCGCCGACCCTGGCGGCCGCGGCGGAACCGGTCGTGCCGGCGCTCGCGCCGGCTTCGCCGGCGGCGGGCGCTTCCGTGCTCTTCTTGGTGAACGAGTAGCCGACGTTGAGCTTGAAATCGTAGGTCTCGGTGCGGGCGCCGCGCTGGGAGCGCTGCGTCGCGTCCGCCAGGATCGGCTCGGCGAACTCCTCCACCTTGTCCAGGTTGTCGAGGAAGTTGGCGACCGCGGACATGTTGAAGGCCGTGCCCTGCAGGCTGATGGTCGCGGCGGTGACGTTCAGGCGCGACAACCAGAGCAGCTCGGGCAGGGCGCGGGAGACTTCGTCCATGATCCGGACGGGGCCGCGCTGGTTGGCCTTGAGGTCGTTGATCACCGTGATCTTGCGCTCGAGCTCGGCCTTCTTCGCCTTGTACTCCTCGACCTCCTTGATCACCTGGGCGAGCTCGTCGACTTCGCGCTGCGCCGCCGCGATCTCGCGATCCTTCTTCTTGATCTCGCGGTCGAGCAGGAACCACCAGCCGCCGGCCACCAGCAGGCCGAGGACGGTGCCGGCGATCAGCAGGGTGTTGCCCAGGTCGGCGCGGGCGCCGACCGGCTGACGGGCGCGCCGGGCGACGACCGGACGCTTGCCTTCGGAGAGGAGGTTGATCTTGATCATCGCCGCTAGCCCCCCGCCCTGCGGATCGCGAGCCCGACCGATACCGCCAGCATCGGCCCGATCGACCGGAGCCAATCCCGGTCGAAGTCGCCCTCGCGGTAATGGATCCGGCGCAACGGATCGAGCATCTCGATGGGCACGCCGAAACGCTCGCGCAGCACCTGCTGGAGATTGGGCGTGAGCGCGCAGCCGCCGGAGAGCACGATCTCGTCGACCGGGCCTTCGGAGGAGGTGGCGGCGAAGAAGTCGAAGGTCTTCTGGATCTCCGAGGCCATCTCGCTCGACACGGAGTCGAGCACGCTGCGCGCGTCCGCGGCGCTGAAGCGGTCGACCGGCTGGCCGCGCTTCAGTCGTTCGGCCTGGTCGAAGGAGAGGTTGAACTCACGCTGGAGCGCCTCGGTGAACTGGTTGCCGCCGAAGGAGATGTCGCGCCAGAAGGCGGTCGCGCCGCGCGCCAGGATGTTGATGTTGGTGACGCTCGCGCCCATGTTCACCAGGGCGATCACCTTGAGCGGATCGACGTCGTAATTCGCCTCGTAGGCGTTCTGGATGGCGAACGCGTCGACGTCGACCAGCACGGGCGTCTTGCCGGCCTGGCTGATCACCGAGACGTAGTCGTTGACCTTGTCCCGCTTGACCGCGACCAGCAGGACTTCCATGTTCTCGTGGCCGGGCTCTCCCTCCGACAGGACGACGTAGTCGAGCCGCACGTCGTTGATGTCGAACGGGATGTACTGCTCGGCCTCCCACTGGATCTGGTCCGAGAGGTCCTCCGGCGCCATGGCCGGCATCTGGATCTTCTTGATGATGACCGAGTGTCCGGAAAGCGAGGTGGCGTAGTTCGCCAGCTTCACTCCGGTGGCGTCGTTGAGGCGGTGGATGGCGTCGACCACCAGGGAGGAGTCCATGATCGAGCCGTCGACGATCGCTTCCGGGGAGAGGGGCTCGACGCCGAGCCGCTGAAGGGTGAACTCCCCCTTCCGCTCCTTGAGCTCGACCAGCTTCATCGCCGAGCTCCCGATGTCCAGGCCCACCAGACCTTTGGAACGTGAGAACAGCACGGCGCTATCGACCCCCTTCGAGAAAGAGCTGAGTCACCGCTCTCCTAGCCTTGTTTCGGAGGACCAAGGTAGCCGAAAGGCCAAGTGCTGTCAAGCGGTTGGAGAATCCAGTGCTCAGAACCTTGTGCACCACTCCACACCCTCTCGCGGAGTCGACGAGCCGGCGCGCGGCGCCCGTCCCGCACCGCCGACTCGCCGGCCGGAAGCGAACGCACCCGGGTGCCGTTCGCGCGTGAGACCGACTTGCCCATGCGAGCGCTCGCGAGTAAAATCCATCGGTTTGCTGGCCGCGGCCGCAAGGAGAACGAGATGGCGAAGCAGTGCGAAGTTTGTGGCAAGGCGACCGTGACCGGACGCAGCGTGAGTCATGCGCACAACGTGACCTCGCGCACCTGGGAGCCGAACCTGCGGACCGTCAAGGCGCTGGTCGACGGCGCCTCCCGTCGCATCCGGGTCTGCACCCGCTGCCTGCGCAGCGGCAAGGTCGTGCGCCCGCCGGCGCGCGCCCGCTTCCTGGCCGAAGCCGAAGCCAAGGGCTGAGCCGACCGCGGCGGGCCGCGCGCGGGCGGCCGGCTCAGTCGAGAGCGCGCGCCCCGCGCGCCGAACCCGACATCCGACGACTGACTTCGAGCACCCCCGGCAGGGCGCCGAGCGCCTTGCGGATCTTCTCGAGGTGGCCGCGGTTCTTCACCTCGACGACCACTTCGATGTCGCCGCGGCCGGGCCGTTCGGTGTCGGCTTCGATCTGGCGGATGTTGGTGTCGAGCTTGGCGATCGCCTCGGTCAAGCGCGCGAGCATGCCGCGCCGGTCCTCGGTCTCGATGACCAGCGAGACCGCGAAGACGCCGCCGTCCTCGCGGCTCCAGGCCACTTCGATCTCGCGTTCGGGGTTGTAGAGCAGGTTGCGCACGTTGGGGCAGTCGATCGAGTGCACGGAGATGCCCCGGCCGCGCGTGATGTAGCCGACGATCTCGTCCCCGGGCACCGGCCGGCAACACTTGGCGAGCACGGTCAGCAGGTCGCCCGGCCCGGAAACGGCGATCGGTGCGGCGGCGCCGCTCGGTAGCAGGCGGCCGATCGCCCGGCGGAAGGCGCCCGGCGGCTCCGGCGTCGCTTGCAGCTCCTCGGCGGAGAGCAGGCGCGGCAGCAGCTGAGCCAGTGTCGCCTTGCCGTACCCGAGACGCGCTAGGAGGTCCTCCGGGCGTCCGAGCCCCTCCTCGGCGAGCAGCTTCCGGAAGCGCTCGGACTCGACCGTACGCTTGAGGGTCAGCTTGTGCCGCGCCAGCTCCTTCTCGAGCATCCGCCGGCCGATCTGGATCGCTTGCTCGGTCTGCTGCGTATTCAGCCAGTGGCGGATCTTCGACTTGGCGCGCGACGTCACCACCAGGCCGAGCCAGTCCCGGCTCGGGTTGCGCGTCGGGCTGCTGAGGATCTCGACGATGTCGCCGGTCTTGAGCGGCGTGCGCAGCGGCGCCAGCCGCCCGTTGATGCGCGCCCCGGTGCAGTGGTGGCCGAGGTCGGTGTGGATGCGGTACGCGAAGTCGAGCGGCGTGGCGTCACGCGGCAGGGCGAAGACGTCCCCCTTGGGCGTGAAGACGTAGACCTCGTCCGGGTAGAGGTCGAGCTTCAGGCTCGAGAGAAAGCTGCGCGGGTCGCTCTGCTCGGTCTGGATCTCGACCAGTTGGCGCAGCCAGCGGACGTTCTTGTCCGCGCCGTCCGGCGCTAGCCTTCCCTCCTTGTAACGCCAGTGGGCGGCGATGCCGTCCTCGGCGACCAGGTCCATCTCGCGCGTGCGGATCTGCACCTCGAACGGCTGCCCGCGGCCGCCGAGCACCGTGGTGTGCAACGACTGGTAGAGGTTCGGCTTCGGCATCGCGATGTAGTCCTTGAACCGGCCGGGGATGGGGCGCCACCCCTGGTGGACCACGCCGAGAGCCGCGTAGCAGTCGCGCAGCTCCTCGGTCACGATGCGGAAGGCGAGGTAGTCGTAGAGCTCGGAGATGTCGATCCCCTGCCGGCGCAGTTTCTGGAAGATCGAGTAGTAACGCTTGACCCGGAAGCTGATCTCGGCGGCGATCCCGCCTTCGGCGAGCGCCGTCACCAGCCGCTCGCGGATCTCGGCGATGCCCTTCTTGCCGACCCGCAGCCGTTCGTCGACCTTCTCCTGCAACGAAGCGAACTGCAGCGGGTAGAGATAGAAGAACGCGAGGTCCTCGAGCTCTCCCTTGACCTTGGCCATGCCCAGCCGGTTGGCGATCGGCGCGTAGATCTCGAGGGTCTCCTGCGAAATGCGGCGCCGCGCCTCGGTCGACATGGCGTCGAGCGTCATCATGTTGTGCAGGCGGTCGGCGAGCTTGACCAGGATCACGCGCAGGTCGCGCGCCGAGGCGAGGATCATCTTGCGGAAGGTCTCGGCCTGCGCCTCGTCCTTGCGCACGTAGAGGTGCTTGCCGATCTTGGTGACGCCGTCGACCAGCTCGGCGATCTCCGCGCCGAACTCGGCCTCGAGCGCCGCCCGCGTGGTCAGCGTGTCCTCGAGCACGTCGTGCAGCAGGCCGACGGCGACGCAGGTCTGGTCGAGGCGCAGGTCGGCGAGGATCGCCGCGACGCTCGCCGGGTGGGTCAAGTAGGGCTCGCCCGAGCGGCGAACCTGGTCCTTGTGCATCTCGGCCGAGTACGCGTACACCTTCTCGAGGAAGGGGCGGTCGACGCTGCGGCCGTTGGCCTCCAGCCGCGCGATCAGGTCGGCGAGCGAGGGCGCTTTGGGCGGCGCGACGGGCGCGGTGGGCGAGCGCTTGCGGAAACCGGGCATCGGGTGCGCGCGGGGCGCGCACCGTCATTCTACGGCCGGATCGTCAGGCCGCCGCGCTCCGGCGCCGCAAGCGGCCGCCGGCCCCGAACCACTCCTCCCAGAGCAGGGCGAACGGGCTCGCGATGTAGATCGAGGAGTAAGTACCGACCAGGATGCCGGCGAAGATGATGAAGGCGAACCCCTTGATCGCCTCGCCGCCGAACTGCCAGAGCATGAGCGAAGCGGCGAGCGTCGTGCCGCCGGTCAGCAACGTGCGCGACAGCATCTGGTTGAGGCTGTCGTTGAGCATGGTGATCATGTCGCGGCCGCGCCGCTTGCGCATGTTCTCGCGCACGCGGTCGAAAGTGACCACGGTGTCGTTGATCGAGTAGCCGATCAGCGTCAGGAAGGCGGCGATGGTCGTCAGGTTGAACTCGTAACCCATCATGGCGTAGATGCCGAGGGTGATCAGCACGTCGTGCAAGCCGGCCATGGTCGCGCCGACCGCGAAACGCAGCTCGAAGCGCACCCAGATGTAGAGCATCATGCCGATCAACGCGCCGAACACCGCCAGCAACCCGCGCCGGCGCAGCTCGGAGCCGACCTGCGGGCCGACGTTCTCGGTGGCGAGCAGGGCGAACGAGCCGAGCGCGGCGTCGCGGCGCAGCACCTCGGCTGCCGCCGGCGAGAGGCCCGGCGCCGCCGCCACCTCCTCCCACGACGCGAAGATCCCCGCCTCCTTGCGCGCCGCCATCAGCGCTTCGGCCGTGGCCTGGTAGCGCGCCTGGAGCCCGGCCGGATCGCCGCCGACGTTGTCGGGATCGGCGCCGGCGAGCAGCTGGGCGACGGCCGCCGCGCCGACCAGGTTCAGGTCGGGCTTGCCGGCGGCCTCGGCGTTGTAGCGCCCCCCGAGCAGCTCGAGCAGGCGGGCCGAAGAGCCCTCCTCGCTACCCTCGACGATCGGCGTCCGCACCATGACCTCGTTGGCGCCCGCCGCGCCGAAGCGCTGGATCTGCGGCTCGCCGACCCCGGCGCCGGCGATCAGGGCGCGCAGCTCCTGCAGATCGGGTTGCTCGCGGAACTTCAGGGTGAGCTGCGTGCCGCCGGCGAAGTCGATGCCGAGGTTCAGCCGGTCGAGGAAGAAGACCGCCACCAGGCCGAGGACCATCACGACCGCCGAGAAAGCCATCCAGAAGCGGCGGTACTTCATGAAGTCGAACTTCGTGTTGCGGAGAAAGTCCATGCGCTGCTCCTGGTTGCGCCCCGAGCCCTAGATCGAGATCGAGCGGGCCTGCGGCCGGGCCGAGTACGTCAGGTCGAAGAGCCAACGGGAGACGAAGATGCCGCAAAAGAGCGTGCCGAGGATGCCGATCGACAGCGTCACGGCGAAGCCGCGCACCGGGCCGGTGCCGAACTGGAAGAGGAAGAGCGCCGCGATCAGCGTCGTGATGTTCGAATCGAGGATCGAGGAGAGCGCGTTGGAGAAGCCCGCGTCGATCGCGCCGCGCACCGAGCGACCGGCGCGCATCTCCTCCTTGATTCGCTCGAAGATCAGCACGTTGGCGTCGACCGCCATGGCGATCGAGAGCACCATGCCGGCGATGCCGGGTAGGGTCAGCGTCGCGTCGAAGTACGCGAGGGCGCCGAACAGCAGCACGACGTTGAGCCCCAGCCCGATCAGGGCGTTGACGCCCGAGAGCTTGTAGATGATCAGCATCGACAGCACGACGCAGAGCGCCGACAGCAGGCCGGCCTTGAGGCTCGACTCGATCGAATCCTGGCCGAGCGACGGGCCGACCGTCCGGTCCTCGAGGTAGGTGATGCCCGCCGGCAGCGCGCCCGAGCGCAGGGTGGTGACCAGGTCCTGCACCTCCTGGTCGGTGAAGCTGCCCTCGATGATGCCCGAGTCGGTGATCCGCGAGTTGATGCGCGGCGCCGAGACCACCTTGCCGTCGAGCACGATCGCCAGCCCGCGGCCGACGTTCTCGCCCGTCGCCTTGCCGAAGCGCTGCGCGCCCTCGGCGGTGAGCATGAACTGGACCACCGGCTGGCCGAACTGGCCGCGCGACGGCGACGCCGACTTCAGGTCGCGCCCGGTGATCACCCGGCGCGCCTCGAGCGCGAAGAAGGACTGCGCGACCACCCGGCCGGTCGATGGGTCGCGGATGTCCTGGGGCAGGATCTCGACGTCCGCCGGCAGCCGGCCGCCGTAGCGCCCGAGGATCTCCTCGCGCGTCGCCGTGCCGCCGCCGACCTCTGGATAGACACAGAGCCTGAACTCGAGAAAGGCGGTGTTCTTGATCAGCCGCTTGACCCGTTCCGGGTCGTCGACGCCGGGCAGCTGGACGACGATCCGCTCGCTGTCGAGCCCCTGGCGCGCGATCACCGGTTCGGCGACACCGAACTGGTCGACGCGGTTGCGAATGGTCTGCAGCGCCTGGTTGACCGCGCCGTCGCGAATCGCCTTCTCGTTGGCCGCTCGCATCGAGAAGCTGTAGCCGTCGCCCGAGCGCGACCAGTCCCAACCCGGCAGGTAGTCGTTGGCGACCTTCTCGAACGCCGCGCGGCGTTCCGCGGGCACCGCCCCGACCTCGAACTCGGTATCGGTGACGCGCGTCGTCGGCAATGACGGGATGCCCTCGTCGCTCGCCTCGCGGACGAGGATCTCGACGTCCTTCTCGGCCTCCGCCTTGACCGCGTCCTGCGACTCGACTTGCAGCACGAGGTGGATGCCGCCCTGCAGGTCGAGTCCGAGGTTGAGCTTCTGCTGGGGCGGGAAGCCACCCCAGTAGGCCATGGCACCCAGGCCGACGATCAGCAGGCCCCGCCAGAGCAGGCTGCGGTTCATGGATTGGCTCCCCCGGTCGGCGCCTCACCCTCGAGGCCGGCGATCGCGGTGCGGACGACCCGCACCTTGACGTTGTCCGCCAGCTTCAGGTGCACGACCTTCTCCTCCACCGCGGCGACCTCGCCGATCAGCCCGCCGTTGGTCACCACCCGGTCGCCTCGCTTCAGCTCGGCCACCATCTTGGCGTGGGCCTTTTGCCGCTTGCGCATCGGCGCGAGCAGCAGGAAATAGAAGATGCCGAAGATGAGCAGGATCGGCACCAGTTGGAGGAACGGCGAGGGCGCCGGCGCCCCTTCGGCCAAGGCGAGCTGGAACAGCATGGTTTCCATGATTCGACTCCCGGCCGGCGCTCCGGAGGTCGCTCGGGTCGCGGTCCCCGCGGCGGCGGGGAGCCCGCGCGGGGGCCGCCTGGCGGGGCCGGACCGTCAACGGGCCGGCGCGTCGGTCGTCTCGTATCGGTTGGCGTCCGCGGAGCCTACGACCCCGAATACGGTCGCGCCTCCAAGCCGACAAGACTCGATAGCTTTCCTGATCTCCGCCATGAAGTCAAGGAAGAAGCGGAGGTTGTGCAGCGTTCCGAAGACCGCCGCGGAGAGCTCGCCGGAGCGCGCCAAGTGGTGGAGGAAGGCGCGCGAGACTCGCGCGCAGACCGGGCACCCGCAGGCCGGATCGAGCGGCCGGGGATCGTCGCGATGGGCGGCATTGCGGATCTTCACCAGTCCCGTGCGCGTGTAGAGCAGGCCGTGGCGGCCGTTGCGGGCGGGCAGGACGCAATCGAACAGGTCGACGCCAGCGCGCACCGCGTGCAGGAGGTCGTCGGGCGTGCCCACGCCCATCAGGTAACGGGGACGCTGCTCGGGCAGCGCCGGCGCCGTCCACTCGACCGCTTGGCGCCGCTCGGCCTCCGGCTCCCCGACCGAGACGCCGCCGATCGCGAAGCCGTCGAAGGGGAGCCGGGCGAGCTCGGCCGCCGCGCGCTCGCGCAACCGCCGGTAGCAGCTGCCCTGCGCGATGCCGAACAGCGCGGTCGCTTCCGGCCGACGCCGTGCGTCGCTCGCCCGGCGCGCCCAAGCGAGCGTGCGCTCCAGGGAGAGGGCCGCCTCCGCCTCTTCGATCGGCCAGGGGGGGCACTCGTCGAGCACCATGGCGACGTCGACGCCGAGCCGTTCCTGAGCCTCCACCACCGAGGCGGGGGTGAAGCGCACCCGGGCGCCGTCGAGATGGCTCTGGAAGGTGACGCCCTCCTCGTCGACGCGGCGCCGATGGGCGAGGCTCCAGACCTGGAAGCCACCGCTGTCGGTCAGGATCGGCCTGCGCCAGCCGGTGAAGGCGTGCAGCCCCCCGACCGCCTCGATCGTCTCGATCCCGGGACGCAGGGTCAGGTGGTAGAGGTTGGCGAGCAGAACCTCGGCGCCCGCCGCCTCGAGCTCGGTCGGGGTCATCCCCTTGACCGCGCCGAGCGTGCCGACGGGCATGAACGCCGGCGTCTCGATCGCGCCGTGCGGCGTCGTGAGGCGGCCGCGCCGAGCGGCGCCGTCCCGCCCGAGGAGCTCGAAGGTCACCGCCACGCGGCTAGTGGGCGGTGACGCGACCGCTCGTCAGGTCGAGCACCTTGACCGGAACTCCCTGCGGCAGGGCGAGCCGGAAGCGCTCGTCGGGGATCGGCACATTGGCGCTCAGCGCGGTGAAGCGGTATTCGGTCGAGTCGCCGTTCGGCTCGACGTAGCGCACGCGCACGGGCAGGTAGCGCTCGCGGTCGATCCAGAGGGTGATGCCGGCCAGCCGCTTGGCGATGCGGGGATAGCGCGGCTCGAGCGAGAGCCGCCAGGGCTCTCCCGGCTCCGGGTTCGAGAGGGTGACGGCGAAGTAGTCCATCAGCGTCTCGAGCGACCCCGTGGCGTCGAGGTAGCGGAAGACCTGCGACGAGACGCGGCCGACGCGCACCCGCTCGGCGCGTCCCAGATCGCGGTACCAGGTGGTCATCTCGTCGGCCTCGATGACCAGCGAGATCGGGTTCGGCTCCAGGTACTCCCAGCGCACCCGGTCGGGGCGCGCGTAAAAGAGCTTGCCGCGCGCGGTCTCGGGCCGGGCGAGGAACTCGCTGGCCCGCTCCTGGACGAACTCGGCCTCGAGCGTCTCGATTCGACGCTGCTCGGACTTGACCCTCTCGACCAACGCGTCGAGCCGCTGGGAGGGGGTGAGTCTCGGATCGTCCGGATCGGGGAGCGCCGGCCCGGCGCCCGCGGTGCCGGCGGCGAAGAGCGCGGCGCAGAGGGCGAGCGGCAGCGGCAGGCGGAGCAAGCTGCGGGAACGAGAGATCGGGAGCATGTCGCTGGGGAGTCCGGGATCGTCGGGGGTCGAAAGGGATCGGGGGGAGCGTCGCGGGCGGCCGTCCGGGAGAGCCTGCGAAGGACGCCTCTGCGAGGCTCGTGCCGAGGGATCCTACTCGATGTTGACACCCCGGGGGAGCGCTGCTACCGTCCCGGCCGCGCTGGGGCCGCCCGCCCCGCCCCTCTCCGGAGACTGCCTTCCATGCCCGAACTGGGAATCAAGTACGAATGCTTTTCCTGCGCCACCAAGTTCTACGACCTGGGCCGCCCGGAGCCGATCTGCCCCAAGTGCGGCGCCAACCAGAAGGACGCCAAGCGCCAGGAGGCACCCGAGGCGAGTTCCGCCCGGCGACGCCGCAAGGACGAGGTCACGCGACCGGCCGCGGGCGCCGAGGAAGAGGAGCTGCTCCCTGGGGGAGACGAGACCGAGGACACGGGCGACGATTTCGGCGACGACGAGATCGTGACTCCCGAGGGCGTCGACGACGAGGAAGAGGAAGACGACGACGACGACGAGGACTGAGCCCGAGCGCCCCTTCGCCTTCGCCCTGGGCAGCAACCGCGGCGATTCGCGTGCGGCGATCGCCGCCGCGATCCGGTGCCTCGAGGCCGACCTCGGCCCCCTGCGCGTCGCCTCCCTCTACCGCTCCGAGCCGGTCTCGCCGATTCCGCAGCCGCCCTACCTGAACACCGCGGTCGCCGGGCGCACGGCGCGCTCGCCCGAGCAGCTGCTCGAGCTCGCCCGGCGCGTCGAGCGCGAGATCGGCCGGCGCCCCTCTCCGCGCCACGGTCCGCGCGAGATCGACGTCGATCTCCTGCTCGTCGGCGCGGAGCAACGAGCTTCCGCCGAGCTCGAGCTGCCCCACCCCAGGCTGCGCGAACGCCGTTTCGTGCTGGCGCCGCTCGCGGAGATCGTGCCCGACCTGCCCCTGCCACCGGACGGAGCCACCCCCGCCGCCCTGCTGACACGCCTCGGCCCGCGTCCCTGGGTCGTCCGACTCGACGAGCGGCCGGCGCCATGATCCTGCTCGCGGCCGGCGTCGTCGCCCTGAACCTGGCGGTCTGGGGAGCGCATGCCCTCCTGCCCTGGCGCCTGGCGCGGGCGCCCGAACGGGCGCGGCGCCTCTGGGCCCGGCTGGCGCTGCCCGGCGTCGGCCTCTCCGTGGTCGCAACCGCCGCGGCGCTCCGGCTCGCCCCCGACGCGGCCGCGGCCTGGCGCCTCCACGACCTGGCCGGCGGCGAGCTGCCGACCGTCGCCCTGGCGGTCGCCGCGGGCGCGACGGCGCTCGCCGACCTGCTGCTCGCCCTCGGCTGGCGCCAGCTCGAGCCGGCCGCCTGGCGGCTGCTGGCCGCGCTCGGCGCGCTCGCGCTCGGCGCGGTCACGCTCGCCGCCGAGCTGGTGCGCATCGGCTGGGGTCCGGTCCCGTCGACCGCCGCGCTGCTCGCCGCGGCGGCGCTGCGCCTGCCGCTGGCGCTGGCCGCTGCGGAGGCCACGGCCGGTCCGCCGCGTCTCGCGACGCCGCTCGCGGGCCTCGCGCTCGGCGCGGCGGTCGCGCTCTGGCCCGAGTCGTTGCGCGACGCTCTCGGCGCCGACCGCGCGACGCTCGGCGCCGCCCTGATCCTGCTGCTCTCGGCCCGTCTGGTGCCGGCCCGGCTGCGCCGCCCGGCGGCGATCGCCGGAGTCCTGCTCGCCGCGCTCTTTCTCGCCCGCGCAGGTGAGATCTCGCAGGCCCTCGGCCTCACCCAGACGCTGCCCTCCGAGGCGCTCACACCCTGACCGCCGCGGCGGCCTTCACGGCCCTCATCGGCTATCCTCGCCCCGTGCTGCTGCCGCTCTTCCCGCTGCCCGACGTCGTCCACTTCCCGGGGACGCCGTTGCCGCTCCACATCTTCGAGCCGCGCTACCGGGCGATGGTCGCCGATCTGCTCGCGCGCCCCCCCGCCGAGCGGCGCATCGGCATGATCCTGCTTGCCCGCGATGCCGACACCGGCGCCGCCGAGCTGCTCGAGCCGGGCACGGCCGGACGGCTGGTCGACCACGAGGCGCTGCCGGACGGACGCTCGAACATCCTGCTCGCCGGGGAGTTCCGCTTCGCCATCGAACGGGAGGTCGAGGGCAAGGCCTACCGGCAGGCGCTGGTGCGCCCGTTGACCGAGGGGACACCGCCGGGCGCCGAGGCCGAGGTCGAGCAGCTCCGACGCCGCATTCTCGGGCTCGCCCGGCCGGTGGCGCGCGAATGCGCCGCCCGCTGCGGCTTCGACGCGCAGGAGCTCGCGCGGCTCGACCGGCCGGAGCGCTTCGAGCAGCTGGTCAACCGCCTGGCCGCCTCGCTCGATCTGCCGGCGCTGCGCAAGCAGACCCTGCTCGCCGAGCCGCTGGCGGCGCGCGCCCACTCGATCGCCGGCATCCTGCGCAGCCGGGTCCTGGTGCTCGACGCGCTGCGCCCCTACCGCGGCCAGGCCGCGACCCCCGAGGCGCAATGACCGCGCTGCGCCTGCGCGATCCGATCCACGGCTTCCTCCACGCCGACCGGCTGGAGGCGGCGCTGATCGGCAGCCGGCCGTTGCAGCGGCTCCGTTTCATCCACCAGCTCGGCCTGACCTTCCTCGTCTACCCGGGCGCCGAGCACAGCCGCTTCAGCCACGTGCTCGGGGCGATGCACCTGGCCGGGCGGATCTTCGACGCGCTGACCGACAAGCGGCCCGACCTGGTCGCCGCCGACGAGCGCGACCGGTTGCGCCGCCGGGTGCGAGCGGCGGCGCTGCTCCACGACGTCGGCCACGCCCCGTTCAGCCATTCGGCCGAGGACCGCTTCGCCGGCGGCATCGACCACGAGGAGATGACCCGCCGCCTGCTCGCGAGCCCCGAGATCGAAGAGGTCTTCGCGCGCCGGGGCGACGGCGTCGGCCGCGACGAGGTGATCGACCTGCTCGCCGGCCGCGTGCCGCCGGAGCTGCGCTTCCTCGCCCAGATGGTCTCGGGCGAGCTCGACGTCGACAAGATGGACTACCTGCTGCGCGACAGCCTCTTCTGTGGCGTGCGCTACGGCGTCTACGACCTCGACCGGCTGATCGACACCCTGGTGCCGATCGTCGATCCGGAGACCGGGGCGGTCGGGCTGGGAGTCGAGGAGGGGGGCGTGCACGCGGTCGAGGCGCTGGTCCTCGCCCGCTACTACATGTTCACCCAGGTCTACTACAACGTCACCGGCAAGGCGCTCGAGCACCATCTGACCGAGTGGCTGCGCGGCGCCGGGCGCTTCTGGCCCGACCAGCCCGACGCCTTCCTCGCCGAGGACGACCACTCGGTGCTCGCCGGCCTGCGCGCCTCGACCGACATCCACGCGCGCGCGGTCGTCGCCCGGGCCCACTTCCCGCTCGCCTTCGAGACCCGCGAGCACCTGGCGCCCGAGGAGAGCGCGGCGTTCGAGGCGGTGCTGCCCGAGCTCGCCGCCCGCTTCGAGCCGGGCGCCCTGCTGATCGCCCGCTCCTCCAAGGACCCGCACCGTCTCGGCCCGAGCCGCGTCCTGGTCGCCCACCCCGACGGCCGGCTGGAGCCGATGGAGCAGGCGAGCCATTTCATCCGCCACCTGACGCGCATCGACCGCTACCGCATCTATGCTCGCCCCGACCTGTGCGCCGAGGTCGCCCGGACGCTGCGCGCCCGATTCGCACCCTGAGCCCGCGGCCCCCGAAAAAAAGGAGGCGGGCTTGGTCGGCCCGCCTCGAACCCGTGGAGGTTGTCTCGTCTCTGCTGCTGCCGCGCGGTGCGCGCCGCTCGCGGCCGGTTCGGCTCGATCGGTCCGACCGGCCAGCGCGGCGCCACGCGCCTCGTCGCCTCACCGATGAGCAGGATCCGTGCCAGGAGCAGCCCCCCCGCCACGGCCCTGCGGCCGTTTCGGGAACCATGGGAAGAACGGACTGGTCCTCGCGACGTACTCGGCGTAGCCCGGCCGAGTGGCCGCGAGCCCTCGCTCGAGCAGTGGCACGCCCGAGACCCGGCGCAACAGGAAAGTCATGAGGAGAGGGCTCGCCGCCGTCGCCCAGCCCCAGGGCGTCGCGCAGGCGACGAGGTAGTAGCCCCACCAGAGGGTGGCGTCGCCGAAGTAGTTGGGATGGCGGGTGTAGCGCCAGAGGCCGCTGTCGAGGACCCGGCCGCGCTGTGCCGGATCGGCGCGGAAGCGGGCGAGCTGGGCGTCGCCCACCGCCTCGAAGAGGAAGCCGACCGCCCAGAGCGTCGCGCCCGCGGCGTCCCAGGCGCCGAGCGTACGGGGCTCGGGTGCTGCGGCCGCCACCAGGAACGGCAATCCGATGAACAGAGCGAGCGCCCCCTGCAGTCCGAAGACGGTGCCGAGGGAGACCCGGCCGAAGCGCTCGCCCTGGCGCGCGCGCATCGCCGCGTAGCGCGGATCCTCCCCCCTGCCGCGGGCGCGCCGGTGGATGTGCAGCGCCAGCCGCACGCCCCAGATCGCCACCAGGAGGAGCAGCAGGACGCGCCGAGCCGGCGCGCCGCCGCCGGCGAGCGCGCCGACCGCGGCGATCAGCACGAAGGCGAGCCCCCACTGCACGTCGACTCCGGAGACGTCGCGCCGTACCAGCGAGTGGCGCCAGCCGGCGAAGAAGAAGAGGGCGAGGAGGATCGCCGAGAGGGCGATCAGAGCGGGCAGGCCCATGGGCGGTCAGCCGAGCAGGTTTTCGAGCGCCGGCGGGAGGCGCGGGAAGAGGAACGAGTAGCCCGCCTCGAGCAGGCGCCGGGGCGCCAGCCGCTGCCCGGCGAGCAACATGCCGGCCATCTCACCGAGCGCGAGCTTCAGGGCGAACGCGGGAGCGCGCAGCAGGTTCGGCCGGCCGAGCGCGCGCGCCAGCTCGCGGCTGAGCTCGGTGTTTCTCACGGGCTCGGGAGCGACCAGGTTGTAGGCCCCCGAGGCGCCCGGCGCCTCGAGCAGGAAGCGGATGGCGCCGACCTCGTCGGCGACGTGCAGCCAGGGCATCCACTGCCGCCCCGATCCGAGCGGTCCGCCGACGCCGAAGCGGAAGGGGCGCGCCATCGCCGGCAGCGCGCCCCCCTCGCGGGCGAGCACCAGCCCGGTGCGCAGCAGCACGCGGCGGGCGCCGGCGCCTTCGACGCCGTCGCTCGCCCGCTCCCAGTCGAGCGACAGCTCCGCGAGAAATCCCTTGCCGGGCGCCGAATGCTCGTCGAGCGGTTCGTCCCCGCGGTCGCCGTAGAAGCCGACCGCCGAGGCCTGGAGCAGCAGCGCCGGAGGCCGGGTCGCCCGGCGGAACGCCTCGACCAGGGCAGCGGTCGGCTCGACGCGGCTCGAGCGCAGGACCCGCTTGCGCGCCGCCGTCCAGCGACGGTCGGCGATCCCCGCGCCACAGAGGTTGACCGTCGCGGCGGCGCCCTCGAGCTCGGCGGTCCAGCTCGCCAGCGTCCGGCCGTCCCAGGCGACCGCGCGGGCGCCGCGCGGCAGCCCCTCGATCCGCCCGGAGCGCGAGAGCACGGCGACCTCGCGCCCCTCCCCGGCCAGCGCGCCGACCAGTGCCCGCCCGATCAGGCCGCTGCCGCCCGCGACGACGATCTTGCCCAAAGCCCCTCCTCCCCGGTCAGCCGGCGGCGACCGCCAGCTCGTCCTCGAGCCGCTGCATCCGATCGAGGCGCGCGTAGAGACCGCCGCGCGCGACCAGCTCGGCGTGCGTGCCCCGCTCGACGATACGGCCGCGGTCGAGCACCAGGATGAGGTCGGCGGCCGCCAGCGTCGACAGGCGGTGGGCGACGACGAACACGGTGCGCCCGCGAAACGCCGTGCCGAGGCCGGCGAGCACCGCCGCCTCGGTGCGCGCGTCGACCGCCGACAGGGCGTCGTCGAGCAGCAGGATGCGCGGCTCGCGCAGCAGCGCGCGGGCGAGCGCCACCCGCTGCTTCTGCCCTCCCGACAGCGTCAACCCCCGCTCGCCGACCGGAGTGTCGAGACCGCGCGGCAGCGCCGCGAGGTCGTGCGCGAGTCCCGCCCGGCGCACCACCTCCTCGATCTCGGCGCGCGTCGCTTCGGGGCGGCCGACGGCGACGTTCTCGGCGACCGTGGCCGAGAAGAGGAAGCTCTCTTGCGGGACCATCGCGATCTCGGCGCGCAGGCGAGCGAGCGGCCAGTCGCGCACGTCGACGCCGTCGAGGAAGACCGTCCCCGGCGGCGGGTCGACCAGCCGCGGCAGGAGGGCGAGGAGCGTCGACTTGCCGGCACCGGTCGGCCCGACGATGCCGACCACGGCGCCGGCCGCCACGTCGACCTCGATGCCGGCGAGCACCGCCGGCGCATCCGGGCGGAAAGCGAAGTCGACGCCGGCGAAGCGCACCGCCCCCGCTGGTGCGTCGGGCAGGCGGGGCGTCGCCGGATCGGCGATCGCCGGCGCGACGTCGAGCACCTCGCGCAGCCGCAGCCAGGAGGCCGCCGCCCGCTGCGCGAGGTTCATCACCCAGCCGACCGCGATGGTCGGCCAGACCAGCTTGCCCAGGAAGAAATGGAAGGCGACGAAATCGCCCAGGCTGATCGCGCCCTGGATCACGCGCGCCCCCCCGAAGCCGAGCACCGCGACGAAGCCGACGCCGACGAGCAGCTGCAGCAGCGGGTGGAAGGCGCTCTGCCAGCGCGCCAGCCGGAGCGCAGCGGCGAGGTAGGCGCGATTGCGCTCTTCGAACGCGGAACGCTCGGTCGCCTCGCGCGCGTAGGCGCGCACGACCCGGACGCCGGCCAGGTTCTCCTGGGCGCGCGCCGAGAGCGCCGCGAACTCCCGCTGCACCACTTCGTAGCGGCGGTGGATTCGCTCGCCGAAGAGCCGGGTCGCGGCGGCGAGCAGCGGGGCGGCGACGAGCGAGACGCCGGTCAGCGCCGGGTCGATCCAGAGCATCGCCGCGAGCGCGCCCGCCGCGGTCGCCACGGTGTGCGTGGCGTACATGATCGCCGGCCCGCAGACCATGCGCACCGCGCCCAGGTCGCTCGACGAGCGCGCCAGCAGGTCGCCGATCCGGTGTTTCTGGTAGAAGGCGGCGGGCAGCCGCGCGAGGTGCGTGAAGTACTCGTTGCGCAGGTCGAACTCGATCTGGCGGCTGACCGCCACCAGGATCCGGCGCTGCAAGAAGTTGAAGACGCCCTGCAGCAGGGCGACGCCGAGCAGCAGGCCGGCGTAGCGGGCGACCGTGGCGCGCGAGGGCGCGGCCTCGAGCGCGTCGACCGCTCCGCCGAGCAGCAGCGGCGCCGCCAGCCCGAACGCCGCGGCGCCCAGGATCGAGGCGATGCCGGCGGCCACGCGCGACCGGTAGGGACGGAACCAGGGGAGCAGCTCGGCGAGGCGTCTCATGGCGCCCGAGGGGGGTCGAGGATAGCAGCGCCGCGGTCAGCCGGGCGCGGCGCCGCTCGCCGCCGCGATCTCGACGACGCCCGCGGGGTGCGGCGTGGCGGCGCCGGCGAGCCGCGCCTCGAGGCGCAGGATCGGCCGCCCCTCGGCCTCGTATTTCGCCTCGTAGTTGGTGCGGGCGCCGCCCGGCCAACCGCCCTCGACGCGCTCGACCACGAGCGCCGGGTGGGCGGCGAGCAGCGCGGCGACCTCCTCGCCGTACTCGAGGAAGTCGGTGGCGAAGCAGAGGCGCCCGCCCGGCTCGAGGAGCCCGAGGACCAGGTCGACGCTGGCGGCCGAGAAGAGACGCCGCTTCTGGTGCCGGCTCTTCGGCCAAGGGTCGGGGAAATAGACGTGGACGGTCGCGGCGAAGCCGCGCGGCAGCCCGGCGGCGAGCAGGTAGAGCGCCTCGCCGTGCAGCAGCGCCAGGTTGGCGAGCCGGCGGCGTGCCAGGCGGCGGGCCGCGAGGGCGAAGTACTCGCGCGCCACCTCGATGCCGAGGAAGCGCCGCTCCGGCTCGGCCGCCGCCCGAGCGAGCAGGAAGCGCCCCTTGCCGAAGCCGATCTCGACCTCCCAGGGGCCGCCGCCGGCGGCGAGATCGTCGAGCCCTTCGGCGCGGCCGATCCCGGCGAAGGGACGGATTCCGGCCCGGGTCGCCAGCTCGACCGGGCGAATCAGGGGCGCCTCACGCCCGGCCGGCGGCGCTCGCCGCGCGGTTTCCCGTCGCGGCGTCGAGCGCGCTCGGGTCGGGAGCCTGCGGCCAGAAGTCGTAGAAGGTGTACCACTGGTCGGGCCAGCGGCGCACCGCGCGCTCGAGCACGCCGACCCAGCGCTCGAGGGCGCGCCGGACGTCTCCCTCCCGGTCGGCGCTGCGCTCGACGGCGATCGGCTCGCCGAGCTCGATCTCGAAGCGGTGGTCCGGCGTGTAGGCGATGAAGGTCGGCAGCAGGAGGGCGCCGCTCATGCGGGCGAGGTGGAACGGCCCGGTCGGGAAGCTCGCCGGCGCCCCGAAGAAGGGCAGCGTCATGCCGGCGTCGCGAAAGTCGCGGTCGCCCTGCAGAGCGACCAGGCGTCCCTCGGCGAAGGCCCGCAGCACGGGCAGGCTCGAGAAGCGGTCCCCGGGCTGGATGGCGATCTCCTCGACCGAGCCGAGCCGCCGCAGCAGGCTGCGGAAGAGCTCGGCCTCGCCGAAGGCGTCGGGCACGTAGACGATCGACACCGGCAGCTCCGCCTGACCGGCGAGCACCGCGCCGAGCTCCCAGTTGCCGACGTGCGCGGTCATCAGGATGATCCGCTCGCCGGCGGCGCGCCGGGCGCGCAGCGGATCGAGCGCCGCCGGATCGCCGCCGACCACCAGCGCGCGCAGCCGCTCGGGGGGGAGCTGGG
Source organism: Acidobacteriota bacterium (assembly GCA_011525905.1). Classification (GTDB taxonomy): domain Bacteria; phylum Acidobacteriota; class Thermoanaerobaculia; order Multivoradales; family JAGPDF01; genus JACTMI01. The sequence continues at coordinate 21,040 of WYBK01000004.1, forward strand.
CGAAGCGGAAGAGGTCGGCCCAGTAGTAGGCGAGGTGGAAGAACATCCGCCGCGTCGCGCGGCGCACCTCGGCCGAGTCGGGCGGCAGGCCGAGGACCCGCCCGAGGTTGCGCGCGATCGCCCGGTGCGGCGCCCGGTAGAGCGACATCACCAGCGAGATGATCCGCCGCGCCCCCCAGAAGAGGAACCAGCGCGGCACCCGCGGCGCCAGCCAGGCGAGCGCCGGGAAGCCGCGCCGGATCGCCCAGCGGTTGAAGCGATCGGAGAGCCGGCTCGGCGGAGCGATCTTCCACTGCATGGCTGGATCAGAGCAGATCGTCGCGGCCGTTCGACTCGAGCCGCTCGACGATCCGCCGCACCTCTTGCGCGCGCTCGCGCGGCAGCACCAGGACCGCGTCGCCGGTGCGCACCACGACCAACCCCTCGACGCCGACCACGGCGATCGTCCCCTGCTCGGCGAACAGCAGGTTGTCGCGCGCGTCGACCGCGACCGCACTGCCGTGGACGCGGTTGCCGGCGCCGTCGCCGGGCAGCGCGTCGTGGAGCGCCTGCCAGGAGCCGAGGTCGTCCCAGCCGCATTCGAGCGGCAGGGTGGCGAAGCCCTCGAGCTTCTCCATCACGGCGACGTCGATCGAAACCGCCGGCAGCGCGGCGAAGCGCCGGGCGGCCGACGACGGGTCGCCCTCGAGCGCCGCGAGGCCCGCACCGACCTCCGGGGCGAGGCGCGCGATCGCGGCGCGCATGGTCTCGCCACGGAAGACGAAGATGCCGCCGTTCCAGAGGTGGCGGCCGCCCGCCAGGAAGCGCTCCGCGGTCGCCCGGTCGGGCTTCTCGCGGAAGCGCACCACCTCGCGCAGGCCGGGCGCTCCGGGCAGCGCCTCGCCGACCTCGAGGTAGCCGAAGCCGGTCTCCGCGCGGGTCGGCACGACGCCGAGCGCCAGCACCCGGTCGTCGCGCTCGGCGACCTCGGCCGCGGCGGCCAGCGTGGCGCGGAAGGCCTCCGGCTCGGCCACGCGGTGGTCGGACGGCAGCACCGCGACCGCCCCCCGGCGGGCCTCGACCGGCATCCGGGCGAGCGCGAAGCCGATCGCCGGCGCCGTGTTGCGCGGCGCCGGCTCGACCACCAGCCGATCGGGGCCGAGCCCGGGCAGCTGCTCGCGCACGGCCGCGGCGAGCGCCGGCGTGGTCGCCACCCAGACCCGCTCGGCGGGCACCAGCGGCGCCAGCCGGTCGACCGTCGCCTGGAGCAGCGAGCGTCCGCCGTCGAGCGCGAGCAGCTGCTTGGGACGCGAGCGGCGGGAGGCGGGCCAGAATCGGGTGCCGGAGCCACCGGCGAGGACGAGGGCCGAGAGCGGCATGGACCGCACAGTCTAGCAACCCGAGGCCCGCCCCTCGGCGCCCGCGCGCCCGCCCGCGGGGTGGCGGCGCGGCGCCGGCGCGCGCCTAGGCTCGCGCAGGAGGTGGCCATGGCCCTGACCGAGCTGCTCGCCGCTCGCCGCGACCGCATCGTCGAGGAGGCGCTCACCGCCCTCGATCGCGCTCACCTCGCCCACTACGAGGCGACCGACGAGCCCGAGCGGCGCGAGCGGCTGACCGCGCTCTACGACCTGGCCGCCGAGGCGGTGACCTCGCGCAACCTCACCCGGCTGCTGCACCATGCCGAGCGGGTGGCGCGCGCCCGCTTCGCGGACGGTTACGACCTGACCGAGGTCCAGACCGCGTTCAACGTCCTCGAGGAGCGGCTCTGGAGCGCACTGGTAGAGGAGTTGCCGCCCGCGGAGCTCGCCCGAGCCGTCGGCCTGGTCGGCACCGCCCTCGGCGCCGGCAAGGACCGGCTCGCGGCGACCTACGTCGAGCTCGTCTCGCGCGGCCGCGTGCCGACGCTCGACCTCGCCGCCCTCTTCGCCGGCACCGCTGGCGGCTGACGCTCCGCCGGAGCCGGCGCCCATGGCAGAATCGCCGGCGTCCGTGACGAGGAACGATACGGAGAGGATCCCGCGGGCGGCCGCGCGCGGCCGCGAGCCAGCGCGCGCCGACGCCGAGCCGGAGCGCCTGATGCGCACCTGCCCGAACTGCGGCGCCGAGCTCGCGGAGCGCAAGTGCAAGCTCTACTGCCCGCGGCCGGGGTGCGGCTTCTACCTCTCCTGCGCCGACTTCCTCTGAACCGACCGGCGCGCGGGCCCGAGCCCCGAGCGCCGCGCTCGAAACGAACACGACCCGGGAGACACCATGACCCGACGCCTCGCCCTCGCCGCCACCCTCGCCCTGCTGGCCGCCGCCGCGCCCCTCGCCGCCCTCGACGAGGGCAAGCTCGACCCCGCTTGGTTCGGTGCGGTGTCCGAGTTCCGCGAGGCCGAGGAGATCGACTACCTCTGGGTCAGGCCCGGCTTCTCCTTCCAGGGCAAGAGAGTGCATTTCGACGCCTGGCAGGAGACGAGCTTCCTCGGCGAGAAAGCGAGCGAACGCGACGCCAAGGACAAGCGGCTGGCCAACGACCTGACCGAGAAGATGCCCGAGCTGTTCGCCGAGGCCTTCGAGAACGCCTTGAGCGGCAAGGTGACGGTGGTCGCGTCGGGCGGCGACGTGCGGGCCGTCGGCCGGATCGTCGACTGCTCGACCGGCAGCGCGGCGGCGAAGTTCTGGGTCGGCATGGGCGCCGGGGCCGGCTCGACGACCATGGACCTGAAGTTCGTCGACGCGGCGAGCGGAGAGCTGCTGGTCGCCCTCCACCACCGCGTGGTCTCGGGCACGACCCTCTCGACCACCGAGTCGAAGCTGACCAACTGGATCGACGAGCTCGCCGAGGAGATCGGCAAGAAGGGGATCGAGTCGCTCTACCAGAAGGGCAAGCGGGTCAAGGAGTGAGGCCCGCGCCGCCCGGGCCCTCGAGCCAGACGGTGACGCTGTCGAGCGGCTTGCGCTCGAGGGCGGGGACGCGGCACTCGGGCGCCGGGTAGCCGACGGGGAAGAGGACGAACGGCTTCTCGTTGTCCGGCCGGCCGAGGATCCGGTTGAGGAAGGCCATCGGGCTCGGCGTGTGGGTGAGCGTCGCGAGCCCCATCGCGTGCAGCGCCGCGATGAAGAGGCCGCAGGCGAGGCCGACGCTCTCCTTGACGTAGTAGTTCTTGACCTTCGTGCCGTCGGGCCGTGCCTCCCAGAGCTCGGCGAAGACCACGACGATCCAGGGGACGACCTCGAGAAACGGCTTGCGCCAGTCGGTGCCGAGCGGCTCGAGCGCGGCGAGCCACTCGGGAGACATCCGGTGCTCGTAGCTCTCCCGCTCCTCGGCCTCGGCGGCGAGCCGGATCGCGCGCTTGACCGCCGGATCGGCGACCGCGACGAAGCGCCAGGGCTGCCGGTGCGCCCCCGACGGCGCGCTCGCCGCCGTCCGGATGGCGAGCTCGACCAGCTCGCGCGGCACCGGGTCGGGCGCGAACTCGCGCACGCTGCGGCGCCGACGCATCTCGGCGAAGAAGGCCTCGGCGCGGCGGCGCATCTCGGCCTCGGGGAGGCGCTCGAAGAGGAGCGGAACGGTCGGCAGAGGGCTCATGCCGGCGACGATACTGCGCGCCGGGGTGGATCGACCTCAGGGTGTCCGCGCCGACCAGCTCCAGGCCGAGCCCGACTCGAAGTCGTCGCGGAAGAGCAGGTCCGAGACGAGCGGGAGGCGGGCGAGGGTCGCCGAGCGCGCCGGCAGGCTCGCCGAGAAGGTGCCGGCGACGACCGGCAGGGCGCCGGCGGTGGCGAGCGGGCTCGTCTCGCTGAAGCGCCAGAGCGCGGCGTCGCCGGCGATCGGGGCGGCGAGCGCGACCTCGACCTCGCGCGGCTCGTCGTCCTTGTTGAACAGCAGCACGAAGAGCTCGTCGCGCGGCGAACGGACGGCGTAGGCGCCGACGGACTGGGAGTCGCTCGACAGGGCGCGCACGCTCTCCCCCTGGACCTTCCCGCCGGCGCCGTCGTAGCCGAGCCAGAAGCGGAAGGCCTCCTCCGCCTTCGAGCCGCTCGCCGGGACCACCCAGCGGGTCGCGAGAGCGACCCCCTCACGCGCCAGGATCGCCAGCAGCTCCGCCTGCGCGAGCGCGCCCGACGGGGACTCGTCCGCGCCCCACTTGTACTCGGTCAGCGCGATGCCGAGTCCCGGACAGGCGGCGTCGCGCCACTCGCGCAGCCGGGGGATCAGCCGGGGCGCCGCGCCGATCCAGGACTCCGAGAGGTAGGCTGAGTCCCAGAGCTCGGCGAGCGAGCGCAGGCGCGTCGCCGCGACCGCCTCGTTCACCACGTCGTCGGTGCCCGCGACACCCGGCGCCTGCGGGTAGAAGTGGACGTCCAGGTAGTCGACCGGCCGCACGCCCCCCGCGGCCACCTCGGCGCAGACCTGCGCCGCGTACCACTGGACGAAGGGCACGCCGCCGTGCGCCTGGCGGTCGGGGCCGTCGGTGCAGTCGCCCGGCGCGTCGGCCGCCGAGGTCCAGAGGTCGCACCACCCCCAGGTGTCGGGGCCGAGCAGGCGCGCCGCCGGATCGACCGCCTTGACCGCGAGCGCGACCGCGAGCCCCTTCTGCCAGACCTCGTCGTAGGTCGCCGGCTGCGGGTGGAGGTCGCGGTGGGTCGAGTCCCAGAGCATCGGCTCGTTGTCGAGGGCGTAGAAGCGCACGCCGCCGCGGTCCGCGCCGCCGGCGCGTCCGACGACGAACTCGACCCACTCGGCGATGAAGCCGGGACCGGCGACGACCGAGGTCTCGTCCGGGTCGTTGCCGACGATCCGCCCCTCCGGACTGCAGAACCCGGTGGTGTTGATTCCAGGATCGCAGCGCCCGTCGCCCATGTCGTGGTTGCACCAGAAGGGCCAGTCCTCGGGAGCGGGGCCGAAGTAACGGCACTCGTCGAGCAGCTGGGGACCGTAGGTCGCCTCCGAGAAGCTCCAGCGCCGCTCCCGGTCGGGGCCGGCGACCCGGCCGAGCATCGGCAGGGTGAGCAACACGTCGGCCCCGGCGGCGCGGCTGTCGAGGACGAACCGGTCGGCGGCCGAGCCCTCGGGCAGCGGCGGCGCCGGCTCGCTCGCGGTGTAGTTGGCGAAGAACCAGTCGGCGGCGCTCGAGTCGACGTCGAGCTGCCAGTTGTAGCGCGTCGTCCGGTTGCCGCCCCAGCGGTTCAGCGTGTAGCCGACGCTCTCGATCTGCTCCGGGGTCGCGAAGTTGACGCCGAACAGGAAAGCCGAGAGCGGCCGCCGGTCGAGCGCGGGATCGACGGCGACTGCGACCGGTCCGGGCGGCGTCGGGTCGGCGACGAAGCGCAGATCGTCGAAGAGCAGCGCCGGCTGGTCGGTGCCGGTCGTGTCCTGCAGCCAGATCTCGTCGAACGCCGGGCCGGATGGCTCGAGGGCGGCGAGCGGCACCACCGCCTCGCGCCACTCCGCCGCCGAAACGCCGCCCTCGACCGCCTCGGCGAGCGGCAGTGCGCCGATCTCGGCGCCGGCGGCGAGCAGCACCACGCGGACCTGCGGCGAGCCGCTCTCGGCGCGCACCCAGAAGCGCAGCTCGACGTAGTCCGCGACCTCGAGCGCGCCGTCGCGGTGGAGGTAGAGCGCCCCCCAGGCGTCGGGCTCGAGCCGGATCGCGTGCGGCGGCGAATGGACCTCCCCGCTCCAGGCCAGGTCGTGCGCCGCCCAGGGCCAGGAGACGAAGCCGTTGCGCAGCTCGTCGTCGTAGACCACCAGGTCCTGGGCGATCGCGGGAGCGGCGGCGAGCGTCCAGCAGAACGGCAGCAGGAGCGCCGGCGCGGCGCCGCGCACCGGAGGCGGGCTCGGCACGAAGCGAACCTATCCTGGAGCGGCCGGCGAGCGAGTGCAGCGCTGCACCGCGGGAGGGATGGGAGTCGGCTGGGAGTCCGCCGCGGCTTCAGAGCCGGACCGGGCTGGTGCCCAGCAGGATGGGCGGGCCGCTCGCCAGCGCGGTGCCGCCGGCGCGTTCGAGCGTCAACGCCACCCCGGTGGCGGTCGCCGGGAAGCCGCTCGACTCGAGGATTGCCCCGCCCCCCTGCGCCACCGGGACCACTCCGGCCGGGCGCGAGGCGCCCTCGAGCAGGAACCAGAGCTGGTAGTCGCGCCCGGGGGGCGCCGGCGCCAAGCCGCGCAGGTCGACCAGCCAGCGCTGGCGGTCGGGCGCCAGCCAGAGGGCGCCGCGCGCCAGCGGCTGCAGCGCTTGGCCCGGCGGACGGAGCGCGAAGACCGTCACTCCGGGCGCGGTGACGAACTCGTGGCGGCGCTCGAGCTCGGCGAGGCGCGTGGCGAGCGCCGCGGCCTCCGCCCGGCCGCGGTCGACCGCTTCGCCGCGCTCCCGCTCGAGCCGACGCAGCCGCGCGGCGGCGCTCTCGAGCTCGGAATAGAAGTAGGCGGCGGCGCCGCCCGCGCCGAGCGCGAGCAGCGCGAGGAGCGCCGCGAACAGGCCGAGGCCGCGGCGGCGGGACTGGCGGGCCGCCCTCTTCGGCGGCGCCGCGGCGCTCGCCGCTCGGCGGAGGGCCGCGGGGGGCGCCGCCTCGGGCTCGAGTGCCGGCGCGACGGTCCGCTGCGCCACGACGTCCTGCGCACCGCCCGAGTCCCGTTCGGGGACCGGCTCACTGGCCGCCTCGCGGATCGTCTCGCCGACCGGCTCGACCTCCTGCGTCTCGTCGCCGCCGAGCCGGGCGAGCAGCGCGGCGCGCGCGCCGGCGGGGGGCTCGAGCGGCTCGACCGCGGCGCCGACCAGGCCGAGCACTTCGAGGTAGAGCCGTTCGAGGACCTCGGCGACCTCGTCCTCGGGCGGCGCTACGGCGGTGTCGTCGGGCGAAGCGGCGCGGGCGAGCTCGTCGAGCACGTGCTCGACGGCCAGGGATTCGGAGTCGGTGACGCCGCTCACATCCGCTCTCGCAGCTCGTCGCGCAGCGTGCGGCGCAACGCGCGCATCGCCTCGAGCGCGCGCCGGCGCACCCCGTCGGCGTTCGTCTCGGTGCGCCGCGCGATCTCCGAGCTGGCGAGCCCCTCCCAGAAGGCGAGCTCGAGCACCTCGCGCTGGTCGGCGGGCAGCGCGGCGAGCGCGGTGCGCACCCGCTGCCGGCGTCTCGCCCGTTCGGGCGGCTCGGAGCGCGGCGGCGCGGCGGCGGCGGCCGCTGCGCCGGCCACCGGCGCCGGGCCGGCCGCGCGCCGGCGGGCGAGCGCCCGGGCGCGCACGATCAGCACCAGCCAGGTCGCGACCGAGGTGCGCGCCGGAAGGTAGCGCTCGGCGTGCGCCCAGGCCTCGAGCAGCCCTTCGTGGAGCGCTTCCGCGGCCGCCGGGCCGGCGCCGAGGATCGACCGCGCCACGCCGAGCAGCGTCGGCGCGTAGCGATCGTAGAGCTCGGCCATCGCCTCGGGGCGACGATCGGCCATCGCGCGCACGAGCGCGAGGTCGTCTGGGGAGGCGGAGCGAACGGGAGCGGCCGGGTCCGACGGCATGGCGGGCGAAGCGTCGCCGCGCAAGATATCATGCGCCGCCATGTCCGACCGCTTCCAGATCGCCGTGGTCGGCGCCGCGACCTGCGACGAGCAGACCGCGGCGCTCGCGCACGAGACCGGCGTGGGCGTGGCGCGCGCCGGAGCGCTGCTGCTCACCGGCGGGCGCGGCGGCGTCATGGCCGCGGCCGCGCGCGGCGCGCGCGAGAGCGGCGGCTGGTCGGTCGGCGTGCTGCCGGGCGCCGACGAGAGCGCCTCGCCGCCCAACGAGTTCCTCGACGTCACTCTCTTCACCGGCCTCGGGCAGACGCGCAACCAGATCCTGGTGCTCTCCGCCGACGCCGTGATCGCCATCGGCGGCGGCTGGGGGACGCTCTCCGAGATCGCCTTCGCCCTGAAGTACCGCGTGCCCGCGGTGCTGCTCGACAGTTGGGAGCTGCGGCGACCGGACGGCCTGGCGGACCCGCTGCTCTTCCATGCCCGCACCGCCGCCGACGCCGTGACCATCGCCCTCCAGGCGGCGGCCCACCGGCGCGCGGCGCGCGGCGGCGCCGCGCTCGCCTCGGCGGCGGAGGCGCGATGAGCGGCGCGGACGCACCCGAGCCGCCGCGCGCCGAGCCGGCGATCCGCGTCATCATGATGCCGAAGGACACCAACGCCCTCGGCACGATCTTCGGCGGCGTGATCCTCTCCTACATCGACCAGGCGGGCGCCGTCGAGGCGCACCGGACGGTGCCGGGCCGGATCGTCACGGTCGCGATGCGCGAGGTGGTCTTCCACGCCCCGGTCTTCGTCGGCGACCTGGTCAGCTTCTACACCGACACCCGCAAGGTCGGGACGACGTCGATCACCGTCGGCGTCGAGGTCGAGGCCGAACGCGGCCACCCGGGCGGACCCCGCGCCCGGGTCACCGCCGCCGAGATGGTCTTCGTCCACGTCGGCCCCGACGGCCGCCCGCTGCCGATCCCGGGCCGGCGCTAACTCGCTCCGAAGGGCCGTTCTCGCTTCCCCCCGGCAGGCACGGCTTGCCGGGGGGGGCTCGCCGGTGGCATCATTCAGACTTGCAGATCGTAAGCTGTGAAAATCGCACGGAGGGAGTCATGTACGGACGAGCTCTCGCATCTCCGGCTTCCTGGGGCGTGCTGCGGCGGGCGCTGGGCGCTTTTCTCGCGCTCTCGCTGGTCTGCGGCACGGTGACCGTCGCCGACGCCTGGGCGGCCACCTTCTACGTCAACGTCGCCACCGGCGACGACATCAACAACGACGCGGTGGAGGCGCAGAACCCGGCGACGCCCTGGCAGTCGATCACCCGGGCGCTGACCGAGGCGACGCTCGCCCCGGGCGACGTCATCGAGGTCGCCGCCGGCACCTACGACGACGGCGCCCCGGGCGTCGAGATCTTCCCGCTCGAGCTCGTCGACGGCGTCACTCTGCGCGGCGCCGACCCGGCGACCACGATCATCGAAGGCGACGGCACGAGCGACCTGATCGAGGCCGACGGCATCGACTTGGCCTCGACCACCGTGCTCGAGAACTTCACGCTCCGGTTCGACGCGGACTCGTCTTACGCGCTCCTCTACTTCAACGTCGAGGACACCGTCCAGGCGCCGACGGTGCGCAACAACACCTTCTCCGGTCGCTACTCGGGCGGTGGCGGCACCTACGGGGTCTACCTCGAGGTCTCGACCAGCACCACCGCGGTCTTCACCGGCCTGTTCGAGAACAACCGCTTCGACGATCTCTACTACGGCGCCTACCTCTACGACTACTACGGCTACGAGGGCTCGAACGTCTCGCCTACCTTCCGTGGCAACGACTTCACCGAGAACTACTACGGCATCTACGGCAGCGGCAACTACTACATGGGCGGGACGTTCGCGCCGCTGATCGAGGGCAACGAGTTCTCGGGCGGCAGCTCGGCCGACGTCTACATGTACTTCTACCCCGGCTATTCCTTCGAGGCGACGGTCGCGCCGACGATCCGGCAGAACACCTTCTCGAACGGCTACTGGGCGGTCGCGCTCTACAGCTACCAGTACTCCGACTACGAGAACATCGCGCTGCAGCCGACGATCTCGGGCAACACCATGACCAACATGGACTACGGAGTCTATGGCTCCTTCTCCGTCTACTCCGTCTTCGACGGCGCGCATGCCGACCGGGACGTGACCATCGCCAACAACACCTTCACCAACACGAGCTACCAGGCGGTCTACCTGACCGACTCGGTCTACTACATGTACTCGTCGGAGAACGGCTCGCTCGACAGCAACGTCTCGATCACCGGCAACACGATCGACGGCGCCGGCTCCACCGCCATCTATTACACCTTCGAGCTGAGCGACTACGACGTCTTCGAGAACTACACCCTCGACCAGGCCGCCACGATCGCCAACAACTCGCTGGCCAATCTCGACTACTACGGCATCTACGTCACGTACGACTTCTACTCCGCCCAGGACACCTGGGACTTCGCCGCCAACGCCACGATCACCGGCAACACCGTGGCCGGCAACGCATCCTACGAGGGGATCTATTTCTACTCCTCCTACGGCGGCTCGCTCAACACGCTGAACGTCCTGGTCGCCGGCAACAGCGTGACCGGCGTGACGTCCAGCGAGGGCATCGAGGTCTCCCTCTACTCGATGTCCGACGTCGCCAACCTCGACGTCCAGATCCGCGACAACTACGCGTCGAACAACGAGTACGGCATCTACTCGGTGGTCTACTTCGGCCATCCGACGAGCGCGCCGCTGCTCTCGTGCAACACCGCGACCGGCAACAACTACTCCGGCCTCTCGGTCTACTCCTACTCGATCGATACGCCGGCCGACTTGGGCGGCGGCGCCCAGGGCTCGCCCGGGCTCAACTCGGCCTTCGGCAACGACGACTACGATCTGTACACGGACGTCGACGCGACCGATGCCGCGACCCTGTTCGCCGAGAGCAACTGGTGGGGGACCACCTCGGGCATCGACGCCCTGATCCGCGACGACGAGGAAGACGGCGCCAACGCCGCGGTCGACTTCGACCCCTTCCTGTCGGCCGCGCCGGGCCTCGCGGGCGGCGTGCCGCTCGACGACTCGCTGTTGGTCGACGCCGACGCGAGCGGCGGCCCCTCGATCGGCGACACCATCCTCTACACCGCGACGATCTCGACCACCGGCAGTTGCGGCTGCGCCGCCGGGACCTTCACCGCGCCGATCCCGGCCAACGCCGACGTGGTGCCCGGCTCGGTGGCCACGACCGACGGCAATGTCACCGACGAGGACCCGGTGACCGTGGTGATCGGCCATCTCGAGGCCAACGACACGGTCACGATCACCTGGGAGGTCGTGCCGACCTCGGGGACCGAGATGAGCACCCAAGGCACTTTCACTTGCGTGCAGTTGGGCGACGTGGTGTCCGACGACCCGGCGACCGGCCCGGCGCAGGATCCGACGGTGACCCCGCTCGCCGGCGGCTTCGTGCCGCCCAGCCTGGTCGAGATCCCGACGCTCGGCCAGTGGGGGCTCGCGCTCTTCATGGCGCTGCTCGGCCTGCTCGGCGTCGCGCTGCTGCGCCGCCGGCGGACCTCCGCGGCGCTGCTGCTGGCGCTCGGCCTCGGCCTGGCGGCGAGCGCCGCCTCGGCGGCGACGGCGGCAGCGCCCTCCCGCGAGGCCGGGGGCCCCGCCAAGGCCCAGCGCCCCGCGCCGGCCCGCGAGCTGGTCGTCACGATGGCGACGAGCGGCGAGACGACGACGCTGACCCTCGCCGACGGCCGCCAGGTCACCGCGCCCTCTCGCCGGATCGCGGTGCGCGAGCCGCGGCCCGAGCGCCAGCCGCGCGAAGCGCGCAGCGCGGCCGATCGGCCACGCCCGCAGGGTCCGCGCGGACCGCGGGCCGCCGCCACGGCGGCGGTCCCGAGCGGTGGCGCCGGGATCGCGACGATCCACCGGCGGCCGGACGGCAGCATCGACCGGATCGCGCTGCACCTGTTCGCCAGCCGGCAGGAGGCCGAACAGCGGCTCGCCGCCCAGGCCGCCCCGCGCACGGGACGCCACCCGAAGAACTGAGCGCCGCGAGGCTCTCGAGACGCAACCGCGCCCCGGCGAGAGCCGGGGCGCTTCTCTTTGCCACTCTGATACCTTCTTCCCTCCGCATGCGCCGACTGCTCTTCCCGCTCCTGCTCGCCGCCGCGCTCGCCGGCTGCTCGCGCTCCCATCCGAACGTCGTCGTCGTCACCTTCGACACCGTGCGCTGGGACCACGTCGGCTGGTCGACCGGCCGCACCGACGTCACCCCGACGCTCGACGCGATGGCCGCGCGCGGCGTCTGGTTCTCGACCGCGATCGCGCCGCAGCCGCTCACTCTCCCCTCCCACACCTCGATCTTCACCGGCCGCTACCCGACGCGGCACGGCGTGCGCAACAACGGCACCTATCGCGTCCCGGACGAGGAGGAGACGTTGGCCGAGCTCTTCCAGGCCGAGGGCTACGCGACCCACGCGATCGTCTCCGCCTTCGTCCTCGACAGTCAGTTCGGGCTCGACCAGGGCTTCGACGGCTACGACGACGACCTGGCCGGCGGCCCGAAACAGAAGATGTTCATGTTCAAGGAGATCCGCGCCGCCCAGACCGCCGACAAGGCGGTGCGCTGGCTGCGCGAGGGGAGGCCGCGTGACCGCCCCTTCTTCCTCTGGCTCCATTTCTTCGACCCGCACGCCGACTACGAACCCCCCGACGACGTCGCGCTCGAGTTCCCCGGCGACCCCTACCGAGGGGAGATCCACTACGCCGACCGCGAGCTCGGCCGCGTGCTCGAGGAGCTCGACGATCAGCGACTGCTCGACGAGACGCTCTTCGCCTTCACCTCCGACCATGGCGACAGCCTGGGTGAGCACGGCGAGCGGACGCACGGCCTCTTCGTCTACGACGCGACCACGCGCGTGCCGCTGCTGATCGCGGGGCCGGGCGTGCCCGCCGGCCAGCGCGTCGACGGCGTCGTGCGCTCGCTCGACCTCTTCCCGACGATCGCCGAGCTCGCCGGCCTCGAGCCGAGCGGACCGCTCGACGGCGCCTCGCTGCGGCCGCTCTGGCGCGGCAAGGGCGATGAGCGCACCGCTTATCTCGAGACCTTCACGCCGCGCGAGAACTTCGGCTGGTCGGAGCTGCGCGGGCTGCGCAGCGCGACGGTCAAGGTGATCCAGGCGCCGCAGCCCGAGGTCTACGACCTCGCCGCCGACCCGCGCGAGACGCGCAACCTCCACGGCGCATCCGAGCCGGAAGGGGCGCGCCCCCTGTTCGCCGGCTTGGCGCGCCGGCTCGAGGAGGACCGTTACGGCGAGGAGAGCGCCGCGGCCCACGAGGCGGATTCCGAGACCCGCCAGAAGCTCGCCGCGCTCGGCTACGTCTGGGGCGCGAAGGTCACGGGCGACGCGCCGCTGGCCGATCCGAAAGAGAAGATCCGCTCCTGGGAGCGCTTCCAGGTAGCCCAGCAGCTGATCCGGGACAAGCACTTCGAGCCGGCGATCGCGGCGATCCGGGCGATTCTGGCCGAGGACGCGGGCAATGTCGTCGCCATGGGCTCGCTCGCCGGCGCGCTCGCCCGCACCGGCGACGAGGAGGGGGCGCTCGCCACCTACCGCAAGATGATCGAGCTCGACGCGCAGCAGGACGTCGCCTACCTGGGCGCGGCGCGGCTGCTCGCCAAGCGCGGGGAGTTCGACGAGGCGACCGCGCTGGTCGAGGCGATGATGGCCAAGCAGCCGGACAACCCCGACGGCCCGGTGGCGATGGGCGACCTGCTGCTCGAGCGGGAGGCGTTCGACGAGGCCGAGCGCTGGTTCCGCAAGGCGCTCGAGCTCGACCCCCACTCGATGGTCGCCGCCTCCGGGCTCGGCAACTGCCTCAACCGGGCCGACCAGCTCCCCGAGGCACGCGACGTCCTGGTCGCGGCGCGCCGGCACGACCCGAGCCACCACGCGACCACCTACAACCTGGCGGTCGTCACCGAGCGGCTCGGCGACCGGCGGGCCGCTCTCGCGCTCTACCGCGAGGCGGTGGCGCTCGACCCCGACCACTCGATGAGCTGGAACAACCTCGGCTCCCTGCTCGATCGCAACGGCGAGCGCGAGGAGGCGATCGCCGCCGTGCGCAAGGCGCACGAGCTCGACCCGGAGAACGTCGAGGCGACCTACAACCTGGGCGCGCTGCTGTCCAACGCCGGCCGGCCGGCCGAGGCGATCCCCTTCCTGCTCGAGGCCGTCCAGCGCCGCCCCGACCTCGCCGCCGCCCCGCCGCTGCTGGCGCGCGCGCTCGCCGCCACCGGGCGCGTCGACGAGGCGCTCGCCCTCTGGCGGCAGATCGCGGCGCAGGCGCCCCCCGCGCTCTTCCAGGTCGCCAAGCTCGAGCTCGGGCGGGGGCGCCGCGCGGCGGCGCGGGCGGCCCTGCGCCAGTTGATCGCCGTCGACGGCGACCGGGCGCGCCAGGCGATCGCGCGCGATCCGGAGCTGTCCAAGCTGCTCGCCGGCGGCTGAGCCGGCGCCCGGTCAGCCGCGGTAGGGCTCGTAGCAGCGGCGGCAGCGGGCCTCGTAAGCCTCGGCGTCGCCGACCTGGACCTGGTCGGAGCCGCCGCGGATGCGCTGGCTGTAGTGCGCCGGGCCGCCGCAGCGGACGCAGACCGCGTGCATCTTGTCGACGTACTCGGCGACCGCCAGCAGCTCCGGCATCGGGCCGAAGGGGCGGCGGGCGAAGTCCTGGTCGAGGCCGGCGACGATCACCCGGATGCCGGCGTCGGCGAGCTCCATGGCGAGCTCGACCAGGCCGGCGTCGAAGAACTGCGCCTCGTCGACGCCGACGACCTGGACGCCCAGCTGCAGCCGCGCGCGCAGCTCGCCCGAGCTCGCGACGCTCTCCGCCTCGAGCTCGCGCAGGTCGCGGGTCACCAGGCGATCCGGCTCGTGCCGGTCGTCGGTTGCCGGCTTGAAGACCTGTACCTTCTGGCGGGCGATCGCGGCCCGCCGCAGGCGGCGCACCAGCTCCTCGCTCTTGCCCGAGAACATGCCGCCGGTGATCGCCTCGATCCGGCCCCCGCTCCCCTCCATCCGCGTCATGCCTGGTCCGTTCCTCCCCCCCGATCGCGCGCGGCCGGGGCGCGCCACGATATCGAGCCCGCCGGCACGCCGGCAATCGCGCGCCTCGTGGCTCTCGGAAGCCGGATGCTAACCTGCGCGCCATGAGCGAGCCCGGCCGCGCGCCGCGCATCTGGAGCTACGACGAGGCGCTCGCCGCCTTCCCGGTCGTGCGCGACCGCACCGAGGCGGCGGTGCGGCAGGTCGAGGCGCTGGTCAACGCGCTGCAGAGCCGCGCCGAGATGGACGAGCGCAAGAGCGAGCTCGAGAGCGCCTACCGGACGATCGTCGAGCGCTGGAGCGAGGAGATCGAGTCGCTCGGCTGCCAGGTCAAGGGGCTCTGGCTGGTCGACTTCGACAGCGGCGACGGCTACTGGTGCTGGCGCTATCCCGAGCCGACGCTCGCGCACCACCATGGCTACGACGAGGGCTTCGCCGGCCGCGTGCCGGTCGCCTGAGAGTCCGCGAGCTCCGAGCGTCAGCCGTAGAGCGCGGCGATCTTCCCCGCGTCGAGCTCGGCGAGGCTCGCGACGACGTTCTCCGCCACCGCCAGGCGCGCGGCGGGATAGGTGTGGGCGACGCCCAGGGTGCGCAGGCCCGCGACCAGAGCGGCGGCGAGCCCGGCGTCGCTGTCCTCGATCGCCAGCACCTCGTGCGGGTGGATCAGCCGCTCGGGCAGCGGCGGCTCCCGGTTGAGCGCTTCGAGCGCCCTGACGTACCCCTCCGGATCGGGCTTGCCGCGCGCCACGTCCTCGGCGGTCACCAGCGCCTTGAACAGTGGCGCCACGCCCCCCTGCTCGAGCGCCCCTTCGACCTCCTCGCGCAGCGCGCCGCTGACCAGGCCGAGCGTCCAGCCGGCGGCCGCGGCGCCGCGCACCAGCTCGAGCGCCCCGGGGAAGAAGGGGTAGCCGGCGCGTCGGATCTCCTCCCGGTAGGCCGCCGCCTTGCGCGCGACCAGGCGCGCGACCTCCCGGTCGCCGGCGCTCCGCCCGGCGGCGGCGAGCGCCGTGGCGAAGCAGTCCCGGTCGTCGAAACCCAGGTAGTCGCCGTAGTAGCGCGCCTCTTCCAGCTCGATGCCGAGCTCGGCCAGCACCTGGCGGAAGAGCCGGAAGTGGAGCGGCTCGTCGTCGACCAGCACGCCGTTGAAGTCGAAGAGCAGCGCGCGCAGCACGCGCCGATCTTACGGCGGCAGGGGTGCGTCCGGCCGCTGCGCTAGACTCGGCGCTCCGGAGCGCGGGAAGATTCTCCCGCCCCGAACCGTTCTCCCGCTGCGAGAGGAGCCGACCGATGGAGACCGCCCCGAACACCAACCCCACGACGCCCCCGGCCGCCGAGGCCACGCCCCCCGTCCAGATCACCGCCAAGGCGGTCGACATGGTCAAGAAGACCCGCGAGCAGGAGGGGATGGACGAGTCCTACGGCCTGCGCGTCGCCGTGATGGGCGGCGGCTGCAGCGGCTTCCAGTACGCGCTCGACTTCGAGCAGGAGGCGCGGCCGACCGACACCGTCTTCGAGGTCGACGGCCTGAGGGTCTTCGTCGACCCGGTCTCGGCCCGCTACCTCGAAGGGGTGTCGATCGACTACGTCTTCGGCACCACCGGCGCCGGCTTCAAGTTCGACAACCCGCGCGCCACGGGCACCTGCGGCTGCGGCTCCTCGTTCGCGGTCTGACGGGCGCGACGGCCGTCTCTCAGGGCGCAGCGCCGACCGGCTCGAGCGCCCCGGACTCGCGTTGCAGCCAACCGGGCAGCTCGATTCGCTCCGACTCCGACCAGGCGGTGAGGTAGAGCCGGCCGAGCAGCTCGACGGCCGCCCGGAAGCGCTCGCAGGCGAAGGCGACGACCTCCGGATGGGCGAAGCCCTCGGCAGCGCCGAGCAGCGGCTGCAGGCGGTAGGTCCGGTCGAGCAGCGCGTGGCTCGCTTCGAGCGCGGCGAGCACCCCGGCGCGCAGGTCGGGCAAGGGCGCCAGCGAGAGCCCCGCGAGAGCACCCGCCGGATCGAACGGCGCGCGCTCGAGCAGGGCGTCGATTCGGACGTGGAACCCCTCGAGCGGCGAGCCCCCCGAGGGGAGCGCCCAGCCGTCGTGGTGGATCGTGGTGTGCAACGGCTGCGCCAGATCCCCCGCGTAGTGCGCCAGCAGGCCGGCGAAGACCAGGCACTTGGCGCGCACGTGCGGGTTGTCCGGCCAGCGGCGGTGCTCCGCCAGGCAGAGCGCCAGCTTCTCGGTCCCCTCGATCACCGCGTAGGGAAGCAGGCCGATCTGGGCCGGCCGCAGCCCGCGCGCCGCCGAGGCGACGAGCAGCTCGTGCGCCGTCGGCGGCAGTCCCCCGGGCGGCAAGCGCTCGGAGTCGAGAAAGTGCTCGACCTCCTCGCGGCTTCGGAGCGTCGGCGTGTCCCGATTGCGAAAGAGGTCGGGGTCGACCGCCAGGTGGCCGATGGTCTCGGCGCCGGCGACGAAGAATGGCGGAAGCTCTCCGGCCACCGCCGCGGCGGCGGCGATCCCGACCCGCCGGTGCCCGAGGGTCAGCCAGGCCCCGGCCGGCGCGGCGGCGGCGAGCGCGAGCAGCAGAGCGAGGCCGCCGGCGAGACGCCGCGAGAGCCGGCCGAGCCTCATCGGCCGAGCGCGTTGCGGAAGAGCAGGGCGGCGAGCGCGCCCCCCGAGATCGGGCCCGCGAGGTAGATCCAGAGATCGGCGAAGTCGCCGGTGACCAGCGCCGGCCCGAGGGTGCGCGCCGGATTGAGGCTCGCGCCGGTCAGCGGCCCGCCGACCAGGACGCCGACGGCGAGCGTCGCGCCGATCACCACGCCCGCCATGTGCCCGGCCCGCCCGGCGATCGCCCCCTGGAGCACGGCGAGCACGAGAAAGAGCGTGAGCAGCGATTCGACGACCAGTCCCGCGGCCGGCGTCACCAGGATCGTCGCGTCGCCCACCTCGAGCTCCCCCCCGAGCGCCGTCCCCCCCAGGTTGCCCACGAGGCCGCCCAGCACGAAGCGGAGGGCGAGCGCCGCGACGACGGCACCGAAGACCTGGAAGACGACGTAGGAGACGGCCCGGCGGGTGTTGATCTTGCCCGCCAGCCAGACGCCGACCGTGACGGCGGGGTTGACGTGCGCCCCGGAGAGGTGGCCGAACAGATAGACCGCGACGGTGAGCGCCAGCCCTTGAGCGAGCGCGACGCCGACCAGCCCGCCCGCCCCGAGCGCCGCGGCGCCGGCACAGGCGAAGACCAGCATGAAGGTCCCGAGGAACTCCGCGCTGAGCGCGGTCGACAGGGGGGTGCTGTTCGTCACGGTGCCCTCCGCTCGCTGCACGAGGATTCTAAGCGAGCGCGTCCAGTCACCGAATCCGGGCGGCAGAGGTTCGAACTCTCGCAGCCGACTCGCGAAAGGCCTGCCGACTCCGCTGCCGCTGATCCAACATCCCGTGGGAAGATGCCCCAGAATCAGCTGTCTCTTCGTGCTGGAGGCATGCGGGCTCATCCCCTCAGCCAATCCTCCACCGGCCGGGCGAGGAACTCCTCGACCGGCACGCCGCCGCCCCCCACGAGCAGCGGCCTTGCCGGAGGGAAGCGATCGACGAACGAGGCGAGCCCCGAATGCGCCGTCGGAGGGCGGGCGCTCTTGACTTCGATCGCCAGCAGCCGGCGGCCCGCGCGGACCACGAAGTCGACTTCGAGGTTGCCTTCGCGCCAGTAGAAGAGCTCGCAGCGCCCGGCGGCCGCGGCGTTGGCGAGGTGAGCGCCGACCGCGGATTCGACCAGCCGGCCGTAGAGCTCCGGGTCGCCGAGCAGCTCCTCCGGCGAGAGGCCCGACTGCGCCGTCGAGAGCGCGGTGTTCAGCACCTGGAGCTTCGGGCTCGAGGCGCGGCTGCGCACCTCGGCCCCGCTGAACTTCTGCAGGCCCGTCACCATCCCGGCGCCGGCGAGCAGCTCGAGGTAGTGCGCCAGGGTCGTCGTGTTGCCAGCGTCGTGGAGCTGACCGAGCATCTTCGTGTAGGAGAGCACCTGTCCGGAGTAGCGGCAACCGAGCTCGAACAGGCGGCGCAGCAGTGCGGGCTTGTCGACCCGGGTGAGCAGCAGCACGTCGCGGGCGATCGTCGTCTCGACCAGCGAGTCGAGCAGGTAGCGACGCCAGCGCGGCGGATCTCCGGCGAACGGCGCGGCGCCGGGGTAGCCGCCGAAGTAGAGGAAGCGGTCGACGTCGAAGCCGAACGCCTCGCGCATCTCGGCGAACGACCAGTGGGGCAGGTGCAGCACCTCGAAACGGCCCGCGAGGCTCTCGGTCATCCCCTGCTGCATCAGCAGCGGAGCCGAGCCGAGCAGCACCACGGCGAGCGGCCGGCGCGCACGGCGGTCCTCGTCCCAGAGGCGCTTGACCGTCTCCGACCAGCCGGGAACCTTCTGGATCTCGTCGAGCGCCAGCACCGCGCCGTCGCGCCCGGCATCCGCCGCGAGCAGGCGGGCTCGCTCCCACTGGGCCGCGAGCCAGGCGGCGTCGCGCAGGGCGGGCTCGTCGGCCGAGACGAAGAGGTGCGGGCGCTCGATTCCGGCGAGCGCCTGCTCGACCAGCGTCGTCTTGCCGACCTGACGCGGCCCGGCCACCACCTGGAGGTGGCGGGGCGGTTTGCGAAGGCGCCCCACGAGCTCGTCGAGTGGAGCGCGCCGGAAGGTCGACCGTTCGAGCTCACTCATTGCCGTGAGTGATTTTACTCAACGTAATGAGTATGACGCAACCGGCGCCCGCGAGACACGCGGGCGCCGCTGCCACCGTATGCTGGGGCCCGAGCGGCGGATGGGCACCTCGAGCGACCTCGTGCACGAGGAGAGGCGCGCCGGCCCTGCGTCCTTTTGGCGCTCGCTCCGTCTCCTCGGTCGGGACCTCGCAGGGAGCGGGGCTCCCGATCCGAGTGGAGGCCCGAAGCCATGTCGAACGCGAAGACCCCCAACGACCCGACGAACCGCGCCGCGAGCGGCGAGACCCCGAGCGCGCGCGAGGCCGGGCCGGCCGGCGCCTGTTGCGTCCCCGCCGCGCCGGCTGCCTGCTGCGCCCCGGTCGCCGCGACCGGCTGCTGCGCCGTCGCGACGGCGCCCTGCTGCGCGCCCGCGACGGCCGCCTGCTGCGGCTGAGGACGATGACGGGATCGGCCGCCGCGCCCGCCCCTCCCCCCTGGGAGAGCCTGCGGGCCGAGCTCCTGCGCTTCGTGCGCGGGCGCATCGGCGACCCGGCGGCCGCCGACGACATCGTCCACGACGTGCTGCTCCGGGCCCTCGCCGAGCTCGAGGGCCCGGAGCCGCCCGTCCACCTGCGCGGCTGGCTCTACCGGGTCACCCGCAACGCCATCGTCGACCACTATCGCGCCCGGCGCCCGTCCGAGGAGCTGCCGGCCGAGCTCGAGGCGGCGGGCGCCGAGCAGGAAGCGTCGGCCGAGCGGGAGCTCGCGGGTTGCCTCGCGCCGCTCCTCGCCAGACTGCCCGACGAGTCCCGCGAAGCGCTGACCCTCGCCGAGGTCGATGGCCTGGCGCAGCGCGAGATCGCCGCGCGCGCGGGGCTCTCGCTCTCCGGCGCCAAGTCGCGCGTGCAGCGCGCCCGCCGGATGCTGCGCTCCGCCCTGCTCGACTGCTGCCGGGTCGAGGTCGACCGGCGCGGCGGCGTCGTCGCCTTCGAGCGGCGGCCCGGAGGCGAGCCGTGCGTGTCCCCCGCGGTTACGCCGCCTGCGCCGGAGCCGGAAACCAGTGTCGGGTGCGGTTGCAGAAGCTGCAGACCGAGAGCATGACCGGCACCTCGACCAGGACGCCGACCACGGTGGCGAGCGCGGCTCCCGACTCGGGGCCGAAGAGCGCGATGGCGGTGGCGACAGCGAGCTCGAAGAAGTTGCTGGCGCCGATCAGCGCTCCTGGTGCGGCCACGTCGTGCGGCACTCGCAGCCACTTCATCAGCCCGTAGGCGAGGCCGGAGTTGAAGTAGACCTGGATCAGCAGCGGAATCGCGATCAGCACCACGTGGACGAAGCGGCCGGTCAAGTTGTCGGCCTGGAAGGCGAAGATCATCACCAGCGTCGCGAGCAGCGCGATCACCGTCACCGGGTGGAACGCCGGCAGGAAGGCTCGCTCGAACCACTCCCTTCCCTTCGCCCGGAGCAGCAGAGCGCGACTGGCCGCTCCCAGCGCGAGGGGAATCACGATGAACACCACGACCGAGAGCAGCAACACGTCGAAGGGCACTGTCAGCGTGCTCGCGCCGGTGACCAGGAAGCCGACGATCGGCGCGAAGAGGACCAGCATGATCAGGTCGTTGAGCGAGACCTGGACCAGCGTGTAGGCCGGGTCGCCGTCGGTCAGATAGGACCAGACGAAGACCATCGCGGTGCAGGGCGCGGCGGCGAGGATGATCGAGCCGGCGAGGTACTGGTTGGCGAGCTCGGCGCCGATCCAGGGCTGGAACAGGATGCGGAAGAAGAGGTAGCCGATCGCGGCCATCGAGAAGGGCTTGACCAGCCAGTTGACGAACAGGGTGACCAGGATCCCCTTCGGCCGCTCGCGTACGGCCAAGATGGAGCCCAGGTCGACCTTGAGCATCATCGGGTAGACCATGAGCCAGATCAGCACCGCGATCGCGACGTTGATCTGCGAGCCGTCGCCGAGCTCGAGCCGGCGCAGGGCATCGGTGAAGCCCGGGAAGAGCTTGCCGAGCGCCACGCCCGCGGCCATGCAGAAGACGACCCAGATCGTCAGGTAGCGCTCGAAGACATTGAGGCGCTTCTGCGGTGCCGCCTCGGTCACGACTTCGTCTCCTCGCGCCGCGCGAGGCCTTCGGCTTCGAGCCAGGCGGAGATGCGGCGGCGCAGCTCGTCGCGCACCGCGCGAAAACGCTCCAGGCTCTCCTCCTCGCTCCCGCCGCGACCCGCCGGGTCGGGCAGCGGCCAGTGCAGCCGCCGCGCGCCGCCGAGGTAGACCGGGCAGACCTCCTCGGCGCAGAGGGTGATCACGGTATCGACGGCAGCGCGGTCGATCTCGCCGACCGACTTCGAGCGCTGACCGGAAATGTCGATACCGATCTCCGAGACAACGCGCGCCGCGAGCGGATTCACCCCCGAGGGCGCCGAGCCGGCGCTCTGGATCGGCACACGGTCGCCCGCGAGGCTGCGCGCGATCCCCTCGGCCATCTGGCTGCGCGCCGAGTTGGCGACGCACAGGAAGAGCACGCCGTGCGTCACGAGGAGGCCACTCCCGGTCCGGCCAGCAGCTCCTTGAGCTTCGTCGTCGACGGCACGTGGCCGAAGACCTTGATCTCGCCGTCGACGACGAGGGCCGGAGTCGCGACGATGCCGAACTCGAAGATCTTCTCGATTTCGGTCACTTTCTCGAGCTCGTAGTCGAGCCCGAGCTCCCGCGCGGCGCGTTCGGCGTGCTCGGTGAGCAGCCTGCACTTCGGGCAGCCCGTGCCCAGGATCTGGAGCTTCGTCGTCATCGGATCCTCCTCAAGTTGCGAGCCAGCCGTAGAGCAGGCCCGTGATGGTCGCCATGACGGCGACGAGCGACACGTAGACGATCGTCTTGCGCCAGCCCATGAAGCTGCGCAGCACCAGCATCGCGGGCAGCGAGAGCGCCGGGCCCGCGAGCAGCAGGGCGAGCGCCGGGCCCTGGCCCATGCCGCCGCCGAGCAGGCCCTGGAGGATGGGCACCTCGGTCAAGGTGGCGAAGTACATGAGGGCGCCGGCGACCGCGGCGAAGAGGTTGGCCCCGAGCGAGTTGCCGCCGACCGACTGGGCGACCCAGGCCGACGGGATCAGCCCCTCCTGCCCGGGCCGGCCGAGCAGCAGGCCCGCGATCAGCACGCCGCCCAAGAGCAACGGCAGGATCTGCTTGGCGAAGCCCCAGGTCGCCGAAAGCCACTCGCCGAGCTCTCCTTCGTCGCCGGCGAGCGCCGCGGCCAGGGCGGTGAAGAAGGCGGTGAAGGGGACGACCGGGTGCGCGCTCGCGAGCAGGGCGGCGACGGCGGTCGCGGCCGCGGCGGCGAGCGCCTTCCAGGCCGCGAG